>CAYOGR010000104.1:0-8060 GCA_964403605.1 uncultured Chthoniobacter sp.
GTCTGCCACGCCTACGCCGACTGGATCGTCTCCAGCTGCGCCAGCGGGGATTAAAGACCTCCCGCAAAGGCGCCGCGACTCAAGCGAGACAAAGCCCTCCGGCCCTCCCCTTACCGAACCCATTAAAGGGCGTCTGGAGCTTGGGTCCTAAACGGCGGCCCTGACCAAAACTGAAGCGGAAGCGGTAGCAATCAATAGTCCTCGACTATGACACACGCGCCGGTTGCAGTCCCGCGCGGCAGCTGCTACCTTCGCACCCAACATCAGGAATTCCTGTGGTGAAAGCCGCAGGGTGCCTACCGAGGAACTGGAGAAAATCCCACGGTGGCTTGCTTGGAAAAATCCAAGCGATGTGCGGGTCGAAGGACCCGAACAACAAAAATCTCCACGGCCAAAAATGAACCGCCGCTCCTGATGGGGGCAGGCGGTTTTTTCATTGAGTCGATTCCTGGTGCGAAACCGAAAGGCCACACACCATGAAACAAACACCGACCGCATCCATCCGCATCCTCGCGGACAATCCGGACCACCACCTCTGGAACAACAACGGCACCTTCTGGTGCCACTACACCCTCCACCTCCCCGACTACACCAAGCGCCGCGTTCGCCAGAGCCTCGGCACGCCGTGCGTGGAGCGGGCACGCAAGCTGCGGGACAGGGTTCTTGCCAACGCGGGGAAACTCGCCAAGACAGGAAAGGGGGTGACGGCATGAGCCATCTTTTCACTTCGGAATCCGTGGCGGAGGGGCATCCGGACAAGGTTTGCGATTTCATCGCCGACTCGATCCTCGACGCCTATCTCGAACTCGACCCGAACAGTCGAGTCGCCTGCGAGGTCCTCTGCAAGGACGCGCGTGTCGTTCTCGCCGGGGAAATCCATTCCCATGCCACAGTCGATCACGAGTCCGTGGCTCGACAGGCGATCCGCCGCATCGGTTACACCCACCCCGATGAGAAATTCAGCGCCGACTCGGTGTGCGTGAGCGATTTCCTCGGCCGCCAATCCGAGCGCCTCGCGGGGGGAATCGATCGTCAGGACAATCAACTCGGAGCCGGCGACCAAGGTCTGGTTTTCGGCTTTGCCACCACGGAAACCTCCGAACTCCTGCCGTTGCCGATCACCCTTGCCCATCGCATCACCCGCACGCTCGCCCTGCATCGCCACACAGGCGAGATTCCGTTCCTGAGGCCTGATGCCAAAAGTCAGGTCACGGTCCGCTATGAGGGCGATAAACCCGTGGAGGTCGTGGATATCGTGGTCTCCACCCAGCACACGGGGCCAACTCGCCAGAGCGAGATTCAGGCTTATGTTCGCGAGGCGCTCCTGCCACTGGCCCTCGGCTCATGGTTCAACCCCAAAGCCCGGGTTTTTGTGAATCCCGCCGGGCCTTTTGACATCGGAGGCCCTGAGGCGGACTGCGGGGTCACCGGACGCAAGATCATCGTCGATACCTATGGAGGTGCGGCGCGCCATGGAGGCGGGGCTTTCAGCGGCAAGGATGCCACGAAGGTGGACCGCAGCGGTGCGTATTTCGCACGCCATGTGGCGAGAAAAATCCTTCAGCGCGGATTGGCCCGCATCGTGGAACTCCAAGTCGCCTATGCGATCGGGGTCCCCGATCCCGTCTCGATCCGCGTCGACACCAAGGGCACGGGCGACGACGAACTCGCCACGCAATTCGCCGCGCGGTTCGACTTCCGCCCGGGCGCCATCATCCGCGAGCTCAAACTCGACCGGCCAATATTCAAGGAAACAACAAACTACGGGCACTTCGGGAAGCCCTCATTGGAGTGGGAAAAATGAACAAACAATATCTGAAAGAACTCGGCGTCTATGGTTACGCCCCGGTCGAACCCATTATCCTCGCCGCGCTGGCGAGCGGTGATCCTCTCCTGCTTGTGGGCAAGGCGGGAACCGGAAAAACCTTCCTCCTCAACAGCCTCTCGGAGGCTCTGGGGCTTGATCACCGGCACTACAACGCGAGTCTCATCGCCTTCGACGACCTCGTGGGATTCCCGTGGCCCGACGAAAAAACAGGCGGCATCCGCTATATCGAAACACCGGCCACCGTTTGGCAGGCCGAATCGGTTCTTGTGGATGAAATCAACCGCTGCAAACCCGAGCACCAGAACCGCCTCTTCTCGCTCATTCAGGAGCGGCGCATCCAAGGCCTGAAGCTCGAAAAACTCCGCTACCGCTGGGCGGCCATGAACCCGCCCGGCCTGGACCAGGATGGCGATAGCTACAGCGGCTGCGAGCCCCTCGATTCCGCGTTGGCCGACCGATTCGCGTTCATTGTCCATGTCGCGGATTGGAGCGAACTCGGCGAGGAGGATCAAAAACTGATCGCCGACCCGCGCGGCGAGGGTCTGATATCGAAGGACCGCTGCGGACTGGCCGCTTTTGTTGAAAAGGCAAAGGCACGGCTCGCAGAAAAAACGAAAAACCCCTCGCAGATCGTTCTGGATTACAGCCGGGCCGTGGCCAGCACGCTTGGCCAAGCAGGCATCCGCATCTCCCCGCGCCGCGTGCGGCAGATCGCGAGAAACCTCCTTTCTTTGGAGTGCGTCAGCAACCTTCCCCGCGAGCAACTCTTCCGCCTCGGCTTGAACTGGAGCCTGCCACAGCGCACAGGCCTCGAGAGGATCGACGACGCCGTCATCGCCGCCGCGCACCGGGCGGCCTGGGACAGCGTTGGACTCGCCGGCGAGGAAAAATGGCTGCACGAGTTCCACCTTCAGAGCGAACTGCCCAAAAAAATCGAACACCTCCTCACTTGCACCAACCCCGACACGGGCACGATTGCCGTGAGTCAGTTTCTGGCCACCGCGTCGGTCCATGACGGGGCGGTTTTTGCGTTCAGCCTTTTCCCGGCCCTGCTCGAAAACCCCGGAAGGATCGTTGGCGAGGAGGGTCTTCAGGACCTCGGCCGCATCGCGCAGGAAATCCTCCACATCGACAAGACACTGACATGGAGGGATGCCTCCAAATCCCCCTACTCGAAGCAGGGTGGAGTCCGATATCAGGAAACGCATCCCCACTTGGCCGCGATAGAGCCGGTGCTGAATAAATTGACCGGCACGCGAAAACAAAGGGCCCGGCAACTTCTCACCCATCTCTGCGTGAAGCTCAAAACGGTTGGCGATCCTGTCGCCACCGAGTCGCTGCTCAACGCCTGCATTCGCTGCATAAAAAAGTTCCATGTCTCCACAACACGCTAACTGCGAGCAAAAGATTCTGGTCTCCTTTCTCGAGATAACCGACGGCGATCAGACAATTCGATGTGCCGCGCCCGTCGTCCTGAGGCCGCCACCGGGCCTCTCGCATCTGGACCATGCGAGAGACTTGCTTGCGGAGTCAGGGCTGAACTCGACTGCGGATCTGCGCGCCTTGCCGGGCCTCCCGGCGGGGCGTTGGATCGTTCGCGTTCATGCACAGCCCCTGCCAGACTCTCCCGATGGTTGCGATCCACTCTTGAGCGCCGCCATTCTGGGTCTTGCCGGCCCCTCGTTTTATTCACCCGCCCGCCCGGTTGTCTGGACACAAGACCGACTCTCGCGGGCCATCACACTCCATCGCCTTCCCGGATTCTATGAAGATTGACGAAGACCTTTTCCGCTCCATCCTTTTCGAAACCATTGACGAGAACCCGCTCGCCAGCCGGGCGGTGCTCTCATTGTGCGCCGTCGAATTCACGACCTCCGTTTCCACACTGAGTGTTTCGCTTGGCAAAAAAAGCACACTGTTTGTGAATCTGGAATTCGTCCGGACACACTGCGAGACGGTCGAACATGTGAAAGCCCTCCTCATCCACGAGTTCCTCCACATCCTTCTCGGCCACACCCTCCGCATCAAGGAGATGACCCCGGCGATCAACATCGCGCTTGATGCGGTCATCAATGCGATCATCCATAGAAAATTCGGCATAAGCTATTCCTCGCTCATGAGCCGATACTACGGCGCGAAATCCGGCCTCATCGCACTGTTGAGGCCGCTCAATTCAAACGAATCCAATAAACTTTGGAATGCGAGAAACCATGCCGCCACCCTGCCGCCGTTGCTCGAACTCCACGAGGGCCTTTATGCCGGATCCACCCTCGCCGAGGATGTGCTCAGCGTCGCCAATTCATTCAGCAAGCGGGCACTCAACAAGGCCTTTGCCAGCGGACTTGTTCTACTGGGAGGCCACGAGCGCGGGCCCCAGGATTTGGAGGCGCTCGGCCAAGCCAACTTGGAACGCTTCAAACAAGCGGTCGCTACCATCGGAGGCGGCATTTTTCACGACCCCAACGCATGCAAAACTTCGGCACTTGCGATCGCTCCGAAGCAAAAATCCGTCCCGCTCCATTGGCGGCAAAGCACACTCCCTGTGCTCAAGCGCCTGCTTCAACCGGACCCCAAATCCTTTCCCGAGTTGAAAAACGATAGAACCTGTTTCGCGCCCATTTTGAATACCGCAGACCGTCGAGGTTCGCTTCGCGCGATTTGGAGCCCGCTTATCCCGGAGATCGCTTGGGAGACCACTCGCAAGCATCCCATCGGCAGCGTGCAAATCTACCTGGATGTCAGCGGTTCCATGGACCCTTTTCTGGAAGCCCTCGTGACCTTGCTCGCGGGATTCTCCAAGCACATCCGCAAACCTCTCTGGGCGTTCTCCACGAAAGTCTGCCCTGCCCGCATCATCCGAGGAAGACTCGACACACAAACCACAGGCGGCACTTCGCTCGCCTGTGTCTTCGAACACATCCGGAAAACCGCTCCCCGGAAAGCGCTCATCGTTACGGATGGATTTGTCGAGTATTGCCCGCAAAAACCCTCATGCGAGGTCGAGGCCATCATACCGCACGATGGATCCATCGATGTGCTGAAAAGGACAGGCCTCCCAGTGACCCGCCTCCCGATCCTGGGCGGCAAATAAACCACCCCAATGCCAAACCCGCCGCCTCCCCCTGAATTGCACGACTAAAAAACCATATGCCGAAATCCCAAAACTCCTTCTTCGCCATCTTCAGCGACATCCACGCCAACATCGACGCCTTCAGCGCCGTGCTCGCCGACACCGACCAGTTCCCCGTGCGCGGAATGTTCTGCCTCGGCGACATCGTCGGCTACGGCCCGGAGCCGGCCTTGTGTATCCAACGCGTCATGGACACCTGCGCGGTCACAGTCATTGGCAACCATGAAGCCATGCTCTTTCTCTGCGATAAAATCCCGGACGACGACTGGGACATCTCGGTCCGCAAACCCCTTCAACTTGCCAACAAGCAGCTCACCAAAGCCCAGAAATCCTGGCTCCACTCGCAACCCCTCACCGCCGACATCGATCCCATAACCCTCTCCCACGCCTCGCTCAACGAACCCGCCGGATTCCACTACATCCACGAGGAAACGGAAGCCGAGGCGCACTTCAGCGCACAAACCACATTCATCAGCTTCAACGGCCACACCCATGTGCCGTCGATCTGGGAGGAGGATCCCGAGTCCTTCGCCTGCCGGCCGATCAAAACCTCGGAAAAAACCCAGCGCCTCGATCCAAAGAAACGCTACACCGTGAATGTCGGAAGCGTCGGACAACCGCGCGACGACGATCCGCGAGCCTGCTACGCGCTCTACGATTTCGAGCAACGACTCCTCGTTCACCGCCGCGTTCCCTACGACATCGCCCGCGCCCGGGCGCGTTTCAAAAACGCCGGCCTGCCCGCCCGCAACTCCGAGCGCCTCGTCAAAGGCGAATAGCAAAAACGCCCAGGGAACATTTTCCGCAAGACCCGATGGGTTTCGTTCACCTTTACTCCTCTTCCGCTCTCCACCTATACGGACGGCCATTTTCCTGCAGGGGCAAGCCTCCTATGTCGCTCGGGTTTTCAAATACCCAACCGCTGCCCCAGTCCGGTCGATACCGGCGCTGCAATGGATGAGAACCGGCTTGGGAAGTCCCTCGAAATGCCGCTCGACCTCCGCCAGGTCATCGCTGGAAAGCGGCGGCCACTGGTGGTCCACCACCGGAACATGTCCGACCTCGAAACCCGCATCGCGGTAAGACTGCAACAATCCGCCAGGCACCGCCCCATAGAGTTTCAGATGCTGCTCGTTCAAGAGACACACGATCGATTTCACCCCGTGGGATTTCGCCACCGCGATCCAACCCTGCACAACCTCCACCTGCACCGGATCATTCCGACCGTGGTCATAACCGGGACGCGATGTGGCAAAAAGACGGCCGGGGATTTCTTCGCGGATCATAGCCGTCGGATGATTTACAGAGATTCCATCAATAGTCGCGCTACTTCTGCCAAACCGCGTATCCCTGCCGGCGCAGGGAGTCTGCATGGTCGACCTCAAGTTTTTTGGCGGCATCAACCGGAAGAAGTTCTGTGCCGGGAAACAACTCGGGCGCGAGTTCCTTTCCATACTTCCGCACAAAGGAGCAGGCTTTGTATCCCCGCTTGTGCTGGTCGAGTCGCTTCTCGACGCTGCAAGAGGTCATTCCCACATACAGGCACTCGGCATTCTCGGACGCCGTAGGATTCGCCTCCCGAAAACGCTTCGCCCTCCTCACCTCCGGGTCGAGTCGGATCACATAAATCCGGCAAGTCGGCTTGTCCGCCCAAAGCCGAATCCGCTCCTCCCATACCCCGACAAATGCCCGCTCCCCGCTCTCGCAGCTCACCACCTCGATCCTGCCGCCCTCCACCCAAAACACGGCCCGCTGCTGAAACTGGCGCCCGATTTCCAGCGCCTCCCCCAGTGACACATTCCACACCGCAAAACCCGCCTCCTGATGGCTCCAGTCAGGAGATGCACCAACCACCCGATAGCGCTTGTGACCACTCCGAGAAATGAGCTTTCTCAGACGAACCGTGGAGGCAACATCATAATCCCGATCCCCGCTGCCCATCGGGTTGCAGGCCGTGACAATCGCAAACTTTTCCGGCCATCCGCCATCTGGCGTTTCCTTCGCGAGAAAAATCGTCAGTAGGTATTCGGGCAGGATCATGATGGATCACTCAACCCAGCCTTAAGGAACTTGTAAATCCTGCGACGACGGTCCACTCACCAGCCCCTTTCCTCCAGCGTTGTCGCCACCATTCCGGCCTCTGGTCATGAGCCAAACTTTTCGGCCAGGCTCAACTTGATGAGACTTTGATAAGGGATGTCGTTGCGATTGGCCTCCCGCCGAATGGCATTGAGCAACGCAAGCGGCATCCGCAGCGAAATGGACTCTGTGGAGAATTTCAGATTCGGCATCGAGACACGCTTGTCCAGTGTCAGGAGCACATCGGTAAAGGCCAGCGCCGTGAAAAGAACCGGCCTGTCCTTGGCAGGCGCAAAGACGACCGGCCAATCCACCACAAATTGGTCTCGCACCAAACTCAGGTCGGATTCCAATCGACGCCAATCTGCCAGGGCTTGCTCACCCACAGCCCCAATGCTCGCCCGCACTTCCCCCATCCCTTAGCCGCCAACCCGAAGCAGCCAACCTCCTGCCCATGAATATCGAAAATCCGTCTCGAGGCCCCAGTCTCGCGACCGCACGCAGCCAGAATCACGCTGGCGTCGAGAAAGACCTTCAAGAGTTCTTGGCGAGATCGCGCAAGTCCGCTTCGTCCTCATCCATCCAAGCCTTCATCTCCTCGACGGAAAAAATTCTCGGTGCCATGAGCGGAGGACCATCCACCCGCAACTTCTCAAGTAGAAAACCAAAAAGCTCACGCTGTTGGTCGCGGGGCAACAAATCCGTGGCCTTCACGATTTCCAAAAGGGAACTCATGATATCGTCGCCTAAATTCCAGTTGCCTGAGCTGTCAATAGCCCGCTTGAATTCTGGAATCGAGCAGTTAATCGACCTATGGACTTATTGCCATTTATCCATAGGTCAGCGGGGGTGGTTTGCTGGTGTGGCGGAACAGGGAACCTGTTTCGACAAGGCGCGCCGAGCGCATGGGACCGCCGAGGTCCTCCTCGGCATCGGTGGGCAGCGGTGCCAACGAGGGCATCGGCGCTCCCACCCGCCCCTCGGGCCATTCCGCTCAAAAGCCTCATACCAAAGTCTCCAAGT
>CAYOGR010000105.1:0-7905 GCA_964403605.1 uncultured Chthoniobacter sp.
GAGGGTTGCGGCTTGCTATCGCCTCCGGTTTGCGCCGCGCCGCCGCCTCCTTGTTGAGGAGATTGCGAGGCTCCCAGGGTCGCGGCTTGTTGGACGGCGGCGGCATCGGCGGCGGGAACCGCCTCCATAATTGCATTAGCAACGGCCTGCGATTGTTGCGGCGCGACTTGAGAGACGCTTTGGGCGATGGCCACTGCACTTTCGGGAACCGATTGAGCCACAGCCGACGCCACCTGCGGGGCCTCTTGCGGCGCAGCCTGTGCCACCGCAGCCGCGATCTGGGGCGCTGCGGCAGGAACAGCCTGAGCCACAGAAACGGAAATTGCAACCGCTTGGGATGGAACGAGAATCGCTGCCATTCCTGCGATGTCGGCCGCGATCTGCGGCGAGCCAGACGCCAACTCCGCGACCACTTGGACAATCGCATCGCCTCCCTGGGCTGCGGCGGTGTTCAAGGCCTGTTGCTGTTCCGGCGGAAGGTTTGGCGGCGATCCAAGGAAGGTGTTGGGCGGTGTGGAGGCCCGCATCTCCGAGGTGGCGGAGTTCACCGCGTTGATCACAGCGGGGCTTGCCGGCCCCGTGGAGCCATTCGGGCTGACCTGCGTTCCACGGGATACATTCAGAGTGTTGCCCGCGGCAGTCCGGAACACGGCGGATCCTGTCGCCAAACCAAAGCCGCTGCGACCGGCGAATCCGGAGGTGCCACGAATCCCGGCGGTGCCCACCGGCGTGCCGATCTCGAAGTTCGATCCCGATTTTTGCTTCGAGACATTGAAAAAAATCTCGCCTTCCGGAACCGAGATTTTGGTCACCGAGGCGCTGGGAGCCTGCTCGACGGCTTTGTAATCGAGCCCCTCCGAATTGAACGGATCCTGGATAAACTCATCGATCGAAAATTCCGAGGAGGGGCTGATATTGACCCCGGAGCCGTTTTCAAAAACCAAATCCACCCGCGCATCCGGACCGGTGATGATTTTGGTTCCCTGCTGAATAAACACGCCTTCGCGCACCGGGGTTTTCTTGCCGACGGCATCCACCATCTCGGCAGACTCGCCTTGAACCCGGACGACACGGATGTTTCCGACAACCATGGTGGCTGCGAAGACATGACCGACAAGTGCAAGAGCAACAAATGGCAGGAGAACAAGTTGAGATATCCGGGAGTTCATAATAGATCAAAAGTGCTTGCTAATTCCGAAACCGGCAAGGGAAATTTTGGAAATTCTTGATGTAAACAAACCACTCTTGGAGAGGCAATCCGGTCAGCGACGGGATTTTTTCAGAAAACTTCCAACGAGGGCGGCTTCCTGGGGGCTAAGAAATTCCACGGCGAGGCCGGTAAAATGCATTTCCGCGCGCTCGCGATCGCCATTGGCGGCTAGCGCCATCGCTTGAACCGCCTTGTGGCGGGCCAGCAAAAAAGGATCGTCGGGCGGTGCCCGGGAGATGACAAGTTCCTCGACGGCTTGCTCGCTTTTCCCGCCACGGAGCAGCGAGAGGGCGCGAGTGGTCTGGAACCGCAGGTCGCCGGAATGCGCGGCGGCCAGCGATTCGATGGCGTTGGCATCCACTTTTCGGCCGAGCACCAGATCGCAGTAGGCGATTTCGTTTTGAACCAGGGCGCGCTGGGCCTCGGGCAAACCGGGCGATGCCGCGAGGACTTCGCAAAATCTCCGGAGACCTGCGGTGTCTCTCCAGCCGAGCACAACGGGCATCAGGACACGGTGCGCCCGGGAGGTCTGTGCCGGATCCAAAACCAATCTCGACAAGGCGCTCTCGAAAAAAACACGCTCTCCGGCCTTGCCAAAAAACTCAACGGCCTCCAAAGCGGCGGCCGGATCGGCCTGAGCCAGCGTCAATGCTTGGCTGTAGGCGGTCTCAGCGGATGGGTAACGACCCGCGAGACGCTGGGCGCGACCGACTTGGAGGGCTTTGCGCCAGTCCCGGAGGGGATTGGGAGCTTCCAGGGCTTCGAGAACCGCCTCGGGACGATTTGACAGGGCGAGGGCGTCGAGCCAGGCATTGAATAAATCCTCCCGCTGAACGGCCTCGCCGCGTTGAAGCAGGTCGGCCGCGCGCGCGGACTCGCCGTTCGCCAGAAGCCAAACCATCCCCGCTTCGCGATCCTCCAGGGAGGCGTTTCGCAATCTGGAAAAATGCGCCTCCACCACTTTGGCTTTCGCCTCGGGGTCACGACGGATCTCGGCGGTATCGGCCACCTGAAGCATCGCCGCCGTGCTGTGCGGATGAGCGCGGAGTTGTTCGATCCACCGGGCAACCTCCACCGGGGGCGCGAGGTTTTTGTCCAGAGCGGTCGCAAGGAACCGGGCACCGACGGGGCTCGGAAGGCGGTTGGTTTCAACAAGCAGTTTATAAACCTCGGGCGTCGTCTGGAGATCGAGCCGGTGGGCGATGAGAAAATCCGCCAGCAGCGCGCGGCTTTTCGGCGTTGGGTCGAGAGTCGCCGCCTCGCGCAGACAAGCTTCGGCGCGGGGAATGTCTCCGCGCATCGTGGCAAGCTCCGATTCAAGGAGGGGTGTTTCCACCGTCTTGGGGCCGGCCCGAAGGGCTTTGACGAGGGAGTCCGCGACTTCCCATTTCTCCAACCGCCCCGCGAGGCGCGCATAGCCTTCCGCATCCGCCGCGGAAAAGCTCCGGGTGGCGGAAAGTTTTTTAAAAGTGCCCATCGCCGCCAAATCCTCCCCGGCTTGGATCTGGAGGCTCGCCAGCAATCGAAGAGAATCAGGATTGGATGAATTGTAGTCGAGAGACTCCAGCGCGCACCGTCGCGCCTCGGCAACCTTGCCGGACGCAACAAGCCCCCCGGCTTCAATGGCCAGCCGGTTGCTCTGCCATTTTAAAAACTCCCCGTAGACGGTCAGCCCGCCGCGCCAAGCGGCAAATCCAATGATCGGAAAAAAAACCACAGCGACCAAAACGCGCCAGTTTTTGAGTAGAGAGGTTTTGTTATCTTTGGACATGAAGGTCGGGGAGTATCGCCAGGCCACACCTAATCGGCAACACGCGCCGGGCATTTCCGCAAGCAGGAATTCCCGCCATTTCGGAAATAGCGCGGCCGGTTTGGAGCCATGGAATTTCCATTCTGGCATGATGCGGATCACGCAGCCGAGGCAGAGCCGGCGCAGGGCGGCTCCGAGATCCTTGAAGGGTTCGGCGGAATCCACCTCGCTGTATTTGAATATGCGGCCGATCATGGCGGGCACGCGCGCGGAAATTTTATCAATTCGGTTTCAAAACGGTAAAATTACCGTCCTGTAAAATCTGCGTTTACAATCCCAGCGACCTTGATTGCATGGGGCTCATGAAATGTTCCCTTGGCATAGACTACGGCACAAACTCGGTTCGCGCGCTTGTCGTGCGTTGTGACAATGGCGAGGAACTCGGCAGCTTCGTGACCGGTTATCCCTCAGGAAAAGACGGCGTGCTCATCGACCCCAAGGACCACCACCTCGCAAGGCAGCATCCCCCGGATTATCTCTTGGGGCTTGAGCTTTGCGTCAAAGGCGCCCTGGCCGCCGCCGCGAAGAAAAACAAGGCTTTCACACCTGCAACGGTTATCGGCATCGGCGTCGACACGACCGGCTCGAGTCCGATTCCGGTGGATTCCTCCAACCGCGCGCTCGCCTCCTTGCCGGAGTGGAGGAAAAATCCCGCCGCGCAATGCTGGCTTTGGAAGGACCATACATCCTGGCAAGAGGCAGCCCGCATCACAGAACTCGCCGCCAAGCACCGTCCCGAATACATCGCCAAGTGCGGCAACACATATTCCTCCGAGTGGTTTTGGAGCAAAATCTGGCACTGCCTGAAAACGGCGCCTGATGTTTTCCAGGCGGCTTACTCCTGGGTGGAGATGTGCGATTGGATTCCCTCCGTGCTCTGCGGAGTCGAGGATCCCAAGCAAATCAAGCGCGGCATCTGCGCCGCCGGCCACAAGGCGCTTTATTGCGATGAGTGGGGTGGATTGCCCGATAAAAAGTTTCTGTCCTTGCTCAGTCCCAAACTCGCGGAGCTTCGGGACCGTCTCTACGACAAGGCCCATGACGCCAACACCGCCGCCGGCACACTCTCGCCGGCATGGGCGGAAACGCTCGGCCTGCCCGCCGGGATTCCAGTGGCCATCGGTGAAATGGATGTCCACTACGGGGCCATCGGCAGCGGCATTCGCGAAGGCACCTTGGTGAAGGTGATCGGCACCTCGACCTGCGATTGCGCCGTTGTTCCCGCAAGCAAGAAGGTCAAAGACATCCCCGGCATCTGCGGCATCGTGAAGGGCGCCATCCTGCCCGGCTTCTTTGGCATCGAGGCGGGCCAGTCGGCCGTGGGCGATATTTTCAAGTGGTGGATCGAATCCGTCTGCGAGGGCGACGACGCGCTCTACGCGAGCCTGGCCAAGGAGGCTGCCACCCTCCAACCCGGCGGCAGCGGCCTGCTGGCGCTGGATTGGAACAATGGCAACCGCACGGTTCTCGTCGATCCGATGCTCAGCGGTTTGCTTTTGGGAACGACCCTCCACACCACCAAGGCGGAAATCTACCGCGCGCTCATCGAGGCCACGGCATTCGGCGCGCGAACAATCATCGAGCGGATCGAGTCCCACGGCGTGCCTGTGAAACGCATCGTTTGCGCCGGCGGCATTGCGGAAAAAAATCCGCTCCTCATGCAAATCTACGCCGATGTGACCGGCCGCACGATGTTGGTCGCGGGCTCCTCGCAGGCCTGCGCCTTGGGTTCGGCGGTCTCGGCTGCCGTGTTGGCAGGAGTCTTCAAGGATTTCCCGGCCGCCCAGAAGGCAATGACCAAGCTCAAGGACATCGAATACAAGCCCCGCGCGGCGGCCCGCAAGACCTACGACCGCCTCTTCGCTCTCTATCAAAATCTTCACGACGCCTTTGGAGGCGTGAACCGCAAAGCCGATCTCTCAAGCGTCATGAAAGACCTCCTCGCCATCAAATCCAAATCCCAAAAATGAAAACACCCGAAATCTGGTTCCTTACCGGCAGCCAACACCTCTACGGTCCCGAAACCCTCAAGCGAGTCGCCGCCAATTCGCAGGCGATCGCCGGAGGTCTCGGCGAAAAACTCCCGCTTCCTGTTGTTTTCAAGCCTGTCCTCACCACCCCCGACGCCATCCGCGCGACCATCCTTGAGGCCAACGCCAACCCCGATTGCGCAGGGCTGATTCTGTGGATGCACACATTCTCCCCGGCGAAGATGTGGATCGGCGGCCTCTCCGCGCTGCGGAAGCCATTCCTGCATTTGCACACCCAGTTCAACCGCGATCTGCCCTGGGGGGAGATCGACATGGACTTCATGAACTTGAACCAAGCCGCCCACGGCGACCGCGAGGCGGGATTCCTCCACACGCGCATGCGTCTCGCGCGCAAGGTCGTCGCAGGTCACTGGCAAAGCGAATCAGTGATCTCCCGCATAGGCGCATGGGTCCGCGCCGCCCGCGCCTGGCATGATTGGCAGGGCGCGAAATTCGCCCGCATCGGTGACAATATGCGCCAGGTTGCCGTCACGGAAGGCGACAAGGTTTCAGCCGAAATGAAATTCGGATTCTCGGTGAACGGCTACGGAATCGGCGACCTCGTGGCGATCCAAGCGGGCATTGCCGATTCGGAAATCAACGCGCTCTGCGACGAATACGCGGTCGCTTACCAAATGGCTCCAGCGCTTGCCAAGGGCGGGGAGCGCCACGCCTCGCTGCGCGAGGCCGCCCGCATCGAGGCCGCCTTGCGGGCATTTCTGAAGCAAGGGGGATTCAAGGGATTCACCACCACCTTTGAGGATTTGCATGGACTCAAGCAACTGCCAGGAATCGCCGTCCAGCGCCTCATGGCCGAGGGCTACGGCTTCGGCGCCGAAGGCGATTGGAAAACAGCCGCCCTGCTCCGCGCCATGAAGGTCATCGCCTCGGATCTCGGTGGCAAAACCTCGTTCATGGAGGACTACACCTACCATCTGGAACCCAACAACCACCTCGTCCTTGGCTCCCACATGTTGGAAATTTGCCCATCCATCGCGGACTCCAAACCCTCGTGCGAGATCCACCCGCTGGGCATCGGCGGCAAGGAGGACCCCGTGCGCCTTGTGTTCGACGCACCCGCTGGCGCCGCGTTGAACGCCTCCCTCATCGATCTCGGCAACCGTTTTCGCCTTTTGGTCAATGAGGTTGATGCCATCCAACCACCGCACGCCTTGCCAAATCTCCCCGTCGCCCGCGCCGTCTGGAAATGCCGCCCCGATTTCGCCACCGCCTGCGAATCGTGGATTCATGCCGGAGGAGCGCACCACACAGGCTTCAGCTACACGGTCACCCGCGAGCATTTGGAAGACTTCGCCACCATCGCCGGCATCGAGTGCGTTGTCATCGGTGACAAAACCGAGGCCGGAACTTTCCGCCGGGAACTCCGGGCCAACGAAGTTTACCACCACATCGCCGGAGGATTCGTCGCTTGAGCCGTTACGAGGCGATCCGCGAGGAATGCCGCGCCGCCAATGCCGCGCTGCCCTCTTCAGGCCTTGTCGATCTCACCTTCGGCAATGTGAGCGTCTGTGACCGCGAAGCCGGAGTTTTTGCCATCAAGCCCAGCGGCGTGGCCTACTCGGCGCTCAAGGCCGAGGATATGGTGATCGTGGATTTCGAGGGTCGCATCGTCGAGGGGAACCTCAATCCCTCATCCGACACTCCGACCCATCGCAGGCTCTTTCTCGGCTTTCCCGGCATTCGCTCGGTCGTGCACACCCACTCGCGCAAAGCGGTCGCCTTCGCCCAAGCCGCACGGGGCATTCCGCTGCTTGGCACCACCCACGCCGACTACTTTCGCGGCGAGGTGCCCGTGACCCGCGCCCTAACGGCCTCCGAGATTTCCGGCGCCTACGAATGGGAGACGGGAAATGTCATCGTCGAACGCTTTGAGGCTCTCGATCCCATGGAAATCCCCGCCGTTCTGGTGCGCAACCACGGCCCGTTTGCCTGGGGGCCCTCGGGTGCCAAAGCCGTTGAAAACGCCCTCGCCCTCGAAATCGTCGCCGACATGGCCTTCCACGCCCTCACGCTCGATCCCTCCGCCCCATCGCCATCCCTGGCCCTCTCCGAGCGACACTTCCTCCGGAAGCACGGCCCCACCGCGACCTACGGACAGGCCTGATCGACGCCGCGCCCGACCGCCGAAGGCCGCCGGCTCAAGTGAGGAAAATGGATTCGTGTTTGTGCCGACCAGTGCACCAGTCGTGGAGAAAAAGAGCCGGGAACTCTCTTGAAAAATCTCGACCTTCTCAGGCCGCGATCCATTTATCGAAGGAGAATTTTCCCACATCCCGATGCGCCACTCCCTTCGTTACCGCCAAATCCACCTCGATTTTCACACCTCCCCCCACATTTCAGGTATAGGACAAAACTTTGATCCGAAAGCTTGGAAGGACACCCTGCAGGAGGCGGCGGTGGATTCGATCACGCTCTTCTCCAAGTGCCATCACGGTTGGAGCTACCATCCCACCCAAGTTGGAAAAATCCACCCGCATCTGAGCTTCGATCTTCTTCGCAAGCAATTCGACGCCACAAAGGAGGCGGGCATCAACGCGCCAGTCTATCTCTCGGCAGGCGTGGACAACCTCGCCTCGTATGAGCACCCCGAATGGCGCGAGGTGAACAAGGACGGTTGCTACACCGGTTGGGCGAAGCGCACCCTGCAGGCGGGCTTTCACACGATGGATTTTCACAGCCCGTATCTCGACTATCTCTGCGAGCAGATTCGTGAGGCGGTGCGGCTCTTTCCGGATTGTGACGGTATTTTTCTCGACATCATCAGCCAGTCGGAATCGTGCGGCCGCTGGAGCCTGGATTTCATGAAGGCCAACGGACTGGATCCGCTCCAGGAG
>CAYOGR010000106.1:0-7852 GCA_964403605.1 uncultured Chthoniobacter sp.
GCGAGCGCGGTGCCAAGGCCGAGGAGGGTGTTGAGCGTGAGCAGGGCGCGGTCGGCGGTTTGTGGAAAAAATGCGGCGGCGCAGGTGTTGATGACGGGCACCGTGAGGCCGAAGGCGAGGCCCATGAACGAGGTCGCGATCATCAACGCCGCATAGGCGAGGGAGTGGTCGCCCGCGATGAACTGGCTCGCGATGAGCAGCGCCATCGACAGGAGGTTCGCCGTCATGCCGCAGAGGAAGACGGTTTTTGCGCCGAGGCGGCTGGCGAGCTTGGGGCCCGCGAGGGAACTCGCGATGGCGAGAATCGCCTGCGGGATGAACAGCGCGCCGTATTGCGTGCTGGTGAGGCCGTAGTGGAGGGGACTCGTGAAAATCGCCCCCGCCGCGGGGAAGGTGACGAGGGCGATGCCTTGGGCGACGCCTGCCCCGAAAACCGCTCCTACTGCGGCGCGGGAGGGGTTTGAAGGAGGCGTCTTCATCAAATGTAGCACGGGCGTCCCGCCCGTGATCGTGAGCCAAACGATGGCAGGCGGGACGCCTGCCCTACGACGGAATCTCTTTTCACCGCACCGTTATTTCAGCCTCTCGAGGAGGTGGTCGCCGACGCGGAGGGCGTTTGCCATCGCGGTGAGCGCGGGGTTCACGGCGCCGATGCTCGGGAAGAACGAGGTGTCCACGACATAGAGGTTGTCGAGTTCGTGGGCCTTGCAATTCGTGTCGAGCACGGAGGTGGCGGGGTCGCTGCCGAAACGGCAGGTGCCGGACTGGTGGGCCACGCCGCCGATATCGATCTCGTTTTTCATGTAGAGATTCCTCGGGATGAGGTGCTCGTGCATGTCGAGGTGGTTGAGCATCGACTTGAGCTTCGCGTAGAGGCGGTTTTTCGGCTCCTGGTTGTTCGGCGTGTAGCTGAGCGTGATTTGGCCGTCGCGGTTGATCATGACGCGGTTGTGGGGCGAGGGCAGGTCCTCGGTGGAGAGCCAGAAATCGACCGCGTGCTTCGCGACGAAATCGAGCGTGAACATCGGCGCGAGCCCGGCTTCGATCGGCTTCTCGCCTTTATACATCGGGCCTTGGGATTTTCCGACCATCTGGATGTTTCCCATCGGAAACTCGAAATCCTTCATGCCGAAATAAAAATCATTCAGACCAAGTGTCTTTTGGTATTTCGTCGGATTGGGTTCCTTGGAAATGGCGAGGACGGCCTGGCTGTTGTGATACATGTAGTTCCGGCCGACCTGGTCGGAGCCGTTCGCAAGGCCGTTTGGGTGTTTGTCGTTGGCCGACATGAGGAGGAGGCGGGCGGAATTCGCGGCTCCGCAGGAAACGACCACGATGCTGGCGCGGAACGACTCGGTTTTTCCACCGCGGTCCACGAGGACTTCGCTGACGGATTTGCCCGTGGGGTCGGTGACGAGTTTGAGGACCTGCGAATCGGTGAGGAGCGTGACATTCGGGTGCTCGAGCGCGGGGCGGACGCCGAGGACTTCGGCATCGGATTTCGCCTGCACGAGGCAGGGGAAGCCGTCGCAATCCTCGCAGCGCACGCATTGGCTGTAGGGCATGTTCGCCTCGTTGAGCATGATGCCGCAGGGCGAGTGGAACGGGTGGTAGCCGGCGCGCTTGAGGTCGTCGGCGAGCTTTTGGATGCGCGGCTCGTGGGAGACGGCGGGGTGCGGGTAGGGCGCGGAGCAGGGCGGTTCGGTGGGGTCCTCGCCGCGGGCGCCGTGGACATGATACATCTGCTCGGCTTTTGTGTAGTAAGGCTCGAAATCCTCGTAGCCGAGCGGCCAGGCGGGCGAGATGCCGTCGTGGTGTTTCAGGACGCCGAAATCCTCTTTGCGCAAGCGATACAAGGCCGCGCCGTAGAGTTTCGTGGCGCCACCGACGAAGTAGTGGACGCCGGGCTGGAATTCCTTGCCGTGCTTGTCGCGCCAGGTGTCCTTCGAGGTGTAGCGGTTCGCGATGAAGACCTCGGAGGCCGACCAGTTCTCGGGTTCGCGTGGGAGCCAACCGCCGCGTTCGAGGATGAGGATGCGTTTGCCGGAGGGGGCGAGGTGGCGGGCGAGCGTGCCGCCGCCGGCGCCGCTGCCGATGATGATAATGTCGTAGTCGTTGTTCATGAATTTTTGGGTTGGGTTGTAGTGCAGGCGTCCCGCCTGCAGGTGGTGATATTCGATGGCAGGCGGGACGCCTGCCCTACGGGGTCAGCGGTCGATTTGCGGCACGGGTTTCGCGCCTTTGGTGTTGAGTTTGATCGCCCAGACCGAGTCGGACGAACAGATGAAGAGGATGTTGTTGTCGCGGCCGCCGAAGGTGAGGTTCGCGGTCTGCTTGGGGAGTTGGATTTTGCCGATCATTTTGCCCTTCGGGTTGAACACATGGATGCCGTCGAGCGCGCCGGAATAGACATTGCCCCGCTCGTCGAGCCGCATTCCATCGGGGAAGCCGGGGTAGACATTTGCGAAGACGCGCTGGTTGGAAATGGTCTTGCCGTCCGGCGCGACATCGAACGCATAGATCGTGTGCGGCTTATTGTAATAATAGGTGCGGGGGGCCTGGATCGCGCCGCTGTCGATGATGTAGAGGATTTTTTCGTCGGGCGAAAACGCGATGCCGTTGGGCATTTGGAGGTCGCCCGTGACGACGGTGAGTTTTTTCGTGGCGGGGTCGTAGCGGTAGACATTGTTCGGCAGCTCGGCTTCCTGCGGGAATTGGAGCGAACCGTAGCTGGGGTCGGTGAACCACACGGAGCCGTCGGATTTCACGACGAGGTCGTTCGGGGAATTGAGCGGCTTGCCGTCGTAGGAGCCCGCGAGCGTTTCCACACGGCCATCGTGGTGCGTGATGGAAACCCGGCGGCCGGTCGTCTCGGCGGTGAGCAGGCGCGCCTCGAGGTCGGCGGTCTGGCCATCGGCGATGCTCGAGGGATGGCGGAAAATCACCGGCTCGCTCCAGGAGGCGGGCGTGATGGTGTTGTAGGGCGAGAGGCCGTGCCAGCGGATGAGGTTGATGTTGTCGTTGATCTGGTCGGTGAAGACGAGATAGCCCTCGGGCGAATTTTTCACCTGCAGGTAAACCGGCCCTTCGGTGAAGCCGAAGCCCTTCGCGAGATGGATGAGTTTCGGCTCGGTGCCGAGGATTTCGGCGAACTCCTCGTCGTAGACCTGGAGCGGGAGTTGAGGATTTTGCTCCTCGGGATAGGGCGGGTTTTTTTCGTAGGCGAGAGTGCCGATTTCGACTTTCTGGGCGAGCGCGGAGGAAACAATGGCGCCGGCAGCGACGAAACCCAGCGCAAGATTTTTGATTTGGAGCCACATGCTCCGCGCAGAGTCCGAAGCGGTTAAGGCAAAGTCAACACCGCAACTCGTAAAATTTCAGCGGAAAGAAATCGCTGATCTGACGCGAAATGCATTTTGAAATCCTTACTGAAAATACGAGAAATGATCAAACATTGACAAACCAGACCAGATCTGGTTTGATTTTTTAATGAAGACTCTAACAATCACCGAAAGCAAGACTCGCTTGTCGTCTTTGGTGGAGTTGGTGGTTCGCACGGGAAATCCGGTCGTGATTGGCAAGGCAGGCAAGCCGATGGTGCAGTTGGTTCGCTATGAACCGGGATCGGGCGGGTGCCGCTTGGGGTCGATGCGTGGCCGAATCCGGAAAGCGCCGGATTTCGATTCCTGGAACGGGGAGGAGGCCCGCGCCTTGGGTTTGGAGGACTGATGGCCACGGTATTGGTGGACACCTGCACCCTACTGTGGGCTGTGGATACCCCGGAAAAACTCGGGGCGGCGGCGCGCGAGGCGATCGGGGCGACAGGGAATCGTGTGCTCGTGAGTTCCGGGACGCTCTGGGAGCTTTCGATCAAAGTGGGCCAGGGCAAGTTGGAGTTGCCGAAGGATTTTTTCGAGGAGTTGCCGGAACTGGGTTACGAAACGCTGGGAATCGAAAATCACCATTTGGCCGAATACCGCAAACTTCCGCTGCACCACCGCGATCCGATCGATCGCCTTTTGGTGGCTCAGGCAAAAGCCGAGGGAATTCCCTTGGTAACCTGCGATCCAGAGATTGCGAAATACGGAACGGCGATTGTTTGGTGATGGGCCAATGTGGCGTCTGCCATTTCAGGCTGCGGCCGGAAGCTACCGCACCGCGCCGACGGCGAGGGCGAGTTCGGCAAGCGTCGTGGAGTAGATCGCGAGGGCCTCGGCGCGCTCGAAGCGGGCCTCGGCGAGGATTCCAGCGGCATCCGCCAGCTCGGAAACTTGACTCAGCCCGGTGAGCGAGGCGGCCTCGATGGCGGAGAAGTTTTCCTGCGCCGACGCGACAAAAGCCTCGGCGGAATCGACGCGGCGCGCGGCGCTGAGGGTGTCGTGGTAGGAGGTCCAGACATCCCGCGAGGCGTCCAAGCGGGCGGCAACGAGGTTTTCCCGGGCGGCTTGCTCCTCGGCGGATTTTTTGCGGAGCCGCTCGACGCGCTCGAAGCCGTCGAAGAGATCCCATTCCACATTGAGAAACGCGCCGTAGCCATTGACGCCGGCGGCGTTTGACTTCGATTTCGGGCCGGTCTCGGAATCGTATTGAAAAGCTGAGTAGGCATAGTTGCCCTCGAGCCGCACCTCGGGCAAAAAATCGGCACCGGCGCGACGCGTGGCGGCTTCGCTGGCGCGAACCTCCTCGGCCTTGGCAGCGAGATCGGGACGGATCGCGAGGGCTTTTTGGATCATGCCGCCGACATCCTCGCGAAGCGGCGCGGTGGTGGCGGGCGGGGTTGCGGCGGAGAGTTTCACGGGAGCATTGGCCGACAGTCCGACCGCAACGCACAACTCTCCGAGAGTGTTTCGGGTGAGCGCCCGGGCGGCCGCCAGCTCGTATTCCGCATCCATGAGGTTTCGCTTGGCCCGCAACAGCTCCGGCCTGGCGGAGAGGCCGTTTTCCACTTCGAGCCGGGTGGTTTCCATCGCCGTGCCGGCGGCCTCGAGCATCGCAACGGCGGCGGATTCCTTCGTGAGCGCGGCCTCATGGGCGAAATACCGGCTCTGCACCGCGAAAACGACCTCCTGCACTTTTCGATCGAAGAGCAATCCCGAAGCTTCAAACAACGCCACGGCGCGGGACACATCGGCAGCGCGACGGCCGAAATCCAGCAAGAGGTATTCGATCGCGAGCACGGTGGTCGCCTGCTGGCGGCGAAAAAAATCGGGAGCCGCCGTGGCCGGGGTATACCATTTGTCGTAACCGCCGAGGAATTGCGCCGAGAGCTGCGGCCAGTAGGGAGAGCGGGCCTCGCCGGCCGCCGCTTCCGCCGCCAGCGCCGAAAACAACGCCGAGCGGGTCTTCGGGTTGTTCGCCATCGCCAACTCGACCAGTGAGCCAAGATCGTAGGTGCGCGAGGGCTCGAACGAGGGCATTTTTTCAGCGGCGGGAATTGTCCCGGACAGGCTGAAAAAAACCAACGCCGCCAGCGCAATCAGCGGGATTCGCGTTGTAAAAAGGGAAATCCCCGGCCTATCAATGGAATCCGACATGTTCGCTGCCAACCTGCCCACCCTGCTTGCTTTGATCAAGTCCCCAGGCGATCCGCTGCTGAACATCGCCGGCGCCTACTTTCCCGCGTGGCTTGGTTGCATGATCGCCGGCGGCCTCGGCGCCTGGCTTCTCGGTTTGATCCTTTCGCGACTCGGCTTGGCGGCGGCCCTTCGCCCGCCACTCCTGATGTATCCTGCCCTTTTCGCCCTGCTGACCTGCGCCGTCTGGCTCGTGTTTTTTTCCGCCGCGTGAGTTCCCTTTCTTCCAGTCGAAATGCGGTGGCTTGGATTCTTCGCGTGGCGATTCTGGTGGCGGCCGTGGCGGCGATGCTCGCTGTCGCCGGGAACCTCCGGGTTTTTCCCAGAACCGAGGATGCCGAGGTGCGCGCGAATGTCGTGGGCATCGCACCGCAGGTGGGCGGGACGATTGTGCGGTTGCATGTGGTGGATAACCAAAAGGTCAAAACCGGCGACCTCCTTTTCGAACTCGACGCCCGTCCCTACGAGGCCGAGATGGCGCGGGCCAAGGCCCAGCTGGAATTCGTGGGTCTCGAGGTGAAAGCCCTGCGCGACGAGATCGTCGCCGCCGAAGCCGCCGTGCGCGAACGCCAGGCGCGGGCCACCTATGCCGAGTCGCACTTCGAGCGCCTGAAGCCGCTGCTGGAGGGAAACTTCGCCTCCGCCGACCGGGTCCAACGCGCGCAGACCGAGGCCGAGAGCGCCCGCGCGGTGGTGCGCGAAGCCGAAGCCGATCTCGAGCGCGCCCGCAACAAACTCGGGGAGTTCGAGGGCAAAAACACCCGCATCGAACAAGCCGCCGCCGCCCTGCGCGATGCGGAGCTGAAGGTTTCCTACTGCAAAATCTACGCCCCCTGCGACGGCGCCGTGACGAATCTCCAGATCGCTCCGGGCACCTACGCGGCGACCGGCGAACAGATTTTCTCGCTCGTCGATGAATCCGCCTGGTTCGTGTTGGCAAACTTCCGCGAGACCGATCTACGCCGCATTCGCCCCGGCCAGCAAGCCACCGTGTTTTTGATGTCCCAGCGAGACGCGCCTGTGACTGGCATTGTGCAGGGAATCCCGAAGGCCGTCTTCCCGCTCGGAACCGCCTCGCAAGGCACACCCGGCGGCGAGGGAGTTTTTTCAAGGGTCCAGCCAACCTTCGATTTCATCCAGCTCGCCCAGCGCTTTCCAGTGCGAATTCTGATCGAAGGCCAAGGCGATTTCCGCATGGGCGGGCGCGCGGCGGTTGTGGTCGACACCCGCTCGGAGGGAGGCCTTCAGCGCATGGAGAAAGCCGAAGCCGTCGAGGAGCAGGATTTCACGCCGCCGGTTCGCAATGACTGACGCCACGCGCGGGGCTTTCCGGCACGGGCTTGCGGTTTGCCTGACCGCGCTGGTTGTCGGCTCGCTGCATGTGCCCCAGCCGTTTCTGGCCATCCTCGCCGCACAACTCGTCGCCGGCATCCCCTGCCCCACGGCTCCGGTCTTTTTCAGTCGCCTGGCTTCGGCAGCCAGCGGTTCGCTCTGTGGTATTGCGATTCTCACCCTCGCACCGAACGAGCAGTGGGTTTCCCTGCCGTTGTTTTTTGTCCTCGCCGGATGGGGAACCTCATTTGTCGCGAAGCACCGCGATCCCGCCAGTGCCATTCTTTTTTGCATGGGCATCGCCTCGATGGTCGCCGAGGGGTTTGTTTTTCCCGCGCGGGATTTGCCCTTCGGCCTCGCGCACACAGCCTCATTGATCACCGCCTCGATTTGCAGCGCCGTGGCTGGTCGGATTTTTCCCTTTCCGAAAATCCATCATCCCGTCCCGAAGCACTTGGAAACGCCTCTCGCCATCGGCCTGGCCGCTGCGGCCGCGCTCATCGTCGCCTGCTCCGTCCTGCCAACCCAACCGACAGTGACTGTGGTCGCAGCCGTTACAACCGCGTTTTCTCTCGGGGGAGGCTTGGGCGTCGTTGGCCAGAAGTTCCTCGGCGGCCTGCTCGGCGCCAGCGCTGCGGTGGCTTTTGTGATAATCCTCAGCGGTGCCGGCAACGATGTGGCGATCTACCTCCTCGGCCTCGTGGCCGTGATGGCGGGCTTCGAGGGGATGGCGGTTCGTTTTCCCAAAAACTCGGCAGCCCTGCGCCAAGCGGGAGCGATTTTTGCCGTCATGGGAACCATCCTGCCCGCACCCCAGCAATTTCTGTGGGGCTCTGTGGAGCGAATGTGTGCCGTGCTGGCGGGGCTTTTGATCGGCTGCGGCGTCACCTGGGGCGTAAGCCTCGCGGCCTCCTTCAACTCACCGACTCCGGTGGATTCAAACCCCG
>CAYOGR010000107.1:0-7838 GCA_964403605.1 uncultured Chthoniobacter sp.
TGCCGGCCCAGCGCGAACGATACTCCGCCTCTTTCACCGTCAATACGGTTTGGGCACTGAGAACGGCGGGAAAAAACAAAAACAGAAACAAAGCCGTGCGCCAGACTGTCGATAGACCGTTTGGTAGCCGGGGAGCCAATGGCAAAGCAGCCGGTTCGGGCTGACCTCTGCATCTCGCCTTGGGAATCTTTTTAGAGTTAAGAAACATTCTGAAATCGCGGGAGAATTGCCTTGGGAGCAATCGTCCGATCAGTGTTTGCGAGGAGTTTAAGCAGAAATCGCTGCTGAAAGTCTATTAAACCTTAGTCAAATGGCTTCCGCCTTCCTGCCAGCCAGACCCAGTCGTTCTGCCGCGAGAACCAATTGCGCCAACGACTCCACTCGCATCTTGGTCATGACCCGGCTGCGGTGGACTTTGATGGTTTGTTCCACCAGATCGAGGAGTGCGGCGATTTGTTTATTGGGAAGACCTTGGACGACATGCTTGAGGACTTCGCGCTCCCGGTCGGTCAGCGTTTCAAAACGGCTGCGCAGGTCGTCGAGTTCCTTTTTTTGGAGCTCCAATTGAACAGACTTTTCCAAAGCGGTGCGGATGGAAAAGATAAGGTCTTTGTCTTTAACCGGCTTGGTTAAAAAATCAACGGCTCCGGCTTTCATCGCCCGGACGCTCATGGGAATATCTCCCCGCGCGGTGAGAAAAACGATCGCGAGGGTGGAGCCTTGGGAGGCCAGTTCGCGTTGGAGTTCCGTGCCGGTCATCCCGGGCATGGACTCGTCCAAAACCAGGCACCCCGGACCGGGCGGAGGGGGCAGGGCCAGAAACCCGGCGGCGCTTTGATGGCATGAAACTTGGAAACCTTCCGCTTTGAGGAGGCGCCTTAGGGCTTTCAGCAGGTCGGTTTCGTCGTCGATGAGAATGACAGTCTGTGGCGGGGTCATGGTGATTCGGGTCGGAGGGGCAGATAAAAATGGAAAGAGGCGCCGCGGCCTTTGTTGCTTTCGGCCCAGAGCCTGCCTCCATGGGCTTCGATGATGGTGTTGCAGATTTTCAGGCCCAGGCCCAGGCCGTTCGGCTTCGTGGTGTGGAAGGCTTCGAAAATCCAATCGACCGATTCGGGAAGACCGCACCCGTTGTCGCGGACGGTGAAACGCACGCCATCTTTTTCGGTTGCACAGGAAAGAACCAGGGATTTGCCCCTTGCTCCGTTGTCTTGCATCGCCTCGAGGGCATTTTTGATCAAATTGATGAGGACCTGCTCGACGGGAATCCGATCCGCCATGAGGCTCGGCAGGCGTTTTGGAATTTTTCTGGAAACCAGCGCGCCCGATGTATCGAGGTCGGTTTTCAGGAGTTTCAAGACACTGTGGATCAATTGGGCCGGCGCCACGGATTCGAGGGACGGTTGGCCGCGCTGAAGGATGGAGCGAAGGCGCCGGATCACATCCGCGGCGCGAATGTCGGCGGAAACGATGTCTTTGAGAATATCCCTCAATTCAGTGAGGTTGGGAACCTCCCTGTCGAGTTGGCGCTGGGCCGCCTCGGCGTTGCTGAGGATAATCGCCAAGGGCTGGTTGATTTCATGGGCGAGGGAGCTGGAAAGCTCGCTCATCGAGGCGATTTGGGAAACACGGGCGAGTTTTTCCTTTTGTGCCTCGAGTTCGAGGCCGAGGGCGTGTTCGGCGCTGACATCGATTCCGACGCCCACCAAATGCGGTTTGTCACCGATTTCGATCTGCATCGTGCTGAAGACATGCCGCGCCGCCGAACCGTTGGCTTGCACCAAATCAAGTTCGAAATTCGCGGCGCCTTTCTCAAAAGTTTTTTCCAGCGATTCACCGAGGGCGAATTGGTCCTCTTTACGGAACAGCTCCTGAATTTTCATCCCCGGGATTTCCGGTCGATTGTCGGTTCCCCGGTTCCAGCGAAGGATCGTTCCGTCCCGCGATTGGAGGTAAAGCAGCCCGGGAGCGCCTTGGAAAATCGCGTCTGTGAGCTTGCGTTCGCGTCGGAGGTCGGCCTCGCGTTGCTGAAGATCATCGGCCAAGCGCATCGCACGCAGGGTGTCCTCGCTCAGTTCGAACGCCATGACCCCGACGATTCCCACAAAGAAGAGGCTCGCCATGATCGGCGTTTGGAGGACTCCCCAAAGCACAAGCATCGTCTGGAGCGATAGGGCAAGAACGAAAAACACACTGCTGGTCCCCACTCTCAGAGCGCGCCGGTGGTCGCCGGAACAGTAGCCTCTCCAGGTCGTATCCACGAGGTAGGCGGCAAGCATCAGCAGGCTCACTTGCCCCAGCAACATCAGGGGATTCGGGGTTCCCTCCACCACCGTGACATTTTGTCCGAGAAAAACCGCCTGGCTCAAACCCTCGATCGAGGAGTAGTAGGGGTTCGGGCTGAGGAGGAGATTCAGGAGCAGGGTCGCGGTCCGCAGTCCGATCACGGTGAGTTCCAGCCAGGTTCTGCCAACCCGGAGATAAAAATGCACGAAGCCGACCAGTGCGATCGAAACGGCCCAACGGGAGAAATTATACCATTGCAGGATCCCCTCGAGTTGACGGACATCGACACTCCTCATGATGGTCAACTCGCAAACAGCCATCCCTGCCGTGCTGGTGGCCATGAGGCAGAACATCAGGCTCGACCAGGCCGAACGGTTCCGGATCCACACAAAGCCATGGATCGCCGCGAGTGTGAGGGAGGCTGCCGCCGCCCCCGTCCAGACGATCGTTACCCAATCCATCGGAAGATCTCCATGGACAGAACAATCCGGGGTTGGGAAAAACCAGTCACCAACCAGTCTTAGCGTTCGGTTTCGCAGGGGATCAAGCCCCAAGCGGCAGGGAGCTGAAGCGAGGTGGCAAAATGGCGTGAACGATTCGCCGCCGCAGAAGTTCCCGGGGCGGGGGTGCTAGAGGATTTGGTGAAACCATCCGCTCATGGTTTTTCTTGGATGAGGGAGTCGAAGCGGGTTGAGCAATTCGCGTAGGCGGGGTAGCGGGTGTTGTCCTCGCGGGGCTTGTAGCGCCAGTGTTTGTAGGGCCAAAGCCAACACTCGGGGTGGGCCTGGATGCCGGGTTCAAGGGCGTTCCAGCATTGCTGCACGAGCGGCGCGGGGTCGGCGTCGGGCGGGCATTCGATGGGGGTGTGGTGGATCACGCGGTAGCGTCCATCGGGGAGGGGACGGCATTCGACGGGGACGATGGCGGCGCCGGTGCGCTGGGCGAGGGCGACATGGGCGGGGGTGACGCTGGCAATCAAGCCGCCAAAGGTCGTTATCGGCACGGAGCCTTCGCGGGGGTCGATATTGAGGTCGATGAGCATGCCGAATTTTCCGCCGGATTTGAGGTGCTTGAGCATTTTGATCATCGCGCGTTCCTGCGGGATGACGGTGTTGCCGGTGCTGGCGCGGAGGCGGTTGAAAATCGGGCCGAGGAAGGGGTTTTTGAATTTTTGCGCGATGACCGGGCCGCGGGTGATCGAGTAGGCGCCGATGAGGCCGAGCCACTCGAAGTTGGAAAAATGCATGCAGCAGTAGATGGCGGATTTTTCGGGATTGGCGCGGCAGGTGTCGCGTTCCCAGCCCTCGAAGACGATGTGGTCGCGGACGAATTCCTCGGTGAGGTTCGGAGCCCAGAGGAGTTCGAGCATTGTGCGGGCGAACGAGCAATAGGAGCCTCGGGCGATGCGGCGTTTTTCAGCGGGGGAGAATTTTTTCGGGAAGGCGGATTCGAGATTTTGGAGCGCGGTGCGGCGACCTCGCGGGTCGAGGAAATAGACTAGGGAGCCGATGAAATCGGCGAGGGGACGGAGGGTTCGGAAATCGAGTTGGGCGACGAGCCACGCAGCTGCGGAGAGGCCGGCGTATTCAAGCCAGTCGCGGAGCGGGTGGTTCATGGGGTGGGGCGAATGTAGCGCAGGCGTCCCGCCTGCGGAGTGGCTTGGATGGCAGGCGGGACGCCTGCCCTACATGGCCGCCGGGAAATCACGGCTGCGCTTCGATGCGGGGGAACAAGGGGACCGGGTCGCCGAGTTGGTGTGCGTCGGGGAGTTGACCCCAGGCGGTGTTGGCGAGGGTGGGTTCGCCGGGCCAGTTGAGCTGGCTGCGCATGGCGCTCGATTCGTCGGGAAGAATTGGAGAAATCAGGATCGAGACGATGCGGAGGGATTCGGCGAGGGTGTAGAGGACTTCGTCGAGCTTGTCGGCTTGCGCGGGGTCTTTGGCGAGTTTCCACGGGGCGGTTTCTTCGACATACGCGTTGCAGCGGATGACGATCTCCATGAGCGCTTCGATGGCGGTCTGGACTTGGTAGGAGGCCATCGCCGCGTCCCAGGCTTTGGTTTTTTCCTGAACGAATTCGGCGAGCGGGGAGGGGGATTTTTTCAACACGCCGGAGCGGTAGCGTTTCGCCATGTTGAGGGTTCGGTTGAGGAGATTGCCGAGGCCGTTGGCGAGTTCGGTGTTGTAGCGTTGCTCGAGGCGTTCGTTGGAAAAATCGGCGTCGCGGCCGGTGGCGATGTCGCTGAGAAGGTAGTAGCGCGTGGCGGCGCGGCCGTAGCGGTCGACGAGCTCGGAGGGATCGACGATGTTGCCGAGGCTCTTGCTCATTTTCGCGCCGGCGATGTTCCACCAGCCGTGGACGAGGAGGGTGGGCATTTCCTCGTCGGTGAAGCCGAGGGCGTGGAGCATGATGAGCCAATAGATGCCGTGCGGCGGGGCGAGGATGTCCTTGCCGATGACATGCACGGCGGGCCAGCGGGATTTGAAAAGGGTGAGGTCTGCGCCGGGCGTGGCGTCGTAGCCCGCGAAGCTGATGTAGTTCGAAAGGGCGTCGAACCAGACATAGGTGACGAAATCGCGGTCGAAGGGGAGTTCGATGCCCCAGGTGAGGCGGGACTTGGGGCGCGAGATGCACAGGTCGCCGGTGAGTTTTTCAACGGCGTTGCGGAGTTCGGCGACGCGGAAATCGGGAACGACGAGGGGCGCGCCGGCGGCGGAGCGTTTGTCGATGAGGTCGAGCAGCCATTGGCGGTGCTCGGCGAGTTTGAAGTAGTAGTTCTCCTCCTCGATCAGCACGACCTCGCCCCACTCGGGGCCGAATTCGCCATCGGGGCCGCGCTCTTTTTCGGTGAGGAATTGTTCCTGGCGAACGCTGTAGTGGCCGCTTTGGGTGGCTTTGTAGAATTGGCCTTCGTCCCAGAGGCGCTGGAGCATGCCTTGGACGCAGCGTTTGTGGGTGTCCTCGACGGTGGCGGCCCAGGCGTCGTAGCGGATGTCGAGTTTTTCCCAGAGGGCGAGAAAGAGCTTGGTGATGTCCGCGACGAAGGCGGCGGGTTCGACGCCTTGCTTGGCGGCGGATTGCTGGACCTTCTGGCCGTGTTGGTCCACGCCGGTCATGAAAAACACGGGCTCGCCGCGCAGCCGGCGGTGGCGGGCGATGGAGTCAGTGAGGACTTTCTCGTAAGCGTGGCCGATGTGGGGCGCGCCGTTCGTGTAGTCGATGGCGGTGGTGATGAAGAAGGTTTTGCTCATGGATGATCGACTTTGATTTTTCCGCCCCACGAGAGGATGCGGGCCTTGGCGCCGGCGGCCTCGGCCTCCTTGATCTGGTGGTTGCGCACATAGAACAGCGAGAGGCTGGTCCAGGCGATTTGGCTTTGCGGGTCGAGTTGCGTGGCGCGGAGTCCGGCTTCGATGGCTTCAGGGAATCGCCCGTTTTTCATGAGGGCCATGCCGAGCGCGTGCCAGCCGTCGAAGAAGTCGGGATCGAGTTCCACACAGCGGCGGTATTTTTCGATGGCCGCCTCAAGTTCGCCGACGGCGATGTCGCCGGTGGCGTCGTCGAAGAGGGTTTCCTTTTCAGACTCCATCAACCTTGGTTCGAGCCGGGCATGGTGATGCGGGCGGCCTCACGGGATAAGCGCAACCACTCGGCGAAAAGAAGGTCGCGTTTGTTGCGAAGGATGGCCTCGCGCATTTCCCCGCTGCGATTGGAAAAGAGGGTTTCATCCACGGGCCCGCGGCTTTGGAGTTGGATGGCAAAAGCCCCCCATGGGGCCTCCTCGAGGTTCGAAAGCTCGCCGTCCTTCAAAATCATCGTGGCGGCGGCAAGTCCTTGCTCCAAAGGCAGGGTGGATTCGGCGGCCGGAACGAGATTTTTAAGTTCGCCGGTTTCCAATTTTTGCGCCTCGGCGGCTTCCTTGAGGGTTTTCCCGGAGGCGATGGCGGACGCGAGGCTGTTGTAGGCGGAACTGGCCGAAGCGGCGAAAAGTTGATCGGCCTTCTGCGCGCGCAGGATCGTTTCGATTTGTTTGCGGGATTCGTCGAGGGTCAGCGGACGCGCCGGGGTGGCTTCGACGAGTTCAAGAATATAAAAGGCGTCCCCGGATTGGAGGATGTCGGAGGTCTCGCCGGGTTTTGAAAGAAGGAATGCGGCCGAGGCGATTTCGCCAATGGCAGCGGCGGGGACGGATTGGCTGTCCGCTTGGGTGCTTCCCGAGCGGTTGAGGGGTGGGAGGGTTTTGATTTCCGCCCCGGCCTCTTTGACGGTCGCCTCGAAAGCCGCCCTGGTCTCGGCGATCTTTGTGGTCGCGGCGGCGGCGGCGTTGGCGAGTTTTTGAAGAGCCTCGACCTTCTCCTTGCCCTCAAGTTTCGGTTCCGCGGGAAGCTCGAAAACCGCACAGCGCACCGTGCGGGTTTCCTCCGCGAGCAACTTGGCTTGGTTGTTCGTGTGAAAGGTGGCGATCTCTTCCTCGCCAACGGTGACCTGCGAAGCGGCCCCGTCGTTTTTGAATTTCACATAGGTCGCGGTGACAGGCTGGAAAATCCGCGCCATGGAATCGACTTCGGCATCGCCCAGGGCTGCCGGGGCTTCGACGATTTCGGAGATGGATGCCAAACGCAGGGCGTCGCGGATGACTTCCTCGAGTTGCCGCTCGGTGAATCCACGGGGAGCAAGTTGCTCGCTGACAAACGAACCGTATTTAATGGGGTCGAACTGCCCGTTCGTTTGAAAAACCGGGATGGCCTTGATCCGATCCGCCACCTGATCATCGGTGGGTTGGATGCCAAGCTCCCGCGCCTGATGCTGGAGAACGAGGAGATTCCAGACAAATTGCGTGACCGCCACGCCCTGATCGGGAGCGGTGCCGCCCAGTTTCTCCAAAAGGTCGAATTCCCCCAGCGCGGCGGTGAGTTGGTAGTTCCTGACCTGACGGTCGATGGCCTCGGGATTCAGGGATTTCCCGTAGATCGTGGGATTCCGCGTCGATGCCAACTCGTCCAGTTGATCCGTGTTGTAGAGAAATACAAACGCCACAATGGTGATGAATGCGACCAGAAGCATCAGGCCGCGCTGGTTTTTTCTAAAAATTTGAATCATAGAATCTGCAAAACTTGGAACCGAGAAGAACTATGGACTCCTTCAAATGAAAGCAAGCTTCCCCCGGTTGGATAAAGCCCCCCCCATCGTGCTCACGATCGCTGGTTCCGACAATTCCTGCGGCGCGGGCATCCAGGCCGACTTGAAAACGATCTCCGCCTTCGGTGCCTACGGGCAGACGGCTGTGACTTGTGTCGTGGCGGAGGTTCCGGGGCGGGTGACGGCCATCCAAGCCATCCGCCCGCAGGTGGTCGCGGAGCAAATTCGCATGAGCTTCGAGGCGTTTCCCGTGGCTGCGGTGAAAACGGGGATGCTTTACTCCATTTCCATCTTGCGTGCCGTGGTGGAGGCGCTGAGCGATTGCGGCCGTGATGTTCCTCTGGTTGTCGATCCCGTGATGGTTGCCTCCAGTGGCGATCCCCTCCTCAAGCCCGCCGCCATCGCCGCCTACC
>CAYOGR010000108.1:0-7793 GCA_964403605.1 uncultured Chthoniobacter sp.
CCGTCTCGTCGATCTGCCTTCGGAGGATCTCTCCGAGATTGCGGCCCATGCGGGCGTGGCCGTAGTCGGAGGGGTGGATCAGGTCGGTCGTGAGGTCGCCCATGGTATCCAGCACGGAGCCGCCTTCCACCAGGCCAAGGCCGGGCCATTTGCCGCTGGTGTGGATTTGACGGAGGATTTCGGAGAAGGCCTGTTGACGCCGCTCGGGCTCGCCGGTGGCGTAGTTGGGATACACGGTGATGAGGTGGACCTTGCGATCCGCGCGGTGGACTTTCTCGAGAAGACGCTCCACGCGGCCCCGGAAATCCTCGGGCTCCACGAAGGTGCGCATGTTGACTCCCACTTCGAGCGTGAAAATCGTGCAGTCGTCTTGCGCGGCCAGATAATCCGCCACCTCGGGTTCGCAATGGCACGAGCCCGACAGGCCGAGATTTCTGACATCCAGATTCGCCGTGCGGGCGGCGTGGTAAACATAGCTGTTGAGGTGCATCGAGGCGGAGGCGCCGTTGGTGATCGAGCTTCCGTAGGCGAGCCAGCGACGGGCGGGAGTTTCCTCCGTGCGGGGTGGCCGCACTTCGTGACCGAAGGTTTCCAGTCCGTAAAAAATATTCGCACACCGCCCGAGGAAAATCCGCCAGACCTTCGGGGAGAAGCCGGCATGGGGTGCGTCTTTTTCGGTAAACTCCAAAAACGGGTCGCTGCCCGAAAAATTGGTGATGTTGATGTGATTCACGCGTCCGGGTTCCAGCCGGTGGATCGAGTGGACAAAGGCCCCGCGCAGAATCGCGATCTCCTGCCCGTGGTGCTCATAGGGGGAGAGAAAGGATGGCATGCTGCCGAGGGAGAGGCGGAAGCAGGGGGATTCGGTGACAAAGCGCAGTTCGATTCCCGCACTGTCTTCGGCGATCATTTTTCCCAGCATGGAGAGGGAGCGCCGCACTCCGGCGGGATAACGCCGCAGGATCAGGCCGCCATCGGATAGGGGCTCAGTTTCGGCCACATTGTGGAAGGTGATGTTTGGGTCTTTCATCGGTATTGAAGTTCGCATGCGAGTCGGGAAGGGCCCCGGCTCCTTTAAAAATTACATGAAAAATTACATTGACTTTTTGAGGCCTGAATTCAATATTTAATCTACTGGGTTTGGTATTAAACCCAGTGATTACCGCGAAACACTCTCCCATAGCGTGAAAAAATCCTCCCTTTTTGCATTTATTACGAACTGCTTGCAGCAGGGACGCGATGGATGCGCGGCGCCAATGTCTTTCTCCGATTTTCTATGAAAAAAAACCACATCATCACCGGGTGCATCGCTTTTTTCGCCGTGGCGCTGCCAATCTTGAATGCCGACGCGCCGGCGGATACCGCAGGTGCCCGCGACGAGCGATGGGCCAACCGCAATGATCCTGCCCAGGAATCCGCCGTGGCCGAGCGCTTCAAACGATATTTGAATCTGGGTGGCGGGTTTCAACCCAGCGGACTCGGCACCCGGGTGGAACTTCGACCACTCGCCGCGCTTTACGCCTCGGAAAATGCCACTGCGGAGTTGCTCGGCAAATTCAAAGACCTCTTCTACTCGAAAATGCGCAATCCCAAGACCAGCGGCGCTGGTATCGAGGATTTGTCGCCGTTCGGTTCCGGATACACCGGGTATGGTCACTGGCCCAAGCCGGTGTGGGATGCCGCCAAGTCGCCCGATGCGGTGATTGCGGAGGCTGATGCCCTTTTGAAGGGCCAGATGCTGGCCGGTGGCAAGACCGTCGAAATCGGCCTTCCCGGGCAGGTGAACTGGTATTCTCCGCTGCCCTACGGGAGCCTCAAAGACCCCGATGGAGGCATGAAAACGCCGGACCCCTTCATTGTTTCGGGAATGTTCCTTGTTCCCTTGGCGCAGGCCTACACGATCACGCGAGATCCAAAGTATCTGAAGGCGTGGCAGGATTACATGGATGACTGGTCTTTGAATTCCACCTTTTACGATCGAGTCCACCCGTTGAAAATTCCCTCGGCCGCTTCCAGCGGGGCTTCCGGGGGCGTCAACACGATGCTTCGCACCATTGCCGCCGTGGCTGCCGCCGATCCCCGTCAAGACCCGTTGCCACCCCGGATATTCGCCCAAGTGATGGAAAAGCTCTTCGTCACGCAGCCATTCATCTCGCTCGCCTACATCCGCTCAAATCCCCACAATTGGACGCCGTTTCCGAATCTCATGAAGCTCAGCATGGTGGGCGAGGAGTTCTTGACGGCACCGATTTTCTTTCGCGAGTCGAAGCGCCGCAATATCGAGGACAACGCGGTGACTCAAAACCTGCGGGATGGCAGTGAGAACCAGCAATGCCCGTGGTATAACGACAACTACCACCACACGCTGGGGGCGATCCGGTTGATGGATCAACGCGGAGCCTCGTGGCGGGAAGTCGATTGGGTGCTCCAGGCCAGCGAGGATCCCCGCTGGCAGGAGGAAATCCGCGAGAACATGAAGGATCGCGTGAATTACCAAATCCGCATCCGCACACCGCAAAACCAGTGGCCGATTCCCTTCCGGGGCGGCGACAAGCGCGCGGCCAATGCGGCTTCCCGCGCAGTCTCTCCCGAGGCCTACGCCGATCCGGTGAACAAGGCGATCCTCTCCGCAACCACCGGCGGCGATGCCAAACCGCCCTACCACTCCGACTGGTTTCCCTACGGCGGCTATTTCATCGTGCGCGACGGTTGGTCTCCCAATGACGGCTACGGTTCCATGTTCACCTCTCCGCAGCCGGGCTCCTATGGCGCCTACCGGAGCCGGAGCAACAACAATGTCTTTGGCCTCGCCTCCGAGGGACAGGATCTGCTCATCGATGACTGCATCGGCCACTACATGTATCCCGGCTCGCCGCTGTTGGTGGATGGAATGCAGCAATTCCTCCATGCGCAGGATGGCATTTACAAGGTGGGCGGCCTTTCCAGCCACAAATCCTACATGGCCCGCGCTTGGACGGATCCCGCCCCGTGGCGTTGGCATGCCTCGGATTCCTTCAATGTCATGGAGGGCATTTATTCCGGGCCCTACGGGGATTTGAAAAACAAGAAAACCATTCATGGTCCCTATGGCCCGGAGGAGGCGCTGTCTCCCACACTCGGCCTTGATGAAGGCCTGCGGGGGATCAGTCACCAGCGGGTGGGTCAATATGTCCGCGAGGCCAAGCTGTGGATTTTGACCGACCGGCTCTCAGCCAAGGATGAGCACACCTACTCGCAGGTGTGGATGCTGCCCTTGGGGGAAGGCGCGGAGCCGGCCTTCAAGGCGGAGGATTTTGTTGTCGATGCCGCAGGCAAAACGATCAGCACCGAATCCAGCGCCACCTTCAAGAGCGGCGCGGCACAGATTCCCAAGGCAAATATCACCCTCTACCAGTTTTCGCCCACGGAATTGGCCTACACCGACCGCGAGGTCGCCAAAGACCCCAAGAATCGCTACATGATGTATGGCCGCAAGGAGATCACCGCCACTTGGCGTGCTTCCGGGCCAACGCAAGTGGTGACGCTGATCCAGCCCCGCCCGCAAGGATTGGCGAAATTGTCGTCGATCACCCCGCTCGCGCCAGGGGAGGGGATCAATGGCTTCGAGACCACCGTGCCGGATGGCAAAAAACTCTCCTACCTTTCCGCCGCTTCGGAGACGAAATCTCTCAAACTCGGCAATATCGAAGCCAACGCGGAGTCGTTGCTCCTCTATGGCGATCAAGGCGTCGCCATGGGATGCGAGTCCCTCCGAGTCGGTGGAAAAGCCCAGAAACTCGCCGCACCGGATTTTGAATTCACCATCAAAAACGGAGCGCTCGCCGATGTGAAGCCGATCCACAGGCCGATCTCTCCGGTGGACATCGGACCCGACCGCAATGTCTTCACGGGATCTGTCGATGTCACGATGGCCTCCAGCACGCCCGGCGTGGAGATTCGCTACACGCTGGACGGCACCGATCCCGGCCTGCACTCGCCTCTCTACACCGCTCCGGTGAAGATCGACGCCACCACGCACATCAAAGCCCGCGCCTTCAGGCAGGGAGTCACAACCCGCGCTCTCGACACCTCTGGCACATTCGAGACACCGGTCTCCACCGCCTCGTTTTATCTCCAAAAGCCTGTGGAACCCGCCGGGCCGCGACCACTCAAAGACGGCCTCCGTTTCCGCTACTGGCAGGATGACTGGAAGACACTCTGGGCTCTTGGAGACCAGTTGAAGCCCTCGGTGGATACCACTGTTCCAGCCCTCTTCGACCTCTCGCAGATTCCCGCGGAGAATCCTCCATTGGGGGACAAGGCCGCACCGCGCCGCGACTACTACGCGGTGCAATACGACGGCTTCCTCGAGATCCCCGAGGATGGTGTCTACACCTTCCATGCCCCCGAGGAGTGGACCTATCCAGACATCGATGCGGGCTACGAGTTGCGGGTGTTTCTCGGCAACAAAATGGGCCGCAAGCCCTTTCATAACCGTGTTTTTGGGATCAATGAATGGTATCCCTCCACGCGCCTCCACGCCTTCGGCAAGTGGAGCATCCCGCTCAAGAAGGGTCTCCACCCTTTCAAAGTCTTTTTCCTGGACTACCGCACCGGCGCAGCGGCCTATTGGAACAAGCCCAACCTGAAGCCCTACATCTGGCCGGGCGAGACCCCCGACCTCCGGATTTCAGGCCCCGGCATCGACAACCAACCCATCCCGGCCTCCTGGATGAAACACTAAAACCCACCCATGAAAAAAACACTGCTCCTCGGCCTCATCGCCGGACTCTCACCCCTCCTCGCGGAGGGCAACCCCATCGGATTCCAAGGCACCCTCCCGCCCGATTCCAAATGGATCAATGCTGGAGACATTCCAGTCCAATCCGTCGATCTCGCCGGCGTGAAGGCCCTGGCGTTTCTCGATACCAGCGAGACCCAGGTGCCATCGATTCAGTTTCCGATTGATGAAGCTTTGGCGGCCCGCATGCGGAGTGAGGGCTATACTTTGAACGCCCGCTTCAAGTATTTGATTGATGAGGGAACCGGCGGGAACTTCAGTTTCGCCATTCGTCTTCCGGGAATGTCTCCCCTTCTTGTCAGCCCGTATGGGAACAAGGAAAAAAGAACAATTGGCGTGGGCGTGTTCGACAGCCCCTCGAAGACCAACAAGAATGTCTCGATTCCCTACACCGATGCGTTTGTGAGTCTCCGCGTGGTGGCGCGACCGGATCCGGCAACGGGAATGCTGGTCGCCGAAATCTCGCTTGACGGCGGGGAGACGGTCAAAGCCGCTTTGTCTCCCATGGATCGCTCCTCGCCGGCCATGGTCGAAATCGGCGGACGCGGAGGCGAGGCTCTTAAACGAACTGGCTCGACCTATGTCGAGTCATTCAGCCTCACCGTTCCCTGAGACTCCCGCCTGTGGCGGAAAACATTCGATGGCCGGCGGCGACGCCCGTCCCCCGATTGGTGACTTGTAGCGTCGGTCTATGACCGACGAAAGCAGATGGCCGCTGACACGAGGAAGTGGCTCTCCTCTACGCCATCGCTTTCCATGCCGCGAGGTCGATGGCATGGCGCAGGGGGAGGCCCTGCAGGTGACGCTCCAAATCCTCAACGATGGTCTGAACGAGAAGATTCCGCTCGCGGCCAATCACACCCGCGATGTGGGAACTCACCAGCGCGTTGGGCAGGGTGTAAAGCGCGCTATCGGGCTCTGGCGGTTCGGGAGAGGTGACATCAAGAAGAGCCGTGAGATCAGCCCTCTGGCGCAGCACGCGAATCAAGCCATCCTCATCAACCTGCGCACCGCGGCCGGTGTTCACAAAGGTGGCGCCCTCGGGCATCGAGGCGAAATGTTCCTCTTTCAGAAAATGGCGGAGATGCGGGAAATCCGGAAGATGGTTGCTGACGACAAGGGCTGTGCGAAACGCCTCGGCGAGATCGACAAGCCGGAACCCATCCGCCTCCGCCGTTTCTGGGGGCAGGGTCGGATCCACCACCAGAATTTCCAAATTCAAGGTCTGCAAAAGCCGGCGTAAATTTCTGCCGATCGCTCCGTAACCCAGAAGTGCCACGGTGGTTTGATGGTTGCCCGGCCCGGCGGGCGCCACCAGGGGGTGTGCGGTTTTGGGATCGCGCGTCGCACGGATGTTCCGGAAGTAGCCTTTGTTGGCGAGAATGATTTGAGCGAAACAAAATTCCGCGACCACCTTGGCATTGGTCTCGCGGGCGATCACCACAGCGATTCCGCGGTCGAGAAACGGTTTTGCAAAGGAACGCGCGGATCCCCCGGCATACAGGACCATTTTCAGTTTGGGGAGTTCCGAGAGTGTTGCCGCGAGTTCCACGGGAAACCCCCAGGTGCCCACCAAGATTTCCGCCTCCTCGAACCGGCCCCGGTTGGTGGCGAAGTGATCCGGCGTTAAAATCAACGGATCGACATCGGCGAGTTGCTCAAGATGGGTGCGGTTTCCATTCCGGAAAATCTCCTCGAAAAACGGACTGCCGGGGGTGTTGACGAAAAAGGCTTTCGGCTTTTTCACATTGGGAACACTGGTCACGACCCGAGTTCTCCGGGAATCAATTTGGGACGGATCATCACCACCGTGGGGGCCGCCATGGGGTTTTGCATCCGCCACAGCAGCGTGTCCACGGCCCTCACGCCGATTTCGGTGGAGTGGATATCGATTGTCGCCGGTCGCGGGTGCAGCGGGGAAAGAAACAACTCCTCCGCGTTGCAGGACACGATTTTCAAATCCATGTCAGGCCGAATCCCGTTTCTGGCCAACAAGGGATAAAGCGCGTTCGCCACTTGGTCGCTATAGGCAAAGAGACCATCGATCGTTGATTTCGATACCATGGCCCATGCCATCTCCAGAGCCGCACGGTTCACGATCTGGCTGGCGCCATCGCTCTGAAACAAATCCTCCACGGCCCCATCCACCGTCTCCAATCCTTCGTCTTGAGCGCAGCGGAGGAAATCCCGGCCGCGGGAATTGCTGCGATCCCCGATGAATCCCACCTTGCGGCATCCACGCTCCTTCAAGTGCCGGGCCGCAAGTCGGCAAACCTCCATGCGGTCGTAGTCCACCTGGTCGCAGTCATCGTTCGCGGAAGGCGTTCCCAGCAGGCGCACGCACCGCATGTTGGGAATCAATTGCTCCATGTCCGCCACGGAAGTGGCACGCCCGAATAAAATCACTCCCTGGCCCCGGAAGTTCGACAGGCTTTCCTCCAGCGAATCCCCGTTGGATTTGTGCCGCAGGGTGAACTGCCACCCCCGCTTGTGCGCCTGCTTCTCGGCGGCAATCAAAATCTTGGAGTAAACCGGCGTGGACAGGGCACCAGAGGGCAATCCCTCGGCCAAAAAAAGGATCGATTTCTGAGAGTCTGCCCGCGTCGGGCGCTGACGGGCCTTGAGAAGCTCCACATCTGCGATTCCCATGCGACGAATCGTCGCCAACACCCGCTCCATCGTCTTCGGACGCACAATCGCGGGATTGCCCACGACATTGCAAACGGTCTTCGTGGAAACCCCGGCTTCCCGGGCGATTTCCGTGTAGGTTGGCAGTTCCGCCGTGGTGGTCATCTTAAAAAAACTGCCACCAACCTGTCTCTATCGCCTCCTTTCAAGCAAGAAAATTCTATGGAATTTTTTTGTGTCAGAGCTGGCATTCACGCCAAGACAAGATTCCGTAGGCCTCTCGACCCAAACAACGGCGGTTCCGCCCAGTGTAAATTCCATGTAAAAAAACATGAAAAAAATAATTGACGATGCCGTCAACCTTCGTAGGCTTCTGGAAAAGGTT
>CAYOGR010000109.1:0-7788 GCA_964403605.1 uncultured Chthoniobacter sp.
GACACGCTCGATGTCTGGATCGATTCCGGCCTCAGCCACGAAACCGTCCTCCGCCAGCGCCCGGAACTCGCCTTCCCCGCCGACCTCTACCTCGAAGCGACCGACCAGCACCGCGGCTGGTTCCAGAGTTCGCTCATGACCTCCGTCGCCCTCAACGAAAAAGCCCCCTACCGCACCGTGCTCACCCACGGATTCGTGATGGATGTCGATACGCGCAAAAAAATCTCGAAGTCCGCCGCAGGCGGCTACCAGAAGCCCACCGACGCCGACCACTATGTGAACAAATACGGTGCCGACCTGCTCCGGCTCTGGGTCAGCAGCGTGAACTTCACCGACGATGTGCCGTTCTCCGAGGAAATCTTCACGCGCCTCTCGGATGCCTACCGCCGCGTCCGCAACACGCTCCGCATCCTTCTCGCGAACCTCCACGACTACGACGCCGCAAATCCCCCCGCGCCCGAATCGCTCACCTTCGTCGACCGCTGGATCCTCGCGCGCCTGCAGGAAGTCGTCGCCACCTGCCTCGACGCCTACGAAAAACTCGAGTTCCACCGCGTGCACCACACGATCAACCAATTCTGCGCGGTCGATCTCAGCAGCCTGTATGTGGACATCACGAAGGACCGCCTCTACTGCGACTCGAAAAATTCCACCCGCCGCCGCGCCACGCAGTTCGCCATGCATCGCGTGTTCGACACCCTCGTCCGCCTGCTCGCGCCCATCCTCGCCTACACCGCCGAAGAGGCCTGGAGCCACTTCCAGCCTGGCAGCTCGGTTCACGCGCAGGATTTTCCCAAACCCGATCCCGCCTGGCAAAACCCCGACGCCATCGCGTCGATGGATGCCCTCCTGCAAATCCGCAGCCGCATTTCCCAGGCGGTCGAGAAACCCCAAAAAGCCGGCGAGATCGGCAGCGCCCTCGAAGCGAAAATCCAACTCGGCGCCACGCCCGAGGAATTGAAATCCCTCGCTCCGGTTCAGTCCGAGGTGGAGGAAATTTTCATCCTGAGCGACCTCCAAATCTCCGAGTCCGCCACACCGACCTGCGAGGTTTCCAAAACCTCGAACACCCGCTGCGAGCGTTGCTGGCGTCACCGCCCCGAAGTCGGCCAAAGCGCCGCGCACCCCTCGCTTTGCGCCCGCTGCGAAGGAGCGCTCGCGTGAAAAAATCGGCAACGGACGGCTCGGCGAGCCATCCCTACCTTGGCATTTCAAAATGGCGCGTCAGCGCCGGTAGGGACGCGCGGCCCGCGTGTCCACTTTGCTATTTCAGGCCTGCAACCGCATGAAACTCGTCCTACTGCTTACGCTTCCCCTTTATGTGCTGGACCAGATCACGAAATTCCTGATTCTCGCCACCATCCCGACCCATGTGACCATCGAGGTTATTCCGGGTTTTTTTAATCTGGTGCAGGTGCACAACACCGGTGCGGCATTTGGAATGCTAAAGGACAACAACACCTTCTTCATCGGACTGGCCTCCGTCGCGCTGATCGCCGTTACCGTGATGGCCCGTCGCGGATGTTTCCTCGACACCCCCACCCGCCTCGGCGCCGCGCTTCTCGCCAGCGGAATCATTGGCAACCTGACCGATCGAATCCTGCATGGGCATGTCATTGATTTCCTTGATGTGATCCTGCCGTGGTATGGCCACTGGCCCTCCTTCAATGTCGCCGACTCCTGCATCTGCGTGGCCGCCGTTTTATTCCTGATCTCCGGCTTCACCGGTGAAAAACCCGCGAATTCTTCGAATTCACGGGAATAAATTGAGAAAAATTCTGAAAAATTGGGGATTTTTGACAAAAACCATAGTCTGTGTATTGATCTGTGTATGGCTACAAAAACTCTTTCCGTTGATGAGGACGCTTATCTTCGTCTGATGGCGGCAAAGCGGGATCGCCGCGAATCTTTCTCGGCGGTGATCAAGCGGGCCCACTGGGATAGTGGCGCCAAGCGCTGCGGCGACTTGCTGGCGCGCGCATCGAGTCATGTTCCGGCAGGAATCCTCGATCAACTCGACCTCGCCCAAGCCGGCGACGCCCCTCCGGTAGACCGATGGAATCCCTGATTTTCGATACCACCTTTTTGATCGATTTCCAGCGTGAGCGCTATGCTGGCCATGGCGCGGCGCATTCCTTCCTGAAATCCCACGCAGACGCCATCGCCTACCTGCCAATCACAGCCTACGGAGAGTTCGCCGAGGGTTTCACGAACCGCACCGATCCTGCTTTCCTCTCCATGGTGGAATCCTTCGAACTGCTCCCCGTCACGCGAGAAATCGCCAACACCTATGCAAAAATCACACGCGAACTGCGCGCCAAAGGCAGACTCATCGGATCCAACGACCTGTGGATTGCCGCAGCAGCCATCCAAAAAAACCTTCCACTCGTGACTCGAAACACCTTCGACTTTTCACGAATACCCGGCTTGGCACTTCGATCCTACTGAGGGGATCAAAAACCGAGGCCATCAATTTCGAGTTGGGATCGTCACACCCTTGCAGACCGATTTTCGCGCATGTCGCTTCAGCGGTCGGCGGCGCGACCGCTCTACCTGGGCTGCGACTCAACCCCGGCAGAGGGCGAGGATCATGTCCGAGGCCTCCACGATGCCTTCGTGGATGAAGTCGGCGCCGGTATTTTCCAACGCCGCCCCATAGCCGGTGCGGACGAGAACCGTTCGGCAACCGGCGCGGCGGCCGCATTCCACATCGATCGCCTTGTCGCCAATCATCCAACTCCTCGAAAGATCGATTCCGTGCTCTCGCGCGGCCTCTTCGAGCATCCCCGTGCCGGGTTTGCGGCGGGGCGTGGGCTTTTCGGGATGGTCGGGCGCGAAATACACGGCGTCGATCCCGCCGGGGAGTTGGCGAAGGAACTCGGCATTCACCGCCTCGTATTGCTCGGGAGTGATTTTACCGCGGGCGAGGCCGCTTTGGTTGGTGACGACAATCGTCAACCATCCCGCGTGGCGGAGGCGTTGGAGGGCGCCGACGGTTCCGGGAAAAACCCGCACGGTCTTGGGGTCGTTGCAGTAATTCACCTCCTCGATCAGCGTGCCGTCGCGATCCAGGAACACCGCGCGGCGGTTACCCATGGGTGTTGAAGGAGTCGATCAACTCCCGCGCGGTGAGTGTGGCAGTGCCGAGCTTGGCAACGACGACTCCGCTGGCGTGATTGGAAATCTCCGCCGCCTCGGCGGGTGTGGCTCCAGCGCAAACGGCCAGCGTGTGCAGCGCAATGGCGGTGTCGCCCGCGCCGGAGACATCGAAAACCTCCCTCGCCCGCGTGGGGGTGTGGTAAGGCTCGGCGTCGCGACGGAAGAGGATCATGCCGTGCTCGCCAAGCGTGATCAACAGACCGGGCAGGTTCCATTTTTTCAAAAGGATCGCACCGGTTTCGAGAAGCGGGAGGTCGGCGAGCGGATTGTCGGCCGCGCCGGGATCCTGCAGGCCCGCCATGGCGAAGGCTTCGGAGCGGTTGGGCTTGAGGAGATCGACGCCGTGCCAGTCGAGCGGGTTCGTGGGGTTCGGATCGGCGGAAAGATATTTGCCGGCGCGGCGGGCCAATTGGGTCACGCGGTCCTTGAGTTCCTGACCGAGCAAACCCTTTCCGTAATCCTCGAAAATCACGGCGTCCAACTTCGGCAGGAGCGATTCGATCGCCGCGCAGGCCTTCTCCAAAACCTCGACTCCCACCGGCGAGCGGCGTTCGCGGTCCACGCGGACGACCTGCTGCTGGCGGGCGACGATGCGGGTTTTCACGATCGTCGAGCGCGTGGGATCGGAGACGAGGGCCTCGGTGGAAATTTTCTCGGCGGCGAGGAGTTCGCGGAGTTTTTCGGCGTGGGTGTCCGCCCCGACGAGACCGCACAGATGCACCTCCGCGCAGAAGGGGCTGAGGTTGCGGGCCACATTCGCCGCGCCGCCGGGGTAGCAGGTTTCCTCGTGGACTTCGACGACCGGCACCGGGGCTTCGGGCGAGATGCGGGAGACTTTTCCCCAGACAAACTCATCGAGCATCACATCCCCGACCACGAGGAGGCGGCACCCTTTCGCGGCCTGAAGAAGATGTTGTAATCTTTCGGGATTCATTCCAGATTCAGCCACCGAGTTCTAAACGGAGCCCGGTGGCACAACAACGCTCAATTTTGAAAATGCCGACCTTATCAAAAACGGCTTCCGCCCTGCTCTGCGCGGCGGCCCTCTCCGGCGTTTGCCTGGCTCAAAAGCCCGCAGACTCCATTGACCTCTCCGAGTTTCCCGCCCAATCGATCGACGATGTCGTCGTGCCCGTGCCCAGCGAGGTTTTCGGGGTGCTCGACAAACTCGGCAATCCAAACTGGCGTGGCGAGCAGCGCGAGAATTTGGGCAAACAAACCGGCAACCGCGCCCAGGTCGCCCTTCTTCTCGGCACCGTGATCGCCGAGGGATTCGTGGCCGTGGAGGCCGAGGACCCCGAGCGCGTGAAAGAGATCGGCCGACGCGTCCTCACTCTCTCCAAGGCGATCAATGTCGAAAAAGCCGTGCTCGAACGCGCGAAGAGCATCACCGACAAGGCCGAGGTGAAGGATTGGCAGGCCGTCCGCAAGGAATTCGACGGCGCCCTCCAGGATGTGAAAGGCGCGATGCAGGAACTCGGGGACAACGAACTCGCCCAACTCGTGAGCATGGGGGGCTGGATTCGCGGCACCGAGGTTTTGACCTCCATCGTCCGAAAAACCTACACGCCCGACAGCGCGGAACTCCTCCACCAACCCGCCCTGCTCGATTATTTCTCCAACCAACTCGGCTCGCTTTCCAGCAAACGCCTTTCCAACGACCGCTTCGTCATTCGCATCCGCAAGATGCTCGACGAGATCCGACCCCTCATCGGCGTCAAGGACGGATCCAACATCTCTTTGGACAATGTGAAGCGCATCAATGAAATGACCCGGGATGTCGTGGGATCGATCACCGGCAAGGGGGCCTGAACCGCGTGAAAAAACTCCTGCCATACCTGCTCGCCCTTCTCGCTCTCACGCCCGCGTTCGCCTATGTGGACGACGCCCTCTCCTTTGCCTATGAGGCCGCGACGCCCTTTGTAAAGCGGGGCTTCAATGTCCGCGAGGACGCCTGGGGCGGCGATCTCGGCGTGAAAGACAAGCAGGCCATCCAAGCCCAGCTTTTCAAGGGGAACGAATACATCTTCTGCCTTGGCACAGATGTTAAAAAGGCCGTGCTCTCGATCGCCATTTACGATTCCAGCGGCCAACTCGTGAGCGAGGAGACTTCCCGCCCCGGTTACCTCGTCACCACGAAGGTCGATCCCAAAAAAACCGGCACCTACTACGCCATCGTCACCGTGCACAAATCCCCCGAGGAGCGCACCGGATGGGCCTTGGTTTATGCTTACAAGTAGCTTGCCGAGAGTTTGATGGAAACCCTCACGCTCGAATTCGAAAACGCCCGGATCGCGCAATCCCTCTACGGCGGCGATCCGAAGCTCCTCAAGGATCTCGAAGCCCGGCTCGGCATCCGCACGACCGCGCGCGACGGTTGGATCCGGCTCGAGGGGGAAAAACCGGCGCTCGACCGCGCGCGGAGCGTTTTTGAACAACTCCAGAACGCCATCAGGCAGGGCGTGATGATTCAACGACAGGAATTTCAACAAGCGCTCGATTCCGTCTCCCCCGGTTCCTCCGCCGAACCGCTCTCCAGCCTGATCGAAACGAAAATCCATTGCTCCCCGCGCAAGCCGCCCGTCGTTCCCCGCACCGCCGGGCAGAAAGACTATCTTCAGGCGATTCAAACCCACGACATCACCTTCGGCATCGGCCCGGCCGGAACCGGCAAGACCTACCTCGCCGTCGCCTGCGCGGTCGCGGCTCTCAAGCAGGAAAAAATCAAACGCATCGTCCTCACCCGCCCCGCCGTCGAGGCCGGCGAGGCGCTGGGTTTCCTGCCAGGCGCACTGGAGGAAAAAATCCTCCCCTACCTGCGCCCGCTCTACGATGCCCTCAACGACCTGCTCGAAGTCGAGGAACTCCAAAAACTCATGGATCGCAATGTGATCGAGATCGCCCCGCTCGCCTACATGCGCGGCCGCACGCTCGGCAATTCGTTTGTCATTTTGGACGAAGCCCAGAACACCACCGCCGAGCAGATGCTCATGTTTCTCACACGACTCGGCGTGGGCTCCAAATGCGTCGTCACGGGTGATGTCACCCAGATCGACCTTCCGCGAAACAAACTCAGCGGCTTGGTCGAGGCCGTCTCCGCCTTGCGCGATGTCCGCGGAATCGGCATGCATTTCTTCACGGAAAAGGATGTGGTCAGGCACCCCTTGGTTCAGTCTATCGTGTTGGCTTACAAGGAACACCGCGGATCCCGCGAGAGCCGGATTTGAAATCCTTCTTGAAACTCCCGCCGATCGCCATTTGAATTATCACCAACATGTTCGGATTTTTTAAGCGCTGGCGCCTCGTCGGCCAAGGCCGTGACTGCGGCAAACGACGCCGCAAGATCGAGGAAAGCGAGTTTCTGGAATCCCTGGAAACCGGTTGGCTCATGCGGTCGATCATCCTCGCCGCCTTCGTGGCTGGATTGGCGGGATTGATTTTCACCGGCATCCAAGAGGAACCGGCCAAGAAATTCCTCCTCTGCCTTCTGATCTTCGTCACCGCCGTGGCGCAGCTCTGGATCAACCACCCCCAAACCATGCTCACGAACTCGCGACTCGGGGTGGTTTTTGGAATCCTGCTGACACAACTCGCTGTCATCAAAATCATTTTGTCGCAAGCCGCCAGCGGTGCCCTCGACCTTCAACTCGCCCCGCTGCTCATCCCCTACGCCTTCGCCCCGTTGGTTCTTTCGGTGCTGCTCGGGCGCAACCACGGCCTCTACGCGGCGGTGTTCTCCAGCCTCTGGGGGTCGCTTTTGATCGGCCGGATCGATCCCGTTTTTCTCGTCATTTCGTTGATCACCGGCTTCATCGCCGTATTTGTGACCCTGCAGGTCCGCCGCCGGAGCCGCCTCGTCCGCGCCGGCGTGTATGTCGGCCTCGCGACATGGATTCTGGCTGCGACTTTCGGCCAGATCGGCCCGATCATTTGGGAACTTCCCGCGCAAACCGACTGGGCCATGATCGGTTGGCAAAGTCTTGCCGCCTTCGCCACCGGAATCGCCACAGCGGTCGTCGTGAGCGGAATCCTGCCCATCATCGAGCATGTTTTCAAAATCACGACGGACATTTCCTGGCTGGAAATGACCGATCTCAACCACCCGGTTTTGAAGCGTCTGAGCATGGAGGCCCCCGGCACCTACCACCACAGCCTCGCCGTCGCGAACCTCGCCGAGGCCGCCGCCGAAGCCGTCGGCGCGAACCCCACCATCTGCCGCGTGGGATCGTATTTCCACGACATCGGCAAGCTCGTGAAGCCGCAATACTTCACCGAGAACATGCGGCAGGACCTCAACCCGCACGACGACCTCACCCCGACCATGAGCGCCCTCATCATCATCGCCCATGTGAAGGAAGGCGTGGATCTCGCCCTCAAAAACAAGCTCAACGACGAAATCATCGATATCATCCGCCAGCACCACGGCACCTCGACGGTTTCGTATTTCTACCAGCGCGCCCTCCAGCAGCAGGAGGACGCCCGCCTCGGCGGAAAAATCATGAACCTCCGCGAGGACGACATTCCCGAGGTGAGCGAGGAGAGTTTCCGCTACCCCGGCCCGCGACCGCAAACCCGGGAGGCCGCCATCGTTTCGCTCGCCGACTCCGTTGAGAGTGCCTCCCGCAGCCT
>CAYOGR010000110.1:0-7771 GCA_964403605.1 uncultured Chthoniobacter sp.
CGACCCTAACGGGATTCGAACCCGTGTTACCGCCGTGAAAGGGCGGTGTCCTAACCGCTGGACGATAGGGTCTGGAAAGGCCGAACAAAATCAGCGCCGGGATCGGTTTTGGCAAGTTCTATTTCCAGTTTTTCCGCAACAGATCCCCACCGGTTTCTGCCAACAAAGGCCGCTCCGGAGGCGATGGGCTGGAAGCGCCAGGGAAAAATGGGGCTGGCCCGCAGAGTGCCTCATTTTGAAAGCTCTGTGGCCTTGGAGGGGTTGACGGGGAAAGTGCTTCACCACGGTTTTTACTTTTCGATCAGGCTGCTCTTGCAGAGATCGGCGTAGAGGCCGCCGCGGGCCAGGAGTTCCTCGTGGCGGCCGCGTTCGATGATTCGGCCGCGCTCGAGGACGAGGATTTGGTCGGCATGGCGCACGGTGGAGAGCCGGTGGGCGATGACGAAGCTCGTTCGGTTTTCCATCAAGTGGTCGAGCGCTTCCTGGATCAACCGCTCGGTGGCGGTGTCCACGCTGGCCGTCGCCTCGTCGAGAATCAGGATGGGCGGGTTTTTTAGAAGAGCGCGGGCGATGGAGAGGCGCTGCTTTTCGCCGACGCTGAGCTTCACGCCGCGCTCGCCGAGCTTGGTGTGGAGTCCCTCGGGCAGGCGCTTGATGAAAGCCTCGGCGTTCGCGGCGCGAAGGGCCTGCCAGAGTTCCTCCTCGGTGGCGTCGGGCTTGCCGATCCGGAGGTTTTCGGCGGTCGAGCCGTTGAAAAGAAAACTCTCCTGCGTGACGACGGCGATGTTTTCGCGGAGGTGATGCTTCGGGATCTCGCGCAGGGGTGTGCCGTCGATCGTGAGGTGCCCGCCGGTGAACTCGTAGAATCGAACGAGCAAATTCACGATGGTGGATTTGCCGGCACCGGTGGGGCCGACGAGGGCGATCATCTCGCCTTCGCGCGCCTCGAGGCTCACCTCGTGAAGAACGGGAAGTTTGGGATCGTAGGAAAAGGACACGCTGTCGTAGGCGACATGGCCGCGGATCGGCTTGCAGGGCTTGTTTGCGCCTTCATCGACCTCGGGTGCGGAGTCCATGATTTCGAAAACCCTCTCGCCCGCCGCGCGGCCGGACTGGAAAATCTGGTTGAGTTGGTGGAGCCGTCCGACGGGTTCGTAGAGGTAGCGGGTGAGAACGAAAAACGCCACGAGCGCGCCGATCTCGAGCTGGCCGGAGAGGACTTGGCTGGTTCCAAACGCGGCCACAATCAGCAAGCCGAGCGAGGAGAGGAAGTCCATGCCGGGTTGGTAGAGCGCCCAGGCTTTCATCACCTTGAGCGTGGCGGTGCGGACCTTGTCGCTGGCGCCGTCGAAGCGTGCATGCTCCCGGTTCTCGCTCGTGTAGGTTTTGATCTGACGGATTCCGGCGATGTTGTCGTGGAGGATGCTGTTCAGGGCGGAAACGGCTTTGCGTTGCGTGCGGTAGCGGGCGCGCGCGGTGAGCGTGTAAGCCAGCGCGCCGGCGGCAAGGAAGGGAATCGGCGCGAGCGCGGCAGCGGTCAGTGACGGGCTGTAGGCGAGCATGAGACCACTGACGACCAGGATTTGGAGAATGGCCACGCTTCCTTGCTCGATGCCGTCGATGAGCACCCGCTCGACGCTTGTCACATCCTCGACGAGCCGCGTCATGATGTCGCCGGTGGCCCGGTTGTCGAACCAGTGCAGGGGCAATCGCTGGATGTGCGCGTAAAGCTCGCTGCGGAGATCGAAGATCACGCGTTGCTCGAAGTGGTTGTTGAAAATGATGCGCAGGCTGTTGAGGCCGTTTTGGGCCACGAAGGCCGCGAGGCCGATGGCGATCAGCGGGAAAAGCCGTTCGGGCCGGTGTTGGCCGATGACCTCGTCCACGATCCGCTGGGTCACCGCCGGAAAGACGATCACCATTAATGTTCCCGCGACCGCGCAAACAAGCGTGGCGAAGGCCAGAAGCGGATAGCGCTTCACATAGGGTAGAACTCGAATGAATACCTGCATCGTGGCGGAGAGTATGGCGGATCCGCCGGTTATTTGGTTTCCATTTTGTAAACGCCGGTCCAGGGGCCTTGTGGCGGGTTGGTCTTCAGCCGCCGGGCGCGCGCGAGCATCACGGTGGAGGGGGTGTCGTGCGAGTCGGGATTCAGCTCCGGGCGGTTCCACTCCAGCCGGGCGGAGCGCTCGAAGGCCGAAATCGCGAGGTCCCATTCCTGCGCGAGATAGTGCGCCGTGCCCTCGTCGTAGATTTTGATGCACTCGCGGGTCTCCGCATTGATGTCGGCTCGGAGACAGACGACTTCGTGCATCTCGGCGGGTTCGGTGCGGCCCTTGACGATGATCTTGTCGAGGAAACGGAAAACGCAGTCGTCGCCGGCGGCCTCGGCGGCGCGGCGGGTTTCGCCGGTGACCATTGTGTAAACGCCATAGCTCTTCGCACCGCTTTCGCAGCGGGCGGCGAGGTTCACGGTGTCGCCCATCATGGTGTAGTTGAACCGGCGGTTGGAGCCCATGTTTCCCACGGTGGCGAAGCCGGTGTTCATTCCCATGCGCATCCGCATTTGGCCAACAATCGGCGGCCATTTGTCCCCCTCGGAGATCCATTTTTTCCGCAAATCCGCCAGGCGCCGGCGGAGCAACTGCGAGGTCACACAGGCGCGCAGGGCGTGGTTTTCGACCGGCGCGGGGGCGTTGTAGATGCCCACGATGGCATCGCCGATGTATTTGTCCACATAGCAGCCCTGCTCCATCAGGATGTCGGTCATGGCGGTGAGGTATTCGTTCATCAGCGCGACGAGTTGCTGGGGCGTGAGAAGTTCGGAGAAGCCGGAAAAGCCGGCCACATCGGAGAAGAACGCGGTGATCTCGGCATCGACGCCGCCGAGTTTCGGCTCTTCGCCACTCTCGACCATGCGCTCCACGAGGGCGGGCGAGAGGTAGGTGCCGAACATGTCCTTGATCCGACGCTTCTGCTCTTCCTGGCTGGAGAGTTGGAGAAACGCGCCGGCGAAACCGCAGGATATCGCGGCTCCCACGGGCGCGACGATCGGCAAGAGGAGTTCGTAGTGTTGAAAAAGCAGGAAAGCGGCCGCGATATAAACTAGGACGATTGCACCGCCGAAAAATTTCGCGGGCCGGGAAAACCTGTCCGGCAGGAGCGAGAAGGCGGCGGCGCAAAAACCGAGGGCGAAAATGATGGCGACATTCGCGGCCTGGGGCAGCCGGTGCAGGAATTCGCCTGTGGTGAGGGTTTTCAGCAGATTTCCATGCACCGACACGCGCGGGACGGGATTTGCTCCGCTGAGCGGCATCACGCTGATGTCCTTCAGAAGCGGGTCCACGGGGCCGATGAGCACCACGCTGTCGCGGAGGGGTTCGAAGAACTTTTTGGCCAGCTCCTTTTCCTCGGGGGTGCCGGTTTTTGCCGCCTGGCCGAGGGCGATGACATCCACGATGCTGACATGGTGGTCGACTTCGGAATACCACGAGTTGAACCAGTTCGGCTCCACGAGTTGGCCCATCACGAGAGGGATTCTGGCTTTGACCGCGCCGTCCTTGCCGGTCACGAGCATCCGGTCATTTTCGATTTTGACGGCGTCGGCATCCAGGTCCCACCAAAGGAGTGCGAGATTCAGGGACATCGGCAAATACTGGTGCAGGGCGGTCTTCGCGAAGAAGGGCAGGTAGCGCACATCCTCGCCCACGGTGTCGATCAGGCCGATGTGGCCCCAGGTCGGGCCCACCACCGGGAAGGAGGGGAGTTCGGGCGGGCCGACTTCGCTTTGACCGTATCGGCGCTCGAAAATAAATGGAAACGAGGAGATGTCGCCCAGCGGGCGGTTCTGGGTGGCGTAGGTCGCGGCAACAACGACATTTTTATGGGTATGGATCGCTTTGCCGAGTGCGCGGCTGCCTTTTTCGGCTTCCTCGCGACCCAGGGCGGGTATGCCGGCGTTCGAGAAAACAAAATCCAACCCGACCGCCTTGACTCCGCCGTGCTCGAATAGCGCATCGAGCGCGAGCGCGAAAAACTCGCGGTTCCATGGGAAGTTGCCAATCCGCCGGATCGACTCGGAGTCCACATCCACATAGGTCAATTTCACCGGTGCCTCGATCGGGCCGCGAAACTGCAGGCGCGCATCGATCGTGTAATTCTCCAGAAACGCCAGCGCGCCGTCGGGGCCGAGGAAAGTCTCCGAGCCCGGCAGTCGCAGCATCCGCATCTGCGAGAGAAGGGTCCAAACCGTGCAAAGACCCAGGACGGCCAGGATGAAAAGCGGTTTGCGGATGTTTTTGTGGAGGTTCAAGGATTCAAAAACGATTCCGATCAAGCGCGGTCGGTCATCTTTTTGAAAGACGGCAGACGCAGGCAAAGCAGGAAGGTGGCGAAAAGCACTGCGGCGGCCGCCCAGAGCGGGCTTTTGGCGTAGTTGGCGGGATCGCTTGCGAGGTCGAGTTGGAGAAGCCACCCGCCGATGACCGGCCCGAGAAACCGCGCGAGGCTGGCGCTGGATTGGAGCACGCCGAGCGCGCGCCCCTGCCAATCAGCATCCACGCATTGCGAAGTGATTCCGGAAATCGTTGGATTCGTAAGGCTGTTTCCCGCGGCGATGGCGGCGCAGGCCAGCAAGAGCGCGCCGAGTCCGCTCACCAGCGGGGCGAAAAACAGTCCGAGGGTCAGCAGGGCGGCCCCGACCGTGGCGACACGCGCCTCGCCGAACCGCTTCACAAGCCGTCCGATCAGACCTCCCTGAATGAACACTCCGATGATGCCAAGCATCGCGTAGAGGTAGCCGGTTTGTTTTTCGTCAAACCCATGACGGTTCGCCACGAACAGCGCGAAGACGGCCGTCATGATCGAAAATCCCGTGATGAGCATGAAGTAGGTCGCAACGCTCGTCACATAGGCCGCCGTTCGGGTGTGGCGGAAGAGGCCCGGGAAAAGTTTCTCCTTTGGCAGCCTCTCGCGCTGCTCCTTGGAAAGGGATTCGGGAAGCAGGATGAAAATCAGCACGGCATTGACGATCGCCAGCACGCCCGCGGTGATCATCGGCGCGGCATGGCCGAAATTCGCCGCCATGACTCCGCCGAGCGCGGGGCCGAAGATAAACCCCAGCCCGAATGCCGCGCCGATCAGGCCCATCGCCTTCGAGCGCTCCTCCGGGCCGGTGATGTCGGCGACATAGGCTTGCGCGGTGCCGACACTGCCGCCGGAGACGCCATCGATGATCCGGCCCACGAAAAGCATCGCAAGGGTTTCGCTGAAGCCCATCACAAGAAATCCCGCGGCCGTTCCCAGCGTGCTCAGGATCAGCACGGGCCGGCGGCCAAAGCGGTCGGAGAGTTGCCCGATGAAAGGCGAGAAAACAAATTGCACGAGCGAGTAGATGCCGAAAAGCCAGCCGATCTCGAACGGTGTGGCGCCGAATTCCGAGGCGTAAAACGGCAAGACGGGAATCACGATTCCGAAACCCACCATGTTGATGAGGATCGTCAGGAAAATGATCCCGAGTTGGGTTTTTTTGGAGCTTTTCATGGAGCGTCGGGGCCGGCGGGTTCTGAGGAGAGGGCGTCGCGGAGGGCTTGGATTTGACGGGCGAGATCCCTGGGATTATTCGCCTTCTGGCTTTGGACCTGACGGACAATCGACTCGACGGTTTTCTCCATCCGCGCGATGGCGAGCTTTCCCAAAATGCCGGCCATGCCCGAACTCGGGGTCACGAGATTCGTGTAACAAATCACCGAATCGCCCTCGCCGTGCGGCTCGATGCGCAGGTGGCCGACAGCATCCTTCGTTTGAAGGGCGCGCAAGAGTTTCCACGAGACCTGAAATCCCCCGCCTGGCGTGGCCTTCAACTCGTTGCGCGCTGTGTAGAACTCGTCCGCGAGGATCGGAACATCCACCTCGTAGTCCACCTCGACCACGGTCGGGGAAATTTTTTTGGAGATCTTCGAATTCAGCAGGTCGGGCACATAGGCCATCGAGTTGTTGTAATCGAAAAACACGGCCGCCACCTCCTCCGGGGTGGCCCGCACGAGTTGATAGACCCTCACGCGAGGCCAGGGTTTTCCCGCCACCTCCTCCTGCAGCAGAACCAGACGGCCCGAGAGCACCTTCGCGCGGTCGGCCGCATTCAGTTCGTCGAGCAGTCCGGCCATAGCCCCCGGGGCTGTTGCGCAGGCCATCGCCGCGAGGAGAAAAAAGAGACGCAATCCTGACATTTCCGGCAGTAGAAAAGCAGGCGCGGCGCGGGGCGCAAGACTGCGCTTGCCAGAAATCGCTTTCGCGCGGCGCGGCGCGGTGTTAAATGCCCGTTTCAAATAGGGGTTATGGCTAAGCAGCAGACAATTCTTGTGGTCGATCGCGACAGCGATTTTCTCGATTGGGCGAAAAATCAGCTGGAGGGCGCGAAAATCCGCGTGCTTGTGGAGGACTCCGCCGATGCCGCCTACAAGACCTTCTGCATGGAGGAGCCGGAACTCGTCATGGCCGAGACGAATCTGCATCCCTTCACCGGACTCGAGCTTTTGGTCAAAATCCGCAAGCACTCGCCAAACGCCCTCGTCGTTCTCATGAGCGCCTTCGGCACCACCCAATCGGTGATCGAGGCTATGAAAATGGGAGCGTTCGATTTTGTCCGCAAAGAGCAGCTCCCCTTCAACCTCAAGGTCGTCGCGGATTCCGCCCTCCAAGCCTCCGCCGAACTCAAGGCCGCTAATACTTTCAAGCCCCAACTCACCGTCGAGCAGCACAAGGATGAAATCGTCGGCCGCTCCGAGGCCATGCAGCAGGTCTTCAAAATGATCGGCCGCGTGGCGGGCAGTGATGCCGCCGTGATGGTCACCGGCGAGAGCGGCTCGGGGAAGGAACTCGTCGCCGTGGCGATCCACAATTACAGCGCCCGCAGCAACAAAAACTTCCTCGCCATCAACTGCGCCGCCATTCCCGAGAACCTCCTCGAGAGCGAGCTTTTCGGCCATGAGAAAGGCTCGTTCACCGGCGCCACCGCCCAGCGCATCGGCCGCTTCGAGCAATGCAATAAAGGCACGCTCTTCCTCGACGAGATCGGCGAAATGCCCCTCCAGGTGCAAAGCAAACTTCTGCGCGTGCTCCAGGAAGGCGAGTTCTCCCGAGTCGGCGGCAACGAAACGCTCCATACCGATGTCCGCATCATCTGCGCGACGAACCGCAACCTGGAAGAGGAGGTCGCCAAACGCTCGTTCCGTGATGATTTGTTCTACCGTCTGAATGTCGTCCGCATCCACATCCCGCCGCTCCGCCAGCGCGTCGAGGACATCCGGTTGCTCTCCGAGTATTTCCTCCAAAAAATCGCCAACCGCTCGCACACGCCCCGGCTCAAACTCTCCGAGGAAGCCATCCGGGTGCTCGAGGCCTACCCCTGGCCCGGCAATGTCCGCGAACTCGAAAACACCCTCCAACGCGCCGCTGTTCTTTCGACCGCCGATACGCTTTTGCCAAAAGACATCCCGCTCGGAGCCACCGATGCCGAGGGATCTCCCGCAGGGCCTGCCGTTTCCGAGACGCAGGAATTGACCAAAGACCGTGCGGTGGAAATCCTTTTCAGCGCCGCTGTGAACGATCCCTCGCTCGCGATCCTTCCTTGGATCGAACGCGAATTCACCCTCCGGGCCATGCAAAAAACCGGCGACAACCAAGTCCGCGCCGCCAAACTCCTCGGCATCACCCGCGCCACCCTCCGCAAACGCCTCGACCGCAACAGCGCATTGGGTGACGAGGTGGA
>CAYOGR010000111.1:0-7640 GCA_964403605.1 uncultured Chthoniobacter sp.
ACGGCAAGCGGCGGGGAGTTGCAACGGTTGCTCGGGTATTTGGCGATGATGCTGGTGGCGGTGGTGACGATCGGCGGGGTTCTGCTGCCGGGACTTGTGTTGTGCTTTACGCGGTTTTCGCTCCGACAGTTCTTGGGTGTCCTGCGCGATCCGGTGGTCCTTGCGGTCACGGTGGGAAATGTGCTGCTCGCGTTGCCCATGGTGATTGAAAACCTGAGGCGTTTGTTTGAGGAGACCCGCAAGGAAGGTGAGGGGGACGGGGATTTTTCGGTTCTCGAGGCGCTGGCTCCGATCAGCCTGCTGCTTTTTTCCACCGGGCGCATGGTTGTGCTGTCGTTCCTGCCCTTTGCGGCTTGGTATCACGACACGCCGATGCGGACGGCCGAAATCCTTCAGATATTGCCCCGCGTGTTGCTGACATCCGCCGCCGGAGCGCAGGCTGTGCTGATCCACGAGCTTCCCGCCCTCGGACTGCCCCAGGCGCTGCTGGGACTTTACCTGATGAATGCGCAGTGGATCGTGCGATTGAGCGACCCGCTGTCACTTTTCTCGCTTGCGGTCGTGTCGTTTGTTGTCCTCGCCTCGTTGCGCGGGCGGTTGGTGGTGCGTCCCCTGCGTCTCGTGCTTCTTTTGCTGCTCACGGCGGCGGTGGGGCTGTCGATGGGGTGGGGGGCGAACAGGCTTCTTGCTTCGACATTGCTGGAATCCAGCGATTCCCAGCGGATCATCCTATCGCAGGGTTCGATTTTTGAAACGCCGCCGACCCCGGTGGTTTTCAAATCGGAAGTGCCTGAAATCGCTTCTGTGTCCCTCGAAGACATCAAGCGGCGCGGTGTTCTGCGCGCCGGGGTGGTCGACAACTCGGTGCCTTGGGTCTACCGCAACAACGGGGGTAAGTTGGTCGGGTATGACATTGACCTTCTGACGGCGCTTGCCGCGCGGCTCGGGGTGGTGTTGGAAATTACCACCTCCGACCGGCGCACGCTGCGCGAGTGGCTCGAGGAGGGGCGGATTGATATCGCTGCTGGAGGCATTCACAACACGGGGATTGTTGCGGGCATGGGGATCAGGGCGATTCCGTATGAATCGGTGGTGTTGGCAATTGTTGTTCCCGACTGCGAGGCGCGTCAATTCCAGAGGGTCATCGCGGGTGATGCGCGTCCACCGTTGGTGATCGACTATGGAGGGAGGGAATATCTCTCCCCCGAGTTGGATCGGAGCATTCGCTCCCGTCTTGCGGCTCGGGGGGTCTCCGCGCCTCTGAAATTCAATCGTCTCGAGCCCGGCGAGGGGTTTCCCACGGGGCGCTTTGAATTGGAAGTCCTGCTGACGAGCGCCGAGGCGGGTGCGGCCTATGCGGTATTGCATCCCGAGACCTCGATGATTCCAGTGTTCGGCGATGCCCTCGCGGCGGATGTCTGCCTTGTTGTTCCGGATCGCGATAAGAGTTTTATCGAATTCATCGAGGATTGGGTGAAAGACAACCGCAACCTCGACCTGCTTGAGAATCTCCGGACGCATTGGATTCTTTTCAAAAAAACCGACGCGAGTCCCCGGTGACCCGGCATTTCTTCCTTCTTGGCATGGCTTGTAATAGCCAGTCCGGTGCTCGCCGAAATTCCAGAATCCGATGATTGGTGGAATGGTAGGAAAGTGACCGGCGACTTGTTCGAGGGTTGGATTTTCAGCTGGAATCGTCTTGCGGTGGACGCGTCCGAAGCTTAGTTGACTGCTTGCTCATGGCGCCCTCGATTTCCAGTTTCCAAGCCGCCTCCGTCGATGTGATGGCGAATGCGGTGAAGTCCTCGCTGGACGATGTCATGGGCACTTATCAAGGCCGCAAAATCACCGCCGGGGGCAAAAACCCCTCCGAAGCCGGGCTGGATTTCACAGATGCCACCCGGTTTTTTCAAGAGGCCGAGCAACCCGCGCCGGTCAAGAGCCAGAGCCGCCAGGCGGCGGATGCGAAGGCCCAGCGCCTGCGCTCCGCGATCGGCAGGGTTTTCCCCGAGATGCAGGGATCGGCGGCCCTCACGCGCTTTATGGCTCTCCTGCGCCGCATGCAGCGCGAGAACCGCTTTGACGAACTCGGCGAGGAAATGGAGAAGCTTTTTCCGGATCCCTCAGTGCGTTTCGGGGTCGCGCGGGCGATGTCCAGCGATCTCTCGGGCGGAGGCGGCGGGGGGCAGGATGACGGCCTGCGGGAGAAACTGGAACAGGTCGCCGAGCGTCTTGAAAACGACCACGGCCCAGACATCGCTGCCGGAAACAATATTTCCCCCGTCCTCAACGAATTTGTCAGTGCGCGACCGAACGACGCCGGTGATGTTCGCGAGGGCTACCGCCGCGCGGTCTTCGATTACAAGACGCCAGCGGATGCCTATCGGTTTATCATCACGAATCTGGCGAAGTTCACTGGCGGCGGGGAGGGGACTGTTTCGGCGGCGGGTGGTGAGGGGCCGGATTTCGAGCAGCGTCTCGGCGTGGCGCTGGATTTTCTGGCGAGCGCGCTCGCAGCCGATCTCGCCGCGGCCAAGCCCTCCGGCGAGCCCGCGCATTTGCGCGAGGTGGTGGATGGGCTCCAGCAGGTGCGGTTCCTCGGGAACGCCCACGAGTCCTGCCGAGGCCTGTTGACGAAATTCCACAACTCAACCCGCGAGTCGGTGCCCGTCGCGCCATTCCGGTTGATGACCTCGATGCTCGAGGCGGCGAAAGGCGAGCGGGTTTCCGAGGGGGACTTCACGCGCCTGGCGCTCGATTTCAATGTGCCGCCGCTCGAGCCCTCGATCAATTTCATGACGCAATTCCGCGAGATCGTAAGGAACCTGCCGCCCCGGGCCTATGACAAGCCCGAGGCTCGCGAGCGGGTGCTCGACGCCATGCAAAAGGCGATCGATCAATTCATCGACGAAGAGGAGGTGGCGCTCGGATGATCGACGCGGCCGTGGAGGAATTCGGCGCCCTCATCGGCATGGAGCGGCTTGCGCTCGATGCGGATGGTTCTCTTGTGCTTCAGATCGAGCCCTCTGATACGCTTTGCCTCGCCCGGCGGGGGCAGGGCCTGTGCGTGTCCCTTTCCCGTGAACGCCAATACTCCGGCGAGCCTTCGGCCTCGAGGATGCTGGAGTTGTTGCATTTCGAGCGCACTGGTGGGGCGGGAATCCGTTGCCGGAGAAGTGATTTCGGGCGCACCACGGTTTTGATGGAGCTTTTGCCCGGAGGGGCATTGCGTGGCGGGGACATACTACAAAGTTTCGACCGCCTTACCGCGCTTCACAACACGGCGGAGGCCGTGTAGCGTTCGCCGCCCATGGCCACTGTCTCCAACGCTTCCGGAGCCCTCGATTTTCGGACGGGAATCGAAAGGGTTTCCTATGCGGCGAGTGGCCAGGGCGATCCGACACTGCCGTTGAACCGTCCCGCGTTGAGCGAACAGGCGGTGCCGAGCCAATTGGCGGGCCTTTTTCAGGACAAGGGGGTGGATTTGTTTCTCACCGACTCGCTGCGCCCGGCGGAAATGACCGGGTCGTTGATTGGTTCGGCGTCCTACGGCGAGCACTTGACCAACCTGCGCGGACGGTTGCGCGATTTGCGCGCCGGATATCCCCGCCGCGACGAGGCGTTCCAAGCCGGTTTGAAGTTGATCGAGGAGGATTGCGAGAACCTTCAACTGCTCGAGGCGCTCCGGCGGGTGATGATCGGAGGCTGAATCCATGGCAACAAGCGATTCCATGCCGATCCAGACCGTTCGGGAAACTTTGCATCTGCTGGGTTGGCTCAACGCCCGCTACGGGAGGCCCGACCGCGCGATCGGGTATTTCGAATTGATGACAGTGGTGGACGGGTCGAATGCCACTTCGTGGAGGACGCTCGCCACGATCCAACTTTCGCTTGATAAAAATCCCGAGGCGCTCGCCAGTGCCGCCAAGGCGCTAGAACTCGGCCTTCCTGCCGACGAGGCCGCGCTTTGCCATCTGGTGCAGGCCATCGCCGCACGCCGTCTCGGCGACACCGCTGCGAGCGACAAGGCCTCGGCGGAGTATTTGAAAACCAGAGCCGAATCCGGCCGGGGGGGAGGGGAGGCGTGATGGAGACCTTCCTCCTGCGGTTGCAGAATTTTGCGTTCGCCTCGAAGCGCTACGGGGACATCTATATCGCCGCAATCATCGTCTCGGTGGTCGGCTTGATGATCGTGCCCGTGCCGCCGTTCCTCCTCGACACGCTTATTGCCGTGAATCTGGGAATCTCGGCGGTGCTTCTTTTCATGTCGCTCTACATGAAAAACGCTTTGGCGTTCTCGACCTTTCCGAGCGTCCTGCTGGTGACCACGCTGTTCCGCCTGGCGCTGAACATCACGACCACCCGCATGATCCTCGTCGATGCCTATGCGGGCGAGATCATTTACACCTTCGGAAATTTCGTGGTTGGCGGCAATTTCGTCGTGGGCGTGGTCATTTTCCTCATCCTGCTCATCGTTCAATTCATTGTGATCACCAAAGGCGCGGAGCGCGTCGCCGAGGTGGCGGCGAGGTTCACCCTGGACGCGATGCCCGGCAAGCAGATGAGTATCGATGCCGATCTGCGGGCGGGGAACATCACCGTGAAAGACGCGCAGTCCCGTCGCAGCGTGATCGAGAGGGAAAGCCAGCTCTTCGGCGCGATGGACGGCGCGATGAAGTTCGTGAAAGGCGATGCAATCGCCTCGCTGATCATGGTCGCGATCAATATCGTCGCCGGCATTCTGATCGGTGTGTCGCAAAAAGGCATGGAGATCGACAAGGCCGTCACGACCTACTCGATCCTCACCATCGGCGACGGGCTGGTTTCGCAGATTCCCGCGCTGCTCATCTCGATCTGCGCGGCGATGATCATCACCCGCGCCGGCAGCGAGGAGGGGCTGGGCCTGGGAGGCGATGTGGTCGAGCAAATCTTCGCCGCCCCGAAGGCCCTCATCATCGGCGGCGTGGTGGTTTTTGCGATGGCGCTCATCCCCGGGTTCCCGAAGATCCAATTTTTCACCCTCTCCTTGATCATTCTGGCACTGGGTTTCGCCCTCAAGCGCGCGGCGGATAAAACCAAGGGCCGAAGACGAACCGAACGCCTTCACGCAGGCGGCGACGGGGCCGCGAAGAGTGGTCAGGCACCTCCCTCCCAGGACGACGACGAGGACAGTTCCACCGAATTTTCGATCACCGTTCCCATCATGCTGGAGGTCGATGCCGCCGTGCAGGAGCATGTCACTGCCGAGCGCCTGAACTCCGAACTCGTCCAAGTCCGCAAGGCGCTCTACCTCGACCTCGGCGTGCCGTTCCCTGGAATTTACCTGCGCTTCAACCAAAACCTCCACTCGGGCAAATACCAGATTCTCCTCCAGGAGGTGCCCATGTCCGACGGCGTGATCCGCCCCGGCTTCCTGTATGTGCGCGAGACCGAGGAGAATCTCTCGCTTTTCGGAATCCCCTGCGAACCCGTCGAGAAGCCGCCCGACCGCCGCGCCGCCTACTGGGTGCCGCTCGAGTTCCAAGCCAAGCTTGTCGAGGCCGGGATCGCCTTCATGGAACCTCCGAAGCTCCTGAGCTTCCACATCTCGCTTGTCCTCCGCCGCTATGCGTCCGACTTCATGGGCCTGCAGGAAACGAAGGGCCTTCTCACGCGCATGGAGGGGGAATTCGGGGAGTTGGTTCGCGAAGTTCAGCGCGTGATCCCGCCCCAGCGCATCGCCGAGGTTTTGCAACGCCTCGTGCAGGAGGACATCTCGGTCCGCAACCTCCGCCTTATTTTTCAGGCCCTGATCGAATGGGCACCCAAGGAAAAAGACACGCTGATCCTCTCCGAGTATGTCCGCATCGCCCTCCGCCGCTTTATCAGCTACAAATTCAGTGGCGGTCAGAACATTCTCGTCGTCTACCTCCTCGATCCACAAACCGAGGAAACGATCCGCAAGGCGATCCGCCAGACCTCCGGCGGCAGTTTCCTCGCCCTCGACCCCGCCACCTCCAAGAAACTCGTCGAGGAAATCAAAGCCAAGGCCGGGGGATCCGCTCCCCGCGAGCGCATGCCGGTGCTTCTCACCTCGATGGACATCCGCCGCTTCCTTCGCAAGTTGGTCGAGTTGGAATTGCCCGATCTGCCCGTGCTCTCGCACCAGGAACTCACCGAGGAGATCAACATCCAGCCCCTCGGCCGCATTGGACTGAAATGAAAACACCCGCTTTCCTCGCCGCGTTCCTCTTTCTTTTCGCCACTTCGTTGCAGGCTGCCGACGCGCCCGGCATGCTGCGCGTGCTCGCCTACGACCGATCGATCCCGCGCGAGATAAGCTTGGAATTCACGGAGCAGACTGGCATCCCCGTGGATATCACCACCGCGATTTCCAGCATGGAGGCGGCGGATTATCTTTATCGCGACAAGAAGTCCTTCGACCTGCTCCTCATTTCCAAAGATGTGCTCGCCTCCTTGCACGACCGTGGGATGTTGCTGGCGATGGATCATCGGAAGATTCCGAATTTCTCGCGGGTGAAATCCCATTGGCGCCAAGCTGCCAACGATCCCAAGGGAATCCACCGCATTCCGTTCGATATCGCTTCCATGGGGCTTCTGGTCGTGAAAGGCATCTCCCAGCCCGAGGTGAGGGGATACATGGACGCCTTCCGCAAGCCGCGCCCGGGCGGGGTTGCTGTCATGGTTGACCAGCGGGATTTCCTTGCCGCCGCTCTGCTATCGCTTGGTGCCTCGGTCAACGAAGTCACCGCCGACAACCTGCGAGCCGCCCGTGTGATCCTCACGAATTGGTTGCGCAACACGGCCGCTGAATCGAAAAAAATCTGGTCGAACGGCCACAGCACCGGGTTCCACGCCTTGCGCGCCGCTCTTGTCGAGGAACGCCACGGGGCGGCGTTGATCTACAGTGGAGACGCTGTCGCTCTGATGAGCGAGTTTCCCGGACGCTTCGAGTGGATCAATCCCGTCGAAGGCAGCCTGAAATACATGACATTGTGCGCGATTCCCAAAAACTCCGCCCGCCCCGAGGCCGCACACAAATTCATCAATTTCATCCTCGACCCCGCCATCGCCGCTCAAATCGTCGTGGCTCCGGGGTTCGGCATTCCGCTCAACACGCCATGGACCAAGATGCCCCTGAATTTCCACGGCAACCCCTCAAACATGGAGGCCGGCGACTTGATGGATCATTTCTCGGTGCAAGCCGATATCACCCACGAACCCCGCCAAGAGTTGGAGGAATTTTTCCGCTCCCTCCCGGACCCCTCGGCACCACCCGCTCCATGATTTAACCACGGAGGTCACGGAGAACACGGAGTGGAAGAAGAGAGCAACTGAAGTTTCCAAACTATGAAAAAACCCACCACCCTCCTAGTTGCAGCAGCTGCCACGGCGCTCCTTGCCGCCTGCGCCACAACGCCCGTTCCCGTCGCCCCCGGCTACGAGAACGACGACTTCGACAACGACATCCCGAAGAACGAAGTTCCCGCGACCGTCCTCGCCGCCGCCAAGGCGCAGATTCCCGGATTTATCCTCGAGGAGGCCGACCTCCAGCAACGCGGCGCCACCCGCCTCTTCGAGCTCCAAGGCCGCGCCAACGGCCGACCCTACCACCTCGACATCACGGCCGACGGCCGCGT
>CAYOGR010000112.1:0-7608 GCA_964403605.1 uncultured Chthoniobacter sp.
AAAACCACGAGTCCTTCGCGGGGAGTTCGGCTTGGAAGTCATATCGGAGGCGGAGGAAGGTCTTCGCGTGGTCGTCGGTGCGTGGAGTCGAGACCTCGGCTTGGATGGCGACCTCGTCATTGGCTCCGTAGGCCCCGTGGTAGATCACCTCCGGCAGGCAAGGGCCATGGGAGAGATACGAGGTTTTCATGCGGGCGAGCATGAGTTTTTTCCCTGCGGCGTCGTTGACCGTAAGCCAGTCGCCGCCCCAGCCGGCATCGGACCAGAGCCATTTTTTTCCATCCTTGCCATCGCGTGTGAGGAGGGCGCGGATGTCGGTCATGGCCATGGGGCCGGAGGAGAACTCGGGGTTGAAGCAGATGGTCTCGCCGTAGGAGCCGATGGCCAACTGGTCCCACCGGCCATTGGTGGTGTCCCCCCAGCCGACCAGCGAGAGTTGGCTGATGCTGGCGGAGGGAAGGGAGCCGTAAAATCCATAGACGACTCGCAGGAGATACGAGGTTTTGCCAGGCGTGGCGGGCAGGAGGGTGTAGGCGCGGAGGTAATCGGGGAGGACGGTGTGGTGCCAGTTTTTGGACAACTGCACGGGAATTCCCGTCGGCGTGCCGTCGGGCAGGCACAGAATGGGAACCAGGCCGGTGATGCTGGCTGTGCCGAAGATTTCGAGCAGGAACGGGATGTTTTGCTCCAGGCCTTGGTTGTCGATTTCCACGAGGAATTCGTCGTAGTTTCTGGCGTCTCCCTCGCCGCGCACAAAGGGGCGCTTGAGGCGCTCGGCCTCGGGAATTTTGTGGCTGAATCCGGCTCTGGCCACGAGGCAGCCGTAGCGTGGATCGAAGGCGGTGGGAACGGTCTGGTTGCCACTGGTTGAGACTTGGATCGAGACGGCGTCGGTCGGCGCTGGCGAATCGGGCAGGTTGCAGTTCAGGGTGATGCTTTCCGTGCGGGGGTTTGTCCACTCGCCATCGATGCGGCGCCGGGTGGACTCCTCCATCTCGGCGGTCTTGAACCGCAGGGAAATCTCGGCGTCCTTCCACACCGGTTGGGTGATCGCGGGAGGTTCGTCAAAGTCGGACTGGTGAACCAAGCCGTCCAGGGAGGGGAGGGTGTCGGGGGTTTTGAAGATGGCGGCAATTTCCTCGGCCGAGAGGGCGCGATTCCACACGCGCACCTCGTCGAACACGGCCTGCATGGACAATCCTCCGTCAGGACGCTGACCGAAGCGCAGCACTCCCGTGCCGGGCGTGCGCGGGAGATCGATGGCTTTTTCCACAAGTGGTCGTCCATTCGCATAGACGCGCAGGGTTGAGCCATCGTAGGTGAGCGCGCAGTGGTGCCATTGGCCTTTCACATCCAGATCCGGCGCGCTGGCGCTGAGGCGGTGGATGTTGTTCGTGCCATTGGCGTGGATGCTCATGGCGGCATCGATTTTTCCCCACCGGCCGAGCAAAATTCCAAAATAGCCGTCTTTGTTTTCGTTGTGGTTTTTTCCAAAAAGCGCCCCGGTGGCCCTCGTCCGTTCATCGCGCAGGAACCAGCACTCGACCGTGAAGCTGGGGGAATCCAAACCCGGAGCGTCTGCAATTTCCAACGGCTTGGAGCGAACCGAATGGGCGGAACCCTTGCGGCCTGGAGCCAATCCGTCGCCGTAGTCAAATTCGGGCCGGAGATTGAGCGTCAAGTTCAGGCTTTGCGGCCAAGCGACGAGGGCGAGGGAGCCGATGGCCGGGAGAACATTTCCCTCCGCATCCTCGAAGCGCAATTCCCGGAGTTCGTAATGCTGGGTGAGTCGGGCGGATTCCCACAGCAAGACATCCGCAAGTGGATTCGCCGCTGTCGTTTCCAGGCCCGCGCGGCAGCCAGTCATTTTGTAGACACGGTCGCCGATCTGGACCTCGGCCTCCAATTCACCCTCTGGCAAATCACGAAGACGCTCCAGCGCCATCCCGCCGGCTTGAAGGTAGCCTGCCTTGTCATCCAGCAAGCCGAAGCGAATCTTGCGGGGATTCTTGATATCCCACTGGAAACCATAGTATCCCGACTCGATGCAAAGCTGAGCGGGCTCGCTGCAACCGGCATCACGCCTCCAAGTGCTGGACCAGTAGCCGTAGGTGTAATCCAGCGGCGAGGGGATAGGTTGGGCGGTGGCCAAGAGTGAAGAGGCGAGGAGGGCGGCGAGTAACACCGGGTGTCGTTTCATTTCAAAATTCAGTCTTCGATTTCAGTAATTCGTGAAGTAATTCTTTTGAAGAATTTTTCCCTTCGTAAACGATTGCACATGGCCATCTAAAAATAATGCATTGGCTTTTCCCTGATGACGGTAGCGAACACCTGCAGGTCCTTGGCAAATATCCACATCGGGAATGGTAACCGGCGATCCCGTAATAGGTTGGTTTGCTGTGGCAGCACTCGAACTACCAGGCACCTCCAGCCATGGGACTGCCCATCCAGATGGGGTTCTCTGGTCGCAATCAATCAATGCGATGATCTCACTGGGACGGTAAATTGAGACAGGGCGAACATCATTACTATTAAAAATCAAACTATTGGGAGCGTAGGCTGGTGTAAAGGTGCTGCCAGAGCCGTCTTTTTTTATAAACCGCGATGGACAAAGCCAATTGGAACTCATTAAAGCCACATTCATCCAAAGGGCGGGAGGAGGTGGATTCTTAGGATAAACTCCATTTTCAGCCGCATGTAAGTTGATCTCGATACCCAATTGCTTCAGATTCGCGATGCATCTCGTGGATTGTCCATTTTGCATCATAGATTTGACCAAGGGAAAAAGCAGCGCCGCCAAAAAGGAGATAATGGCGATCACGACAAGGATTTCAATTAATGTAAAGGCTTTATAAATATTTAAAAAACAAAGAAACCGGGGCTTGTTTTTATTCATAAAGCAGGAAAAATTTTAGTATGTCGTTACACCCAAACCCGTTTTTTACGAGCGACATAAGCGACTTGGAAAATCTGAAAACTTCGAGTCACGGGGTTTATTTCTCACTCATGATCGTTACCGGGCCGAGGAGGCCCGAGACTTCGAGCGGCTCGTTGCCTTTGTAGAAGGGCCAATTGCTCCAAGTGATGCGTTTTGCGGGGTCGAGCTTGGCATCGCCGACCATGCGGTTTTTCCAAACATTGGTGACCCGGATTTCGAGTTCGTTTTGGCCTTTCTTTGCGGCGTTTGTGATGTCCACGCGGGCGGGTTTCATCCAGACCACTCCCAGGGGCTTGCCGTTGAGGAATACCTCGGCGAGATGGGGAAGGTTGCCGAGATCCAAGAACATTTGAGATTTCAAATTTGAAATTTGAGATTCCGGCAGATCGAAGGTCTTCCGGTAGCTGGCCGTGCCGGAGAAGTGCTTGATGCGCTCATCGGCGTGTTCGGTCCAGGAGTCGAGCTTGTCGAAAGTCACGGGCTCACCGGGGCCACCGCGATCCACCGGGAAGGTAACGGTCCACGGGCCTTCGATCGGCTGTGGATTGGTTGGCTGCGATTCGCGGAAGGCCACTGGCGCGCCTGTCGCTTTGGCTTTCTCGGTGAAAACAAAGAAGAGCGACTCGTGGGGCTGGAGCGGCACGGTCACGGAGGTTGCCTGGCCGTCGTCTGTGGCCACCACATTTTTTACGATTTCTCCGTTTACGGCATCCCAGATTTCCACAGTGCGCCCTGTGGTGCGGAAGCGGAGTCTTGCGGTTTCGGCGCGGTCCAGAAGGTTGCACACAAAATACAGATCCCCCTCGGGCAGGATGCGGTGGATGTAGTGAATCTTCGCGTCGGTGGATGCCTGTGCGGAGAAGTCGGGCGTCAACCCGTCTGCGGCGAGGATTTGCTCGAATGTCTTGCCTGTGATGATGCGGCCTTTGCCGATGCGGCGTTCTCCCGGCTTGCCATCGGCGGGCCAAATTTCCGCTGCCAGAGCGCGAACCTCTTGATCGGCTTTGGGAAAATCCACCAACGAGGGCGAACGGGTCGGTGCGGGGCCGATCAGCGTGGCGCCGGCTTCGGCGTAGCGTTTGATGGCCTCCACATCGGCAGGAATGAGGCGGGCGTGGTCGGGCAGGACGAGGTAGCGGTAGCGCATGCCGCTGGGCAGGACGACCTCCCCGTTTTCGATTTGTATCTGCTGGAAAATCGTGGAGTCGCAAACATCGTAATCATAGCCCTTCGGGAGGGCTGGTTTGATGAAGCTCTTCGGATCCATGGCATCCGGCACGAAATACCCGGCACTGCCGGGAACATCGCGTCCGTAGTAGTAGAGCACATCCGCGTGGAAGCGGCCCTGGCGCAGCAGGTGCTGGCAGCGTGTGAGGTAATCCACCCAGCTGCGGCCTTGATTCCACCAGGTGAGCGTGCGTTCGAAGTTCAGGCCGAACTGCCCGAGGCTCATTCCTGGAACGCGGTCGTCGGGCTGGTGCGCGTAGCGGTGGAAGACAACCTCGTTCATCCCATTGCAAAATTGCTTGTCGGCATAGGGCTTCAGGCGGAAGGGGTGCTGCGTCCAGCCATCATCCTTGCCAAACGCGGTGAACGCCTCGCACGAGACGATGGGCTTGCCATAGGTATGCGCGGCGCAAGCCGGTTCCTTCGTGTTGTCCTGTCCGCCTTTGGCGTAGGGCGGATCGCCGGGGTTGAGCTTGCCGCCGAGCCAGAATTCGCCTTGTGGGATATCGACCATGCCGAGGCTTTGGAGCTGGTCGATGGGAATCGGCATGCCGATACCGGGAGCCTCGGCTTCGAGGAGGACGCCGTGTTTGTTGAGGATTTTGCGGAATGCCCCGTAGAAATTTTCGTTGATGAGGTCGGAAATGGTGCGGCGGTAGTCCCAGAGGAAACGGTCGGTTTCATCGACATTGTCCACGACCCGGCCGGTGAGGGCGGGCAGCCATTTGATGATGTCGTAGCCGCGGCGCGCTTGGAACTCCGTGGGGAACTTCGCCCCCCAGGTCTGGCAACCGGCTTCCCAGCTATCGACATTCACATCCTTGAAAACCGTCCCGAAAAGCGGGCCGAGCCGATCACGAACCTGGCCGAGCATTCCATGGTCGAAGTGGTATTGCAGCGCCTCTGCGCTGAATTTGTCGACTTCCAGGCCGGTCGATCGCTCGGAGACGGGTTTGATCTTGTTGCCGTTTGTGGTGTGGCCGAAGCGCAGGATCGTCCAGCGCCCCTCGGGCAGAGTGGCTTGGAGGACCCCTCCTGGAATAAGCTTGCCGGTGAGATCGAGGATTTTTTCGGGATCAATGCGCTGGGTGTCCGGCACAGTGAGGTTGGTGGGATTGGATGTCGCGGGCGAGGAGCGCATGCGCGAGGCTTTGACATGGATGCCGGGGATGCGTGCGGATTGGAAGTTCAAGTCGCGCAGGGTGAATCCGCGCGAAACCTCCTCGAACTCGACCCGCACGAAGCGGGCTTTTTGCTCGGGGAATCCATCGACCAATTCCACATCGCCCGGATGCACCGCACTCTGCCAGCGCCGCGAGCCAACGACCTTGCGCCAGGTTTTTCCATCGTCGCTGACCGAGAGAACGGCATTCAGATCCTTCTCCGTCTCGAGGAAGTGGAAATTCAAGGAGCGGAGAGTGACGGGCGCGGGAAACTCCATGGTCAGCGCGTATTTTCCCGTCCCTTGGAGTGGCGGGAGCGTTACCGAGGTGTCCATTTTTCCATCCAACGCGCGGGACCAATCGACTCCCGGCACGGACGATGTGATCTTTGGCTTCAGATCCATCACCGGCCTGTCGTCACCCTCGAGCGCGGGAAAAGCCAGCACGGCGACATCGCGGTAGTAGTTGTAGTTGGTGCGAGGCTGGGGGAGGGCGATGGTTTGGAGTTTGCCCCCCTCGACATGTGTGGCGGTCCAGACGATTTCCTGCATGGAGAGTTCCGGTGTGATCCATGGGCCGCCGGAGCCCGAGCAACCCGAGGCGCTCGACATGCCAAGTTGAAGGCCGAGGCGCTCGCATTCCTTGGCGGCGTGCTCCACCAAGTCGAACCATTGCGGAGTGAGCACGCAGGCGTTGCCGTAGGTTCTATCGGGCAGGCCGCCCTGATCGATGTTCGTGATGTGGGCCCCCTTGAGGCCGATGGCTTTCATGGCCTCGAGGTCTTTCGTGATGCCCTCCTTGCTCACCTTGTCATCCATCCAATGCCACCAGGTGCGCGGGCGCGAGGAGTCGGGCGGATTCAGAAACTCGCTGCGAAGGGTCTCGGTCGAGGCGACGAGGGGCGAGGATGTGCAAAGCAACACCGCAAAAATGGAAGACGCTAATGTTGTTTTCATAAATAGGTAATGATCGATTTTAAAAGGCGTTAGTGCGTCAGGGCATGGAGGGTTTGAGTGATTTCCTGGACTTGGGATTGTGCGGCTTCGGCCGAGGGGCCGGGAGAAGTCCCGGGCCCGCCGGGAACCTGTGGGCGCGAGTGGCCGATTCGCGTCATCAACGAGCTGAACTGAACTTTTTGGCGCTGATGGACGAGATCGCGGATTCTGTCGCCATTGGCTTTGAAGAATTGTGGCGACGACGAAATGCCGTCGAGGTTGGCTTTGAAGAATTGCGTGAGGATTTCGCGGGCCATCAACCAGTGGCCGCTACGGTTCGGGTGGACTCCATCGGGTTGGAAGCGGAAGGCGGGATCGATCTTGCGGGCGGCATCCAAGTCGCGGCGCATCGGTCCGTGGATATCGACCACCTCCCACCCCTCCGCACGCTTGGAGAGAAGCCATTCGCGATAGGCCACAAGGTTGCGTTCCTGGGGATTGCTGGCGGGATCGATTGCTTGGACAGGGTCGTGGAGCGGTGGTGTGGAAAAAACAACTTGCCGGACGCCCGACTGAAGCGCCGTGTCGCGAAGGCGTGTGATCGCCTCGCTGAAGCGGCTCAAACCATCCACTCCCACGGGAAGCGCCGAGCCGTCGTTCATCCCGTAGCAGACAAAAAGCAGATCCGGCCGGGTGATCGCCAAGGCACGGTCGAGTCGGTCACCGATGAACGGTCGGGGGAATCCCGCACCTTTCACATGGGCGGCATTCTCTTCCGTGGTGAGTTCCGTGGCGGTCTCGCTCGAGAGGCCGATATTCAAAACCTCCACGCGTTGGCCCTGCGAAATGAGCCAACATTCGATGTCGGTGGTGTAATCCGCCGCCTCGGTGATGCTATCTCCAAGGAAGGCGATCCGGTGAATGCCATCAAGCGCTGAGTCAGCCTGCATGGGGAGGGGAGGGCATGTCAGCATGGATGCGGCGAGGGAAATCACGCGGTTCATTCGTCATGGCACTATCGCGCATCCCCAAACATTCTGAATGGACAGAATGATAAAAGGGATCAGCAAAGTGACAATTGCTCCGGGAGGGTGGCTTCAAAATTCCCCAAAAAAGATTACAACCCCGCCGTGGTTAAATTCGCCAAAAAAGTCGCCATGGTTGATCAATACTTGGTTTGCAGACCTCGCAACCGGCGTTGCCCCCGGTTTCAAGGAATCTGACGGGATGGTTGAAAAACGAGCGCCAGCGCCTGTGGAGATCCGACGATTTCCTCGTATCGGCTATTGTGTTTTTTGCCAGTGCCATTGCGCTGCTGGGTCAAGAGCTGAAATACCCGGTTTTT
>CAYOGR010000113.1:0-7553 GCA_964403605.1 uncultured Chthoniobacter sp.
TTGGCAATCCACATCGGGCCGTGGCTCAGCTTGGTAGAGCGCCTCGTTCGGGACGAGGAGGTCGCGAGTTCGAATCTCGCCGGCCCGAGATTTTTTTCTCTGCATGAATACCACTCTTGTTGTCTTGGCCGCCGGGATGGGCAGCCGGTATGGAGGTCTCAAACAAATGGACGGCGTCGGGCCGAACGGCGAAACGCTCCTGGACTACTCCGTTTTTGACGCCGCCAGGTCGGGTTTTTCCCGTGTGGTTTTTGTGATCCGCCGCGATTTCGAGGAGGATTTCCGGGAGCGGGTCGGGCGGAGGTTCGAGGATCGGATCGAGGTGGGCTACGCATTCCAGCAACTGAACGACCTGCCGGGAAATTTTTCTGTTCCGGAGGGCCGTGTGAAGCCTTGGGGAACGGGCCATGCGGTCTGGTGCGCGCGCGGGGCGGTGGATACGCCGTTTCTCGCGATCAACGCGGATGATTTCTATGGTCGCCCGGCGATCGCGGCGACGGGGGAGTATTTGGCCGGGTTGCAGGAAAGCAGCACGCACTTTTGCATGGCGGGATTCCGGTTGGAATCGACCCTCTCGGACAACGGCAGCGTCTCGCGCGGGGTTTGCGAAACGGATGCCGAGAGCTTGCTGGTCTCGGTGCGGGAACACACGAAGCTCGAGCGCGTGGACGGGCGGATCCTGGATGCGGCGGAGGGATTGGAGTTCCAGGGAACGGAGCGGGTATCCATGAATTGCTGGGGATTCACTCCGGCTGTCTTTCCTTTGCTGGAGGCGGGGCTGAACCGCTTTCTGGAGATGCATGCCGCCGGGGAGAAATCGGAATTTTACATTCCCAGCGCGGTGGCGGAGATGATCGGCACCGGTTCGGCGACGGTGCGAGTGCTGCCGGTGGAAAGCCCTTGGTTCGGGGTGACCTACCGTGAAGACCGGCCGTTCGTCGCGGAGTCCCTGGCGAATCTCTCGACTTCCGGGGAGTATCCCTCGCCCCTTTGGTAGCGGCTATTTTTCCACGGCTTTCGCCACTTCGCGGCAGACCGTCTTGAGAGTCTTGACGCGCGCATACCATTTGTAGTTCGCGGGGATGATCGTCCAAGGCGCGATGTCGGTGCTGGTTTTTTCGAACATGTCCTCGGCAGCCTCGATGTGCTCGTCCCAATGCCTCCGGTTGCGCCAATCCTCCTCGCCAATTTTCCAATGCTTGTAGGGATCGGCCGCGCGGCGCTTGAATCGTTCGAGTTGCTCCTCCTTGGATACATGAAGCCAGACCTTGATGACGGCTGCGCCGTCATCCACGAGCATTTTCTCGAACTGGTTGATCTCGTCGTAGGCCCGCTTCCAAGCATCGGTGGAGCAAAATCCCTCAACGCGTTCGACGAGCACGCGGCCATACCAGGAGCGGTCGAAGACGGCGATGTGGCCGCGCGGGGGGAGCTTCGTCCAGAAGCGCCACAAGTAATGGCGGGCAAACTCCTCCTCGGTTGGTTTGTTGATCGAGTGGACGGAGAGAAGCCGGGGATCGAGGCGTTCGAAAACGCGTTTGATCGTGCCGCCCTTGCCGGCCGCGTCAGGGCCTTCCATCACGAAAACAACGGGGATTTTTTTTTCGAGGAGCTTCAGTTGCATCGAGAGCAACTCGAGTTGGAGGGAACGAAGTTTGAGTTTGTATTCTTCCTGCGTGATGGATTTCGACTGGTCGAGATCGTCGAGGAGGATTCGTTCCTTTGGCATGTGCGGTGGTATCGTGTGCGGCGGAAGCTAGTTGGCGGTTGCTGCAAGTAAAAGCGCGAAATCCCCGGGTGGCGGTGTGTCAATATTTCAGCACCCGCTGCAAAAATCGGCGCGTCGCCTCGTGCCCCGGATGATCGAAAAAATCCCGCGCCGGGGAGCATTCGGGGATGCCTCCATCGGCCACAAGCGCGACGAGGTCGGCCGTGTGGCGGGCGAATCCCATCTCATGGGTCACCAGGACGATGGGTTTCCCGGAATTCCGCAACTCGGCGATGACATCCAAAACTTCGGCGGTCATCTCGGGATCAAGCGCGGAAGTGGGCTCGTCAAGGAGGAGAAATGCGGGATCGACGGCGAGCGCGCGGGCGATGGCCACGCGTTGGCGCTGCCCGCCGCTGAGTTGGGCGGGTTGCTTGCCGCCGTGGTCGAGCAGTTGGAAACGAGAGAGGAATTGGTTCGCGCGCGATTCGGCCTCCGTTGCGGAGAGACCGTGAACCTGCTCGAGCGGGAGACGGATGTTTTGCAGGGCGGTGAGATGGGGGAAAAGATTGTAGGCTTGGAAGACGACGCCCAGCCGCCGGCGGTGGGCGCGGAGACCGGATTCATCCGAGGGAACAAGGGTCCCATCGATCCGTATCTCTCCCGAGTCGGGTTGGTCGAGGCCGGCGAGCAGTCGAAGCAGGGTGGATTTTCCCCCGCCGGAGGGGCCGACGAGGGCGAGCGTGTGATCGAATTCGACCTCGAAGTCGAGATCGCGGAAGACGACTTGTCCACCGAAGGATTTGGAAACCCGGCGGAGGCTGATCTTCATCGCTTGCGGAGTTTTTCGGGCAACTCGTCGGGCACGGCGGCGAAGTCGGGGAGGGGGACTTCGACGATTTCCTCGACGATCACGGGATCGAAGGGAACGCCCGGAGGTTCTGGCGGGGCGGGTTTCAGTTCGACCCAGGGAATGTAGCCGGTTCGGCCATCCAGCAGTTTCACGACGGCATAGCCCGAATCTTTTTTAAGGACTTTGACATAGGTGTCCTTCTCGATTTTTTCGGAGGGGGTCGCCTGGGCCGGCCCCCGCGCGAAGAAGTCCGCGCGTGTGGCGGTCAAGTATTCCGGGGGGGTGTCTGGATTGAAGGTTTCCACCGCTTGGCAACCCGCGAGCAACACAACCGCCAGCATCGGTAGGAGTTCAGGTTTCATATCGGGTTTTGTTTTCGAGTCGCTTGGTCCACAGAGAGACCGGAAGCGTGAGCAGAAGGTAACAAACACCGAGGGGAACGAAACTCTCGAATGTGCTGTAGGTGGCGGAATTCACCTGATTCGCGGCGAAGGTCAACTCGGGAATCCCAATGATGTAAAGCAGGGAGGAGTCCTTGATGAGCGAGGAGAACTGGCCTGCGAGGGGCGGGAGGATTTGGCGGAGGACCTGCGGAAAAACCACAAACCGGTAGGTCTGCGCGGGTGTGAGGCCGATGGCGCGCGCCGAGTCCCATTGCGAGCGGCCCACACTTTCGATCCCCGAGCGGATCATCTCGGCGATGTAGGCCCCGCTGAAGAGCGAAAGAATCACGACTCCCGCCGAAACCCTGTCCTGCCAGCCGATGGCGTGGGCCACGCCGTAGAATCCGAAAAGAACGAGCACCATGAGCGGGAGTCCGCGCACGGTCTCCACATAGGCGATGGCCGTGTAGCGGAGCGGCAGGAAGTTGGATCGGCGCGCGAGCGCCGTCGCGGCGCCGATCAAGGAGCTGAGCACCAGCGCGGCAGCCGAGATTTGGATCGTTGTCAGCCATCCATCCCAGAAGGTCTCACGGTAGCCCCAGACTTTTTCCCAGTTCCGGATCGATTCTGAAAAGGCCAGCCAGCAAAGCGCCGAGTAGCCCGCGAGCAGAAGCCCGATCGAAAAAAACCGGCCCCCCGTTCGAGCTGGCTTTCCGGGGCGGTCGAAAAGAAAACCGGCTTTCATGGCGGTCACGCGGGCCGTGCCTCGAGAGAAATCAATTCCCCTCGCTCGAATCGCAAGGAGAGCTGGATCGGTCGGCAACAAACCGAGCAGTCCTCGATCATTTCCAGAGAGGCGAAGTCGGTGTCCACGAGAGTGCCGAAAAGCTCCCCGCAGTAGGGGCATTCGACCTCGAGATCCTCGACGCGGTCCATAGCGGCTCAGCAATCCAATTCCACACGCTTCGCATCGCTCCACAGGCCCTCGAGATCGTAGAAACCGCGGCGGGATTCCAGGAAGAGGTGGCAAATCACATCACCATAATCGATCACGATCCACTGGCTGGCGGGAAAGCCGTCGGCGGCGGATGGGCGAAGGTTCAGCTCGTCGCGCGTTTTCTCGCGGATGGCGGAGGAGATGGCCTTGAGCTGGGGCTCCGAGGAACCGGAGCAGATCAAGAAGAAATCGGTGAAATCCGAGACGCCCCGCATGTCCAGAAGAACAATATCGCCCGCTTTTTTGTCGGCGGCGGCGGCGGCGCAAGCGCGGGCGGTTTTTTCAGAGTCGCTCATTCCGGTAGAGCCCGAGTCGCTGGATGATTTCGCATGTCGTGTCGGGCAGCAAATACCGCACGGACTGCCCAGCGGCAATGCGTTTCCTGATATCGGTGGAGGAAATGTCGATGTGGCGGGAGACGACGGGTATTTCGGGGTTTGCGGGAGCCTTTCCGCGGGCCAGCACCACAAACGGCGCAAGGCGGCGAAGTTCCCCGATTTCCTTCCAGGTGTGAAGAGCGGCGAGATTGTCCTCGCCGATGAAGTAGAAAAAATCCGTCGACGGGTGGTGTTGGATCATGAGCCGCACGGTGTCCACCGCGAAGGAGACGCCCTCGCGCTCGACTTCGCAGGGATCCATCTCGAATCCGGGCTCCCCAGCAATTGCTGCGGCCAGCATCTCGCAGCGGGCTTTCGCAGGAGCCGGAGGGTGGTCGAGTTTGTGCGGCGAGATGTTCGCCGGGAGGAAAACGACCTTCGCGAGCCCGAGTTGTTCCATGGCATCGCGCGCAAGGATCAGATGCCCGTGGTGGATCGGGTCGAAGCTGCCCCCGAAGAGGCCGATTTTCTGGCGCGGATTCATTTCGACAGCCGACATGAAATCTGGTTTTCCCCTCCACATGCCATCCCAAAATCCCGGTCAACTCCTGCTCGTCGGTGTCCCCGGCGCCGAACTCGATCCCGACTCCGCCCGCCTCTTCCGCGAAATCCAGCCCGGCGGCTTCATTCTTTTCGGCAGAAACATCCAGACGCCCGCGCAGCTCCGCAAGCTCATAGATGACCTCCGCGACCTCAGCGAGGTCGAGCCGATCATCACCATCGACCAGGAGGGCGGCCGTGTCTCCCGCCTCAAGCTCATCGGCAGCGAGCCGCCGAACGCCCAACAACTCCGCGACAAGGGCGACCTCGACCTCATCCGCCGCCACGGAGACATCACCGGTCGCGTGCTTCGCATCTTCGGGTTCAACCTCGACCTCTGCCCCGTGCTCGACATCTCGTTCGATGACGAAGCCGACAATTCGCTGCGGGGGCGCTGCTACGGGCGCACCGTTGCCGAGGTCAACGAAAAGGCCGGGGCCTTCAACGACGGACTCCGCTCCACCGGCGTGCTCAGCTGCGGCAAGCACTTCCCCGGCTATGCCAGCGCCGGACTCGATCCCCACCACGAATTGCCACGCATCGAGCGCTCGAGCGAACTCATGGAGGCCCACGAACTCGCGGTCTTCCGGCATTTCGCCCATTCCGTGGATAGCATGATGATCGGCCACATCGCCGTCTCCGGCCTCGATGCCGTCAACCGTCCCGCCTCCCTCTCGCCCGCCATTATCCGCGACCTCCTGCGTCGCGACATGGGATTCGAAGGGCTGGTGATGACCGACGACCTCGACATGGGTGCGATCCTGAACCACTACGGCTTTGATGAAACCATGCGGCTCGGCATTGAAGCGGGGAACGACCTCCTGATGATTTGCCACCGCGTCGAAATGGCGGCCGCCGCGAAGAAAGCGATCGAGCCGCTTGGCAAAAAACTCGACGCCGCCCTCGAGTCGGTCGCGCGTTGCAAGTCGAAGCTCGCGCCTCCCACGCCGTTTTCCTTGGAAGCCTTCCAAGCCATCGATGCCGAAATTTACGCCCTCCGAGTCGCCGTGCTCGGGGAGGAACTCGCCAAACACCGCAGCCCCGAGGACGGCAAACGCTCGCCAGTCGAAATGTATTGAATGCCCCATCGCCTGACATCCGAGACCGCTGCGAACCGAAGGTTTTTTTCAGAAGAGTAGACCTCGAGCACATATTCCGGCGGGTTTCTGGATCGTGCCGCCCACTCGACCGCGCTTGGGCTTGTGACTTCTCCTTGCCCGATCCGAGCCTCTGAAGCACATTCTCCGCCTTCGAAAAATGCCCGGCGTTTATATTAAGACCTACGGCTGCCAGATGAACGAGCGCGACTCCGAGCAGGTGTCGAAAATGCTCGTCGAGCGTGGCTATCGCCTGGTTGCTGCCGAGGGCGAGGCGGATGTGATTTTGCTCAACACCTGCAGCGTGCGCGACATGGCGGAGCAGAAGGCGATTGGCAAGATGGGCATGCTCCGCAAGCTCCGAAAAAATCGCCCGCACCTCGTGCTTGGCTACCTCGGCTGCATGGCCCAAGCGCGTGGCGAGTCGCTTCTCCAAACTTCGCCCCACATCGATCTCGTCGTGGGCACCCAGAAATTCCACCGCGTGGCCGACTATGTGGACGATCTTCTCCAGGCCCGCCTGCACAAGCTCATCGACGACGAGCGCCGCCCCATCGTGGACACCGACGAGGAAGCGGGTTCGCAATCCACTATCCGCGATCAGGAACTCGAGGCCGGGCAGGTCACGGCCTTCGTCTCGATCATGCAAGGCTGCAACATGCATTGTGCCTTCTGCATCGTCCCGCAAACCCGCGGCTCCGAACGCGGCCGCCCCATCGCCGACATCGTCGCCGAAGTCCGCTCCCTCGCCGAACGAGGCGTCAAGGAGGTCACCCTCCTTGGCCAAATCGTCAATCTCTACGGCCGGCACGAATTCCCAAAAATCGACGGCAAAAGCCCCTTCGTCCAACTCCTCGAAGCCGTCTGCGCCGTCGATGGCATTGAGCGTGTGCGTTTCACCTCGCCGCATCCCATCGGCTACCGCGACGATCTCATCGACGCCTTTGCCCGCCTGCCGAAACTCGTCGAGCATGTCCACCTCCCTCTCCAGAGCGGCTCAGATCGCATCCTCAAAGTCATGCGTCGCGGCTACACGGCCGAAAAATTCCAAAAACTCGCCGAACGCATCCGCGCCGCCCGCCCCGGCATGGCGATCACGACCGATATCATCGTCGGCTTCCCCGGTGAGACCGACGAGGACTTCCAAAAAACCCGCGCCCTCTGCGAGTCCGTCTCCTTCGACAATGCCTTCGTCTTCCGCTACTCCCCCCGCCAAAACACCCCCGCTGCCACGATGGAGGAGCAGATTTCCGAGGAATTGAAGGAGGCGCGAAATCAGGAGTTGCTCGATTTGGTGAACCGCCATGTCGCTGAGAAACTCAACGCGCTCATCGGCACCCAAGTCGAAATTCTCTGCGAAGGTGCCAGTCGCCACAATGCCGACCGCCTCTCCGGCCGAACGCGCACGAACAAGATTGTCGTTTTCGAAGGCGCCCCCCGCCACATCGGCCAGATTTTCCCCGTCAAAATCACCCGCGCCTCCGGTTCCACCCTCTACGGCGACCCCGCGATCCTCGAATGAGTCTGGCTCATCGATCTTCCTTCAGCATCAACTTTGATGTCTGGAACAGCACCCAAGCCCGGTCGCCGCGCTGAAA
>CAYOGR010000114.1:0-1531 GCA_964403605.1 uncultured Chthoniobacter sp.
TGTCGGGCGCGGGGCGCACCCGACGGCACCCGAGGCGGGCGCGCTCCCCGAGACCAGGCGCTGCCGCGCCACTTTCTAAAAGTCGAAACTCGAACGCATGAGGTCAGCCAACGGGGAGAAGACTTTTCGCAGCAGCGAGGGCTTCGGGGATTTTCGAGGTGTCCTTGCCACCGCCGCGGGCGGAGTCGGGTTTTCCGCCGCCTTTGCCTCCGACGATCGGGGCCACGGTTTGCAGAATTTTGCCGGCTTGGATTTTGGAGACATGCGCCGGGCTGACGCTCGCAGCGAGGGCGACGGCGTTGTTGGCGGATCCGGCGAGGAGGGCGACGCCGTCGAACGAGGATTTGAGCGCGTCGAGGACGGCTTGGAGGTAGTCGCCATCCACCGCGCCGAGGTGGGCAGCGAGGAAGGGGGTGCCGTTCAGGGTTTCGACTTTCGCGAGGAGGTCCTTGGCACTCGCGGCGGCTTCGCGGGCGCGGGCGGCTTTGAGATTTTTTTCGAGGTCCTTTTGATGGGCGAGAAGGGCTTCGAGTTTTTTCTCGATCTCGGCCGCGGGGGAATTCAGGAGGCGCGCGATCTCGTGGAGACGCTGGGTTTCCTGCGAGGCGAGGTTGCTGGCTTCCAGACCGGCGATAGCTTCGATGCGGCGGACCCCGGCGGCGATGGCGGCTTCGGAGACGATGCGGAAGAGGCCGATCTCGCCGGTGGCGCGGGTGTGCGTGCCGGCGCAGAGTTCCATCGAATAGCCGTCGAGCTTGGCGGGCGTGCCGCCGATTTGGACGACGCGAACGGTGTCGCCGTATTTGTCGCCGAAAAATTGCATGATGTCGGCACGGCCGCGGACTTCGGTGTAGGGGACTTCGGTCCAGCTCACGGGCGCATTGGCCAGGATGCGTTCGTTGACGAGGGCTTCGATGTCGCGGACTTGCTCGGCGGTCAACGGGGCGCTGTTGAAATCAAAGGTCAATTTGTCGGGCGCGACGGACGAGCCCTTTTGCGTGGCGTCCTTGGAGACGACTTCGTGGAGGGCCCAGTGGAGGAGGTGGGTGACGGTGTGGTGTCGCTGGATCGCATCGCGGCGCGGGCCGGTGACAGTGATTTCGATTTCGTCGCCGACGGCGGGGGAGTCCATGGAATCGAGGAGGTGGAGGAAGGTGTGGCCGGTCTTTTGGGTATTGGTCACGCGCCAGAGTTGGCCGTGGCCGGTGATCTCGGCGGTGTCTCCGATCTGTCCGCCCATCTCGGCGTAGCAGGGGGTGGTGTCGAGAATGACGGCGGTTTTGTTTTTGATCGAAACGACCTCGAGGACGCGGGCTTTTTCGGTGAGGGAGTCGTAGCCGGTGAAGCGGGTGGGGGTGGTGGTTTCGATCTCGGAGAGGGCGATGACTTCCTTCTTCTGCGCGGCGCGGGCACGGGCGCGCTGGGCCTCCATGAGTTTTTCGAAGCCCTCGGTGTCCACCGTGATCCCGCGCTCGCGGGCCATGAGTTCGGTGAGGTCGAGCGGGAAGCCCTGCTCGTCGTAGAGCTTGAA
>CAYOGR010000114.1:1631-7420 GCA_964403605.1 uncultured Chthoniobacter sp.
TCGTTGAAGAGGGTGATGCCTTTGTCGAGGGTGCGGTTGAAGGTTTCCTCTTCGAGTTTCAGGACCTGCTCGATGTGTTTTTGCTTCGCACGGAGTTCGGGGAAGACTTCGCCCATGGTGCGGGCGAGGACATCGACGAGTTTGTGGAAGAAGGGTTCGTGCAGGCCGAGCGAGCGGCCGTAGCGGACGGCGCGGCGCAGGATGCGGCGAAGGACATAATTGCGGTCGGTGTTGCCGGGCTGGATGCCATCGGCGATGGCGAACGAGAGGGTGCGGATGTGGTCGGCGATGACGCGGAAGGCGACATCGGTTTTTTCCTGCTCGGTGTCGCCGGTGGAGCCGCTGACGGGGAGTGTCGAGCCGTAGGTGCGGCCGCTGAGTTTTTCGATTTCGTCGAAGATCGGGCGGAAGATGTCGGTCTCGTAGTTCGAAATGCGCGCGTTGGCGAAATCGGTGAGGTTTTTTGTGCCTTGGATGATCGAGGTGACGCGTTCGAAGCCCATGCCGGTATCGACATGGCGCGCGGGGAGGGGGGAGAACGAGCCGTCGGGGTTCGCGTTGAACTGGATGAAGACGAGGTTCCAAATCTCGATGCACTCGGCGGAGCCTTTGTTGACGAGGGCGCCGCGGGTGTCGCCGGCGGGGGTGAGGTCGACATGGAGTTCCGAGCAGGGGCCGCAGGGGCCGGTTTCGCCCATCATCCAGAAGTTGTCTTTTTTGTTTCCGTTGACGATGTGAACGGCGGGATCGAGTCCGGCGGCGCGGAATTTTTCGGCCCAGAGATTCCAAGCCTCCTCGTCGCGCGAGGCGGGGTCGCCGGGTTCGGGGTTGTAGATCGTGGCGTAGAGGCGGGCGGCGGGGAATTTCCAGCGGTCGATGACGAGTTCCCACGCCCAGTCGATGGCTTCCTTTTTGAAGTAGTCGCCGAAGGACCAGTTCCCCAGCATCTCGAAAAAGGTGTGGTGGTAGGTGTCGAGGCCGACATCATCGAGGTCGTTGTGTTTGCCGCCGGCGCGGATGCATTTTTGCGTGTCTGCCGCGCGCTGGTCGGAGCCGGGAAGCGTGCCCGCCCATTTGGAGACATCCGGGGATTTTTGGCCGAGGAAGATGGGGACGAACTGGTTCATGCCGGCGTTCGTAAAGAGGAGGTTCGGCGAGTCGGGCATGAGACTCGAGGAGGGGACGATCGAGTGCTGTTTTTCGCGGAAGAAATCGAGGAACGACTGGCGGATTTGGGTTGAGGTCATGGCTTGAAAAAGGTGGCGGAAGGAAAAACGAGTGCGTGCCGCTTGGCAATGGCGATCACTCGGCGGGGAGGTTGTTCAAAAAGGAGGCCGGGACGAAGGCGATCTCGGGGGTGCCTTCGATGTGGACGGGCAGGGTGCCGTCGGCTTGGGGAGCGCCGATCGCAAGGGAAAGAACAGAGTGCTCGCCCGCGAGGGCTTCGGGAGTGTTTTCGGAAAGAATGGAGAGGAATTCGAGGCGGGAAGGCGGAGAAACCAAACCGGTGGCGGCGAGTTCCGCTGGAGTGGCGGGGGCGTAGCGCGAGGTTTTGGTGGCGGAGAGGATTTGGAAAAACATTTCGGCGGGCCCGTTCCAACCGCCTTCGTTGCGGCGAATTTCGGTTTTTGAGCTCCCATCCTGCCATCGGATGAGATCGACGAGGTCGGGATTCAGTCGGGCGAGAGATCGGTCGCGGAGTTGGTCGAGATCGATGGAGCTGGTTTCCAAAAGTGAAGACGGGGCGGTTCCCGCGATATTCCGTGGCTGCAGCCGGACGGGAACCACGCCTTCCGGCGTGGACTTGCCAATGGCGATGGTCGAGGGTTCGGCCCCGTCCTCGTGGAAAATCCGGATTTCCGAAAGTTGCTCGAACAGGCCCGGGGAGGATTCATTTTTTTTGGAGTTTTGGTCGAAGGAAACGAGACGGAGAGCGCTCCATTTTTTAAGCAATGCCGAGACCGCCTCGGGGTCGGCCGCTGTGTCGAGGGGCTTGACGATTCGCCAGCCGCGTCCCGAGTTTTCGAGTTCCAGCGAGGTGGGGCCGTGGTGGATTTCAATGCGGCGGACACGCTCCGGGTCGATGGCCGCAAGCCGCCGATCTCGGAAATTGTCCGGCGGCTGGGCGATCAGATTCGCGAGATCGTTTGGAATGAGGTAAACGGCCTTGGATTTTTCGAACGACACATAGGTGCGGTTGCCGTCGGCGCCGGATTTTCCAAAAAGAAGGGCCAGGGGCCGGTCGCCCTTGAAATCGAGTTGGAGGGTGCTTTTCAGCACTCCATAAGCGGCGAGGTTTTTGTGGTCGGGAATTTCATCGGGGTCGATCCGGTCGATCACGGGGGTGGAAAGGGCGGTTTTGAAAATCGCGCCAACCGCCTCGGGGGCCGCGGCATCGGGACTCGATGTCTCGAGAATCCAACCGCCCTCCTCGCGCTTGATGCGGAAGGATTGGTCGCCATTGACGATGCTGATGTGGCGGATGTCGTCGGGATCGAAGTCGAAAAGCGGCGAGCCGGGTTGAATGGTCCTTTCGATGGAAAATCTCCAGCGTTCGGTGGTTCCGACAAACACCGCCAAGCCGATGGCGATCAGAACCAGGAGGATCGTGGCGGCGCGGCTCATGCGCGGCGTTTGATCCACATGAAAATCCCCGCGAAAGCCGCCAGGCAGGGAATGCCGACCATGACCACGAGGGCAAGCTGGGAGAGTTGGGTGTCGGTGAGTCGCAGGGTGAAGCGGGTGACATTTTTCGGGGTGATCCCGCTGAGATTCCCGCGGTCGATCAAGGAATTCACGGCTCCGACGAGAAAATCGAGGGCCGCCGGGGTGAGCGAGGCGTCGAGCGCGAACTGGAACGATCCCACCACGATGAGGCGCGAGGTTTGCACAGCCACCCGGTCGTCTTCCACGCCATCGCGGTCGGCCGAGGCGGCGATGATGATCGGTTGGCCGAAGTCGATCCCGTCCTCGTAGCGAACGCCCTGCGGTTGGTTCGGCGCGTAATCCGTCTCGCCCCAAAATTCCTCGGCGGCCTGAACAAGCGGCCGGATGCGGATTTTTTCCGACTCGGCATACGGGAGATCGAAGCCAAGGGACTGCGTGGCGCCGGGGAAAAGCAGGTTGGTTCCCTCCAACCGCCGGGTGACTTCGGTGTTTGGCAGAACCACGGCGGTGACATCGCGGAGGATTCCCGTGGCGAAGGGCAATTGGATCAAACGCAGAACGCGATCATTGCGCGGCACAATGCCGGAGTTCGCCAGCATGCTGTGGAGACGGGGAGTCGGGGCATTCGGGTCGAGCAACACGAGCATCTTTCCGCCGGATCTCAGCCAGGCCCCCAACACCGCCACCTCGCGCTCCTCGAGGTCGGACTGTGGCCCGGCGATCACCAACGCCGAGGCATCCGCCGGGACGCTGTCGGAGCCGGCCAGGGAGAGGGGTTTCACAGCGGCGTTTTGGATCGAAATGGCTTCCGCAAAGTTTGTCGCATCGCGCATCGGCGACGCCTCGCCATGTCCTTGGAGGAAGTAGACCCTTTCCGCCTCGGGTTCCAAAATCGAAATCAACGCGCTCGTCAAAACCTGTTCGCCGCGGAATGCCAGCAACACCGGCGCGCCGCCTTGAGCGACGGGGGAGAGGTCGAACTGGCCCATCTCCGCGATATTCACGATCCGGTGCCGGCCGTCGTATTCGAGGATCATCACATGGTCCAGGGCCGGGAGGTCGTATTTCGCCTGGAGTTCCTGGATCCGCTGGATGTTGCGCGTGGGATCCACATACTCCACTCGAAGGCCGGCGCGCTTGTTGAAAAGCACCTCGTTCATGAGCGAGCGCAGATCGGCAAGAACGGGAGTGACGGGTGAGTAAAGCGTGGGCGATGCGACGACAACGATTTCCAAGGGCTTCTTGAACTCCTTCAAAACAGCGCGTGTCTGCCCGGCCAGGGAAAATTTTTGCGACCTCGAAAAGTCCCGTCGCTCGTAGTGGACGGTGCCAAGGTAGTTCACGAGGCCGTAGATCATGAGGACGGCTACGACTTGCAGGCCGATACCGATTTTAATGCCGGTGCGGGGCGGTTTCATGCCTTCCACCTCCGGTATTGAAAAATGTGAAAGGTCGCGAACAGCACGAGCAGCGTGGACGAAAGATAAAAAACCACCGGGCGTGTATCGAAGATGCCGCGCGAGAAATCCATCATGTGCTCGATCGGCGAAAAATAGTAGGTCGCCTCGCGCAGGGCGGAGCCGGAGGCGGGAATGAACAACGCCAGCAAGCCGAGGAAAAACAGGCACAGGATCGCGCTGAAACACACCACCGCCGCCACGATCTGGTTGTCGGTGAGCGCCGAGGCGAGGCAGCCGACCGCCGTGAAAAGACACCCCATCAGAAGCAACATCGCATACGCGCCGATGTAGCTCCCCGCCGCCCCGGCCGCATCGATCCCCGTCACCGCCTCGAAAGCCGCAAAGTAGAGCAGGCTCGGAGCCCACAGGATGGCGTAGAAAAACAGGCAGCCCGCGTATTTGGCGAAGACGACCTGGAAATCCCGCACCGGCGCCGTCATCAGCGTCTCGAGGGTTCCCATTTTCGACTCCTCGGCGAAGACACGCATTGTGATCAGCGGAAACACCAGCACGAACGGAATCCAGAAATACACCGTGTTGAAAAACGCCTCGACCATTGTGGTCGTGCCCGCGCCGTGGTTCAGCAGCGACACGCCCGCGTGGAAATTGAATCCCGTGACGACCAGAAAAAAGCACATCACCACATAAGCCAGCGGCTGGTGGAAGGCCGACGAGACCTCGCGGCCGAAAAGGATGAAGAAGCGTCTCATGGGCCGGTCAGTGCTCCTCCCCGCCGGTGACTTCGGCAAAAACCCGCTCGAGCGACACGGCCGGGCGGCTGATCTCGCGGACGCGCCATTTGTTCTCCACCGCATGGCGGAAAAGCGCCTCCCGCGGGTCGCCGTCCGGGGACGCCTCGATGGTGAAAACCGTCCAATCCCCGTCTTTCCGGTGCGTCACCGCCTGGACCCCCTCGAGCTGGCGGAGATCTGTCGCGGCAGCCCGCGGGTCGGCCACCAGGGCATCGAAAAGAATGTGACCCGCCTGGCCGAGGCGCGCCCGCAGGTTTTGCGGCGTGTCCAACGCCTCGATGCGGCCCTTGTTGATGATGATCACCCGCGAGCAGAGCATTTCCACCTCGGGAAGGATGTGGGTCGAAAGCAGAATCGTGTGGTGGCGGCGGAGATTGCGGATGAGATCCCTCACCAGGCGGATTTGGTTCGGGTCGAGTCCGATGGTCGGCTCGTCGAGAATGAGCAGGTCGGGTTCATGGATCATCGCATCGGCCAGCCCCACGCGCTGGCGGTAGCCCTTCGAGAGCCGCCCGATGATTTTTTTTCCCGTCTCCTCCAGACCGCACATTTCGAGCACATCGCCCACGCGCTCGGTGAGACGCCTGTGCGGCACCCCCTTCAGCGCCGCCCGGTAGCGGAGGAACTCCCCCACGCGCATGTCGAGGTAGAGCGGGACATTTTCCGGCAGGTAGCCGATGTGCTCGCGCGCCTTCAGCGATTGGGAAAACACATCGAAGCCCGCCACGCTCGCGCAACCCGAGGTCGGCGGCAGGTAGCCCGCGAGCATTCGCATCGTCGTGGACTTTCCCGCTCCATTCGGGCCGAGGAACCCGACGATCTCGCCCTTCTCGACGGTAAAGTCGATCCCGCCCACCGCCGTGACGGCGCCGAAGCGTTTCGTGAGTTGCTCGACCTTGACCATGAAGCG
>CAYOGR010000115.1:0-7401 GCA_964403605.1 uncultured Chthoniobacter sp.
GTTCGGAGGGTGGCTCCGCGGTGGACTTCGAGACAATGCTGGGCGGCGCGGGTGGATTCCTGTCGTCGCGCGGGGCTGTGGAGGAGGGTGTCGATCGCTTCCTGGAGTTCGCCGGCGTCCGAGACCCGAATCGCGCCGCCGACGCGCAGGAAGGCCTCGGCGAGGGAGGCGAAGTTCTGCATGTTCGGGCCGAAGATGACGGGAACACCGGCTTCGACGGGTTCCACAGGATTTTGTCCTCCACGCGCCATCAGGCTTTTTCCAATGAAGACGACGGTGGCGCAGCGATACCAACTGGCCAACTCCCCGGTGGTGTCCACAAGAAGCGCGTCGGGTTTTTCCACGGTGCCGGGTTCGGTGCGCCGGGCGAGGCGGAGGCCGGTTTGGGAAAGCTGGGCGGCGACCGAGTCGGCCCGCTCCTGGTGCCGTGGAACGAGGATCAGGAAAAGCCCGGGGTGGGTTTTTCGGAGCTGCTGGAAAACCTCGGCGAGGAGAAGTTCCTCGCCCTCGAATGTGCTGCCGCCGAGGAGCACGGGCGCGTCGGAGGGAACGCCGAGGGATTCCAGGACTGGCCGGAAATCCTTCACCGGGCGCGGGGCTGCCGCGGAATCGTCGAATTTGATGCTGCCGGTGGTGTGGAGCTTGGAGGGATCGACACCGAGCGAACGCCAGCGGGGTTCGTCGGCGGGTTCCTGAAGACAGAGGATGTCGATTTGGTTGAAGACGGGTGCGGCGATCCAGCGGATTGCGCGGAAGCGTTTTTCCGAGCGTGTGGAAAGCCTCGCGTTGACGAGAATCACAGGAATGCCAAGCGATTTGGCCTCGCACACGCAGTTTGGCCAGACCTCGGCTTCGACGAGAACGAGCGCACGGGGCCGGATCAGGCGCATGGCACGGCGGGCGATCGGCAGGAAGTCGAGCGGGTTGTAGATCGGTTCGAGCCAAGGGGTCTTGCGCGTGGCGGCGAGCTTGAAACCGGTCGAGGTGGTGGTGGAGAGGACGAACTCCATCGAGGAATCGCTCTCGCGAAGGGTCTGGATCAATTTGAGGGCGATGTTGACCTCGCCGACGCTCACCGCATGGATCCAGAGGCGACCGGTTCCCGCAATCTTGCGTTCCACGCCCTCCGAATACACCGCAAAACGCTGCCAGAATTTGTGCCGGTATTTTCCCCGGCGGATCATGCGGAAGGCGAATCCCGGCAGCAGGACGATCAGGACGACGGGGAAGAGCAGGTTGTAGAGAAATCGAATCCAGAAAATCATCGCGCGGCGAGGTAGAGGATTTCGCTGCCGCCGTAGCGGCGGGATTTCACGATCTCGAAGAGGGAGTCGGAGGGAACCTTCGAGGCGGCGTTTTTTTCCAGAACAAACAATCCGCCCGGCTTGAGCGCGGAGGCCAGCTTGGTCGCGGTGAGCAGCGCGGACGAGTGGTCGGTGTCGCTCTCTTTTTTCGAGTAGGGAGGATCCGCAAATATCAGATCGAAACTCGATGGCTCGGCATAGAGATCAAGGAAGCGGTAGGCATCAATGGTCTGGATGCTGCCTTCCACACCGGCCATCCGGAGGTTTTCCCGGATGCAGCGGACACAACGCTCGTTGTTGTCGACAAAAACCGCTTTAGCCGCACCCCGGCTCAGGGCCTCGATCCCCATGCCGCCGGATCCCGCGAAGAGATCGAGAACGGTCGATTCGGGAACCAGGTCGCCGAGGCTCGAAAAAACAGCGGCCCGAACGCGATCCATCGTCGGTCGCAACCCGTCGGGGGGAGCTTTGAGCGGGCGACCACCCGCACTGCCGGCAATAATCCGCATTCGAAAATCAGGGGGCGGGAGTCGCCTCGGCCTTGGGCTTTTTTTTCTGTTTCTGGGGCGAGCGGAGGAGGTTTTTAAGAAGCCCTCCCACATCCTGCCCGATCCGGAGACCGACCATTTTATCGAGCAAATCGCTCTTGGGCCGCGCCAGTGTGCCGGTGACGGAGAACGGCATGTGCGCGTAGCCCTCGGTCTCGGAGGGCTTGAGGTTTTTGCCGATGAGGCCGCGGGTTTCCTTGCGGAGTTTTTCATTCACATGCAGGCGGGCCTGCAGGTTGAGGTCGCCATTGAAGCCGGTGGTTCCCACCGCATCGATCATGAGGTTTTCCGAAGCCAGTTGGAGGCGGTCCACCACGACTTGATTGTTGGCGATCGTGAATCCAGCCTCGGCGTTTTGGAGGGTGAGCAACTGGAGTTCCTCCACGCGGAGGAGTTCGCCGAGTTGGCGAATCAGCTCGATTGGTTCCAGGCGGGCTTCGACGAGGTTGACCTCGGCTGTCCCGGTGAAGGTCTCGGGTTGCCCGGCCGTGCCTTGGAGCGCGAGTTTGGAGTTGAAGAGTCCTTGAGTTCCACCGCCATCAAGGCCCGCGTCCGCGGCGAGTTTTTGGAGTGACGCGCCTTCGATGTGGGCCGCGAGGACGAAGGATTTGTTCGGGAGCCATTCGATTTGAGCGGAGAGACGCCCGTCCGCGAGGTTCGCTTTAAGATCCGGCAGGCTCAACTGGCCATTGTCCCATTGAAAAGTCCCCTTGAACGCCCGTGGGCTGATCGTATTCCAAACAACCCCTTTGGCGATCCGGTAGGTTCCTTGGAATTTGTCTTTGCCATCCGGACGGGCTTCGACAAACACGCCCTCCAGTTCCAAAATTTTCGCTCCCTTGGGATCAAAAAAAACGGCGCGTCCATCGTCCACGCGGAATGCGTGGATTTGTGCAGGCGGCATTTCGGCCCGGACTTTGGGGGATGCGGCGGGAAGCTGGGTTTGGACAAGGTCGGAAGCGGCCTGTGGAAGGTGGTCTGCGGGAAGCTTCAAAGCAGGAGCCTGCGTTTCCTCCTTGGGGGGCGCGGGTTTGGTCGGTTGCCGAAACGCGAACGAAGGGGAAAGGAGGCTCAGATTGTTAATGATCAAGCGGCTTTGCAGGAGCGCGAACAGATCGATGCCCACATGGATTTTTCGAATATCGAGCAAGGGCTGCTTCGAATCGCTTTCCCCCGGAAGCGACAGGCCGGAAATCACAATCCCGGACCACGGCGTGTAAAAGGTCTGGCGGATTTGGGCCGGGGCACCGACTTCGCGCGCAATGGCATCCCGGAGGCGGGCTTGAACCGCTTCGGACTGCAGGTAGATATTCACAAAGAGAATCGCGGCGCCCCACAGCAGGAGAAACCCGCCGACAGCGATCAGAATTGACTTGGCAATCGGATGCACGGCGTGAAGCTACGGAATCCGACGCGAAAGTGAAGTGTGAATAAGACGATTATCATCCTCAATCCAGCGGCCCGCGGTGACAAGGCCTCGAAATTCAGTGAAAAAATTCGCGAGTTGGCGCCTGATGCCGAATTGCAGCTCACCTCCGAACCCGACGACGCCCGGCGTTTGGCGAAGGAAGCCGTTGCGAACGGGTTCGATAACATCGTCGCCGCCGGCGGCGATGGAACGATCAACGGGGTCGTCAATGGAGTGGCGGGCTCCAACGCCCGGATGGGCATCCTGCCGCTTGGCACGGTCAATGTGCTGGCCAAGGAAATCGGCATCCCGCAGGGCAATCTCGCCGCTGCCTGGGAAATTATCGTGAAGGGGGAAACGCTCGCGCTCGATCTTCCGGTGGCGAACGACCAGTTTTTCATCCAGCTCGCCGGGGTGGGACTCGATGCCGAGGTTGTTCGCCGGACTTCGCACGAATCCAAAAAAAACTTCGGTCCGCTCAGCTACATCCTCACTCTGGTTCAACTGGCCGCCGCCCGGCCTCCGAAAGTGGTTCTCGAAACCGAGGGCTGGCCTTCCCGCGAGGGGTGCTTTGCCTTGATCGGGAATGGGCGGCTATACGGCGGCCCGTTCCCGATTTTCAAGCGCGCAAGCCTCTATGACGGCCTCCTGGATGTGGTTCTTTTCAAAAATCAAAGCCATTGGGATGTCATCCGCTATTTTCAGGCGATCGCGTTTGGCACGCATTCCGAGCTGCCCGATGTCGAGTATTTCCAGACACCCATGCTGAGAGTCAGCGGGGATGGCGATGTGCCAGTGGAGCTGGACGGCGAATTGGCGGGCTCGCTGCCTTGCGAGTTCCGGATTTCCCCTTCGAAATTGAATGTGCTCGCGCCGGGCTAGATCCGCCGCACGAGTGTGTCCCGGCGGAATCGCTGGTCGTCGCGCTCGGGGTAGTCGAGCGTGAAATGGAGGCCTCGGCTTTCCTTGCGGCTGAGCGCGCAATCGACAACCAGCGAGGCCACGGTGACGAGGTTGCGCAATTCGAGGAGATCGGTCGTGATTTTGAAATTCCAGTAAAACTCCTGCACTTCGGCGTGGAGGTTGCGCAGCCGGGTCGCCGCTCGCTGGAGGCGTTTGTCGGTGCGGACGATTCCGACATAGTCCCACATGAGACGGCGGACTTCCTCCCAGTTGTGCGAGATCACCACCAGCTCGTCCACATCCTGAACCTCCCCGGAGCGCCACTCGGGAAGCGGGATTTCGACCCGTTCGCGATGATTGCGCGTCGATTTTTCAAAAGCGCGGTGGGCGGTGACGAGACCCTCGAGAAGCGAATTGCTCGCGAGCCGGTTGGCGCCATGCAGGCCGGTGCAGGCCACCTCGCCGATGGCGAAGAGGCCGCGAATGGAAGTTTCGCCGTTCACATCGGTATTCACGCCTCCGCATTGGTAGTGCGCGGCGGGAACGACTGGAATCGGGGATTTTGAAATATCCAAACCCGCACCCAGGCAGGTTTCAAAAATCGTTGGGAACCGGGACTGGATGAAGTCCGCCGGCTTGTGCGTGATGTCGAGGTAAACGCACTTGGCACCACTGCGTTTCATCTCGGCATCGATGGCGCGGGCCACGATGTCGCGGGGGGCAAGCTCCTTCTGCGGGTGGGCGTGCTCCATGAAACGCTGGCCGCGTCCATTGATCAAAATGCCGCCCTCGCCGCGAACGGCCTCGGAAATGAGGAACGACTTGATCGAGGGATGGTAGAGGCAGGTGGGATGGAACTGGATGAATTCCATGTTCGCGATCACGGCACCGGCGCGCCAGGCCATCGCCACGCCGTCTCCCGTCGCCACATCCGGGTTCGTCGTGTAAAGGTAAACCTTCCCGCAGCCCCCCGTGGCGAGCACGGTGACATCGCTGCGGAGCGTTTCCACCGCGCCGGTGGCCTCGTCGAGCACATAGATGCCGAGGCAGCTGTTCTCCCGCGCGTAGCCGAGCTTTCCGGTGGTGATGAGATCCACGGCCATGTGGTTTGGCATCACCTTGATTTGCGGGTGGGCCGCGACTTGTCCGAGAAGCCTGGATTCGATTTCCCGGCCGGTCGCATCGCGGGCGTGGAGGATGCGGCGCTTCGAGTGGCCGCCTTCGCGTCCGAGGTCGGGTTCCAAGGCTCCTTTGCCATTCTGGCGTTGATCGAAATGGACGCCGAGGCCCGTAAGTTCGTCAATGCGTTCGGGGCCTTCGGTGATGATGGTGTGAACCACATCTTCGCGGCAAAGCCCGGCGCCGGCGGTGAGAGTGTCGCGGATGTGAAGATCAAAGGAATCCTCGTCGCTCATCACGCAAGCCACGCCGCCCTGGGCCCAGGCGGTGTTCGAATCCGACGGGGCGCGTTTGGTGACCAGTGCCACAGATCCTTTTTGCGCCGCCTTGAGCGCGAAGGACAGGCCCGCGATGCCGCTGCCGAGAACGATGAAATCAAACTCTCTCATGGGATGGCGGGAAGGGGGATGTTGTCGATCAGGCGCGCTTTCCCGAGAAAAACCGCCGCGGCCAGGCGGCCCTCCACACGACGGTTGCGCAGGGGCTGCAAAGTGGCGGCATCGACGGCTTCGACATAGTCCACCCGGGCGCCGGGAATTTTGGAGAGTCGCTGACAGGCCTCCGAGACGATTTTGGCAGGTGTGGGCTTTTCGGATGCGGCCTGCAACGAAGAGTAAATCCCGGGGGCAAGGCGGCGTTCCGTTTCGGTGAGATAGGCGTTTCTTGAACTCGCGGCGAGCCCGTCGGGCTCGCGGATGGTGGGGCAGGGGATGATTTCCAGATCGAAGTTTAAATCCCGCACCATGCGGCGGAGGATGGCGAGTTGCTGCCAGTCTTTTTCACCGAAGAGCGCGTGGGTGGGGGCGACGATGTGAAAAAGTTTTGCCACCACCGTGCAGACGCCGGAAAAATGCCCGGGCCGGGAGCGACCGCAGAGTGTCGAGGACAGGAATTTTTCATCCACCGACACGCTGGCGTCCACGGGATACATTTCATCAGCGCGGGGCAGGAAAACAGCATCGGCGCGGGCCTCTCGGCAGGTTTGCAAATCGTGCCTCAACGGTCGCGGATAGGCGGCGAAATCCTCGCTCGGGCCGAACTGGGTGGGGTTCACAAAAATCGAAACAACCACGGCTCCATTTTTCCCGGCCACACGCCGCGCCTCGCGGATTATCGCGGCATGGCCGTGGTGGAGCGCTCCCATGGTCGGCACAAAAACAACACGACCCTTCGCAAGACGACGCCACTTTCTCATCTGGGGAATGGTTTTGAGCGTCTTCAACGGACGATCGGGAGGCTCGATGGGAAGGATTATTCGGCCGCTGCCGGGCAATTAGTTTTGAACAGGCGCTTCCGGCGAGGCGTCGGGTGCCGGGGCAGTTTCGGCGGGAGTTGGCACAGTGGCGGACTCCGCAGGGGATTGGGAAGGGTTGTCTGCGCCTGCAGGCTGCACCGATTCGGGCGTGGCGATGTTCTCCGGGGCGGCTTCGGTAGCAGCAGGCTCAGGCGAGACGGCCTCAGGAACCGGGGCGCTCAGAAGTTTCTTCTGGATTTCCGTTTTTCCGCTGTTGGCTTTGGCGGTCAGGATGGAAAGCAGAAGTGTGATGACGAAAAAACCGATGGCCATCCAGGTAGTGAATCGCGCCAGGACATTCGTGGTCTGCGAACCAAAGACATTGTCGGTGATTCCGCCCCCGAAGGCCGATCCGAGGCCCTCGCTGCGCGGTCTTTGCATCAAGACGACAAGAACCAACATCAGACAAACGATGACATGCAAAGCCACCAAAATCGGCATGAGAATCGACATAAACAAGCCGCACACCATATGGCCCGCCTCGCTCAAGTAAAGCTTAGATTCCTTCGTTGCACGGTGTGCAGAAAAAAATGACGCCTGGCAATGCTTGCCGACAAACGCCAATCAATCTGCAGGGGTCTTTCCGGCCGACCACAAATCACTTGGAATTTGTTAGGGCGTTTGGGCGGGAATCATTTGTTTTTTCGCGTTTTCTTGCGCAACCGGATATTCTGCAAAAAGCCCGCAGAGCCTTTATTCATGCGGGTGGAGGAGGGAGCCGGCAGTCGGATTCGAACCGACGACCAGCGGTTTACAAAACCGCTG
>CAYOGR010000116.1:0-7397 GCA_964403605.1 uncultured Chthoniobacter sp.
TGGGAACCTGGGGCGATGGCCGTCTGATTATTCTTGGAACCGAGGGCTACATCGAACTGCGCAAATACACCGACATCGCCACGCCCAACGGGCCGAATCAACTTCTTCTCGTCGACGGCAAGGGCGAGCAACGCATCTCCTGCTCGGGTCTGGTGGGATATCCGTTTTTCGGTCGGCTTATCCTCGATTGCCTCAATCGCACCGAAAATGCCATGACACAGGAGCACACTTTCAAAGCCGCCGAATTGTGCCTCCAAGCACAGAACCTGGCGGATAGGCAATCCGCCAAGTCTTGATTCCCGTCCGATCACCGTTTTTTCAACCCGCTCGTGTGTGCGGGCCCGGATTTATGCTCTACTGGAAAAGCCTCAGGACGGATTCCTGCTTGGCGTTTGCTTGAAGGGCCAAGGCGGTCCGGCCATTTCGAAGGAGGGTTTCTCGGGAAAAGTCCTTGGCGTGGGAGGCTTCGACGGGTGTCGAGAGGTGCCCGAGGTGGAAATCCTCCGAAATCGAATGCTCGCGATCGTATTCCATCATGCGCTCGATGTGGATTTGTTCACGGTGGTTTTTTTCGCGGGCTTCCTCGATCCTCATTTCCAGGGTCTGGGGATTCCCGAGATGCGTGCTGGTCGGCTTCGCGGGACGCTCGATCTCGGCGGCGTCCTGGGTTTCCAAATCCTCGAAGCGGATGGTGTCTGAAGTGTTCGCCGGGCCGAAAAGTTCGATGCCATTGAAAGTTTCGTTTGTAATCTTCTCGAGGGAGACGGCTTCAAGCGAGGCGCCTTGCTTCAGGAGGGATTCGAGATGCCCCAGGGCCTCATCTTGAGTCTGCAAAAAAACCAACGCGTCGCTCAAGACGGCTTGGCAGTCTTGAGCGCGCCGTATGGCCGAGGAAACCTGCGCACCGTTGGCAACCCCCTCGGAGTCGGTGGAAACCAAGGCTTTTGGCCCTTGCTTCACCGACCGGTGCGGGTGCTGCCGGTCGTGCGCGTTTCGCTCTTGCACGCCGAATGCGGGGCACGCGGCGGCAGTCTGGCTGTGAATACTAAACGACATATCCGTGTCAGTTGGGCGCGGATTCCGTTCCGCCTTCGAGCAACCGCGTCATTGCGGTCACTAATCAATTCATCGACACGCCGGGGCCGCGATTAAGGGAAAAATGGGGGAATCTTTTTTCCGCTCAGTCCTCGGGAATCGCGGGGTTCCAATTCTGCCACTCGGGCTTGGGGGCGGGATACAAGGTGAAACTCTCGCCGTCCTTGGCTTTCGGAGCCATTTCCGGGCCGTCGGGAGTGGCAAACGAGATTTGGCCGACGGGCGAGAGGTTGGATTCGGTTTGAATGCGGAACTTGAAAATGCCGACCGAGGCTTTCAGGCCGCTGGAATCCCAGAAGCGGGAGTTGGCCCGGACGAGCTGGTCATATTTGCGGTCGATCACGACGCGGAAGACGACCTCGCGTCCATCGCTGGAGAGATTTTTTTCCGTGACCTGGCCCACGGGAATGCCCTTGTAGAGAACCACCGCGCCAACATTGAGCGGGCTGAACGCGGCGGTGAGCTTGAGAACGAGTCCGCTGGGCAGCAGGTTTTCGGAATTGATGGTGGAGACGCCGATGAAGGAGTCGGCGAGTTTTTTCGAGGAGCCCGGGACGACTTCGATGTAGACACCGCTGACAAGGGTCTCGAGGCCGGTGATGCCTTGCAGGGAAATGTTCGGTCGCACGACCGAGAAGAGCGATCCTTCGCGGCGCAGGAACTCGTAGCCCTCGTCCAGTCGCGCGTTCACGAAAATGTAGCCGTCCTTGGGTTCCACGCTTTCGACGATACCCACGGGGACGCCGAGGTAGCGGATTTCGCTTCGGCCGGCGACGAGGCCGCGGCCGTTGTCAAAGCGGATGCGAATGGGGGCGGAGGAGGCGCGGGCGGATTGTTCGTCGGTGAAAAGCCGGAAGGTTTCACCTCCCCGGGCGGGCTTGCCGGGCGCGCCGAAGACATCGAAGGCGATGCCGCCGCGCAGGAGGGCTTCAAGACCCTCGATATCGACTTGGAGAACGCCTGGGCCGGCTTTGACGGAAGTCGCCGGGATGCGCCAGAAGCGCGTATTCGCGACAAGGGAGCTTTTGAACTCGGAACGGATGGCGATCTCGAGAACCGGTTGGTTTTTCTCGTCGAAGATTTTTTCGAGCACGGTGCCCACGGTGATTCCGCGGTGGAAGACGGGCGCGCCTTTTTGGATGTTTGGCAGGGAATCGGCGACAAGGCGGATTCTCAGGCCGTCATGGGCCGTTTGGAGGGCGAGCCATTCGTCGTCGCCGAGCGTGGTGCCAGAGAAGGTAGTGGCTGGTTCGCCGCCGGGGCCCGGGTCGAGGGCCAGATAGGCCCCGAGGAGGAGCGTATCGAGATTCGAGACGCCCTCGAGGTTGAATCGGGGGCGCACGAGGGTGAAAGAGGCGGTGGTTGTGGCCAGCTTTTGGAATTCGGGCTGGAGGCGGACGGTGGCGCGGATCGTTTGATTCGCGGGATCGGCGTCTACTTTTTCAACCAAACCAATGGGATATCCCAAGTAGCAAACGGTCGTGTGGCCCGCGCGGAGGCCGCGGGAGTCCTTGAAGTCGACAATCAGGGGCGGCGCGCTGGCGCGGGCGGAGGGTTCGGTGTCATGGAATGGAAACCGGGTGTTCGACTCGGCGGGTTCGCCGGTGTTTCCGAAATCATCGTAGGCCAGACCGCCTTGCAGGAGGGCATCCGCACCGGGGGCTTGAATCGTGAGTCCGCCGGAGCCGAGGGAAACGGAGGTCCATGGAACCGCCCAGAAACGGGAGGTTGTGCGAACGGTGGAGCGGTAAGCGGGCTCGATGGAAACTTGAATGGTGGCGAGTCCCTCGGGCGTGAGGGTTTTTTGGCAGACGGCGCCAACACGAACACCACGGTGGTAAACCGGGGTGCCGCGGTTGAGGAACGGGATGTTCTGGCCGTCGATCCAAGCGGTGAACGAGGCGGCATCGGGTTGGAGGATCGGGGGCTTGGGGTGGCCTTGGAAAGTGAACCGTGGGGTGCCGCCGGGCGTCCCCGCTTGGAGGGAATTGCCGCTGATGATGGACTCGAGGCCGGTGAGTTCGGTGAGCGAAACGACCGGCCGGTCGATCCAGAAAACAGTTTGCTCGGTGGCAAGGCCTGCGGCGAAACCTTCGAGTCGCACTTTGACCGTCACGCTTTTCAAATCCTCCAAAACACGGACGGATTCGACGGTGCCGGAGTTGACCCCGCGATAATAAAGCCGTGTTTTTCCCGGTTCGATGCCCGGGGCCTCGTCGAAGGTGATTTCGATCGAAGGTCCCTTGGACGCCCATTGGGAATAAAAGAGCCAACCGGTGGCAAGCGCCGCGAGGAGGGGGAAAAGCCAGAACCAGGCAATGGAGCGGCTGTGGTTGGAGACGATTTGCCCGTGATCGGTTTTTCGGCCCGTTTGGGGATCGACGCTCATGTAGTTTGCAGGGTGCGTTCCTGCCAGATCAGCCACGGCTTGTAAACATCCGTCGCGAAGAGAATCGCGAGCAGCATGGCGGCATAAAACAAGGCGCCGCGATCGGGAACCACGCTGGCAAGCGCGCCAAGTTGGCCGACGGCGGTGAGCACGGAGAGCAGAAAAATATCGATCATCGCCCAGGTGCCGATGCGGAGGAGAAATCCATGGAGCGCCATGCGCGCGGGGCGGTGAAGGTTCGTGCCATGGAGAACGAGGATCCAGCCCATGGCGGAGAGTTTGAAAAGCGGAACCACAATGCTGGCGAGGAAAACGATCAAGGCGACGGGCGCAAGTCCGGAATCATAGAGTTCCCACACGCCGCCCATGACGGTGAGCGGTTCGACCTCGCCGGTGATGGTGATCGTCATCACCGGCAGGAAATTCGCGGGGATGTAAAGGATGAATCCGGTCAAGACCAGGGCCCGCGAGAGATCAAAGCGCTGGGAGCCGGTCATGGATTTTCCTCCAGTTCCACGGCAACAAACCGGCGGTCGAAAAATTGGATCGTGAGAAGCGTGAAGAGAGAAAGGGCTGCGATCCAGGCGGCGCCCGGCTCCCAGGTCACCTCGCCGAGAGTGCGGAGTTTCACCACGGAGACGACGCAGGCAACCGCGAAAACGGGCATCAGATTCCAGGTCTCCAGATGCCGCGCCACGGAGAAGAAAAACCGGCGCCCGGGCCCGCGCAGACGCAGCGTCACCATTGCGGAGACATACCAAACCGCGAGGAGATAAATGGCTGGAGCGGCGATGGCGGAAAAAAACACAAGCGCCGCGATCGGCTCGAATCCCTGATCCCAGAGCCCCTCGACTCCGGTGGCAATGTGGTTTTCCTGGAAGTTGCCGGCGACATTGAACTGGAGGATCGGTTCGGTGTTCGCGGGAATCATCGTGAGAAGCCCGGCTGTGGCAAAGGCCCAGGCCGTCTGGATCGCCCGTGGGCCGCCGGTCGGGGATTTCACTTCCGCACCGCAGCGGGCGCATTGCAGGTATTGTCCCGGCGCGAGATCGCGGTCGAGGCAGTCCGCATGGCAGCGCGGGCAGAGGAGCCAGACCTCGCGGCCGGACGGTGGATCGGCGACCGGGAATTCCATGTCGCGGGATTAATCCGGTTTTTTAAAAAGCGGGAGGAGGCGTGCGTAGCCCTCCTTCTCGAGATCCTCGACGGGAATGAAACGGAGCGCGGCGGAGTTGATGCAGTAGCGCAGGCCGGTGGGCGCGGGGCCATCGGGAAAGACATGCCCCAGGTGCGAGTTGCCTTCGGTGGAGCGCACTTCGGTGCGGATCATGCCGTGGGACTTGTCCACAACCTCGTCGAGTTTTTCCTTGTCGATCGGTTGGGTGAAACTCGGCCAGCCGGTGCCGGAGTCGAACTTGTCGAGCGAGGTGAACAGCGGCTCGCCGGAGAGGATGCAGACATAAACGCCCTCGCGTTTGTTGTCCCAATACTCGTTGCGGAACGGTGGCTCGGTGCCGCACTGCATCGTGACATATTTTTGGAGTTCGGTGAGTTCGGGCTTGGGGTCTTCGGCGTGCATGGTGGAAAGGGAAATTACGATCCCCAGCGCGAGGGCGGGGAGTTTCATGATTCGGAAAACGCCTTCGGCGGCCCGAGGATTTCGCGCAGCACGATGGCCTCGCGAACGCCTTGGGAAGTGGCCAGACGGGCGACCCACGGGCTGCGGGGGCGCTGGGCGACAGTGGCTTTCTTGGAACGGCGGGGAGCGGTCGCTCGAGGTGCGGGCAAAGGTGGGGGTGGTGCGGCGGCGGGTTCCTCGAAAACCACCACGGGTGCGGGTGATTCAAAAACCGGCTTCGGCTCCTCCACCGGTATGCCGAAGGATTCCATCACGCGGCGCATGTGCTCCTCGAGTTCCTCCCGGGCGGAGGCCTCGGGGAGGGGTGGTTCCTCGAAGGAGTCGGGTTCCCCGCGGTTCGCGGACTCCTTTTGGAGGCGCCGTTGCTCGCGCAATTTCGCCGAGCGGTCGATCAGCCAATTGACAAGGCTGATCGCCGCGATGACGAGAAGCAGGACGAGTTGTTCCATGCGGCGTCAGGCCGGAGTCGGGCCCGAGGGATTGGCAATGGATTCGCGCATCGAGGTGTCCGACTGGATATTCTTCATGCGCATGTAGTCCATGATGCCAAGATTTCCGGAGCGGAACGCCTCGGCCATGGCGAGAGGCACCTGGGCCTCGGCCTCGACGACCTTGGCTTGCATCTCCTGGGTGCGGGCTTTCATTTCCTGCTCGGTGGCGACGGCGGCGGCGCGGCGCATTTCAGCCTTGGCCTGGGCGACGACTTTGTCGGCTTCCGCCTGCTCGGCCTGGAGTTTCGCGCCGATGTTGTCGCCGATGTCCACATCGGCGATGTCCACGGAGAGGATTTCGAAAGCGGTTCCGGTATCGAGGCCTTTTTCGAGGACGGTTTTGGAAATGCGATCCGGGTTTTCCAAAACATCCTTGTAGGAAACCGAGGAACCGATGGAGGTGATGATGCCCTCTCCCACGCGGGCGATGATGGTGTCCTCGGTGGCGCCGCCAACGAAGCGGTTGAGGTTCGAACGAACGGTGACCCGGGCGCGGGCCTTCACGCCGATGCCGTCGCGGGCCACGGCGTCGATGGTGGTTTTTCCACTGGCGGGATTCGGGCAGTCGATGACCTTCGGGTTGATGCTGGTGCGGACGGCCTCGAGGACGGTTTTCGAGGTGCCCTTGATGGCGAGGTCGATGGCGCAGGCGCGGTCGAAATCCAACGGGATCCCGGCCTTCGCGGCGGCGATGAGCGCGAGCACGACATGGGAGACATTTCCACCGGCGAGGTAGTGGGCTTCGAGCGGATCGGTATCGAGTTCGATGCCGGCTTTCACGGCGGTGATGCGGTTGTCCACGATCAAGCCGGAGGGGACGCGGCGGAGGCGCATGCCGATCAACTTGCCGAAGGAGACAGCCGCTCCGGCGAGCTTGGCACGAAGCCAGGTGCCAAAGAAATTAATGAGAACCACGGCGATCACCAGACCGACGAGGAGGACGATACCGAAGAGGGCGTAGAAGAATATTTGAGGAATCATGTTGGTAGTTCTAAAGGACGAAACGATGGCATGGATGCGCATTCGTTCCAGCAAAAACGGGGGGAGTCGTTGGGAGCTGTCGCGTTATTTGCTGCCCGGCTTGATCGCCGGGCTGCTTTTCAGGTCGTCGGGAAGGTTGGAGGGATCGAAGGTCTCGACATTCATCTGGACGAGGGAAACAAACGGGCACCCGAAGTCGGGCAATTGCCCGCCGCTCCGGTCCACGATCGATCCTGCGGCGAGAACGATCCCGCCGTGGTCGCGGATGATTTGGATTGTTTCCTGGACGCGGCCGCCGCGCGTCACGACATCCTCGGCAACAACGAATCGCTCGCCGGGTTGGATTTGGAAACCGCGACGCAGGACAAGGCCTCCCTGGCCGTCTTTTTCGACGAAGATGTGTTTCTTGCCCAAGTGGCGCGCGACCTCCTGGCCGACGATGATTCCTCCCACCGCAGGGGAAACGACCGTCGGTGCCTCGAAAGGCCGGAGCTTTTCGGCCAGCAAACCGCAGACCCTCGCGGCCACGGTGGCGTCCTGCAAAAGCAGCGCGCACTGGAAAAACTCTCGGCTGTGGAGGCCGCTCCGGAGCACGAAATGCCCGTGGAGAAGCGCGCCGGTCTTGCGGAAGAGGTCGAGGACTTCGTTCACTGGAGGGGGTCTATTTTTTATTTTTGTTCACCCAGGCGATGAAGCCGTCCACACCGCCGCCGCCGTAGCCGACCTCGCGGGCGAGTTCGTTGCCTTTACTGTCGAGCAGAATGAGGGTGGGGAAGCCGTCGATGTTGTATTTTTTTGCGAG
>CAYOGR010000117.1:0-4332 GCA_964403605.1 uncultured Chthoniobacter sp.
TCGGCCACGCGGTAAACCCGGAAGAAGCGATTTTCGAAAATCCCCTCCAGCCCGGGTGGCGGGGCGTTTTTGTAGAGGCGCTCCACAAGCGGAACACCGTTGGCTTTCTCTCCGAGGATTTGCTCCGAGTTCGCAACCACCCGCTTCGGCTCGTAGGCGACAACATAGCGGACTTGTCGGTGCCGGAGGATTTCCATGGCGGCGGCATCGTTGCTCTCGAGGTAAAACCGGCAGGAGTCCACGATCCCCGGCAGGCTTTGGTGTGAGGTGCCGGCCACGCAGGGCTTGCCGCTCCACCAAACAATCGCCGGGGAAAACCACCACGGCGCGAGCACGGCACCGCCGGGGAGGTTTTGGATCGCCAGCGCCGCCTCCCGCAAGGCCACGGCATCGGCGACATTTTCCACGCGGGCGCGAAACGCCTTGTCATCGGGATACAACATCCCCTCCCACTCCTGTGCCACCGGCCAAAGAGAGGCGAGAAGCACCGCAACCGCCACCCACCGCCACCGAAAAACCGCGAGCACCCACGGCAGCGACATGGCGAAAACGAGGGCCAAAAAATATCCCCACCGCGCGTGCCAGAAACACAATCCCGCCGACAGCACGATCAGCCCCGCAAACAAGCCGCAGACCGCGCCTCCACCGCGAATGGCCCTCCAGACGAGCAACACCGGAGCCGCCAGCACCAGCCAGCCGCCCCAGGAAAACAAGACACCCCACCCTGCGCTGCGAAGTTCCCCGATGTTCAGCGCCCATCGGCCAAAGGCTTCGTGGAAACCCGCCGCCCTCCAGCCATCGACAACATAAGCGAGCATCAGGATTCCCGTAAAAACGGCCCAAGGCTTGAATCCACCCCTCCATCGACCCGCAGCCAGCCGCCCCATAAGAACCGCCCCCAACAAAACCGCCGGCTCGAAAAGGGACACCCACATCGCCACACCCCAAGACACCGCCGAGACATATTTCCACGCCCTCCGCCCGTTATTCCAAATCCCCACCTCCGCCGCCATCGCGACAGCGATCAATAACACGAGCAACGACTGATGGTCGGGTCTTCCCAGTTGAAAGCCATGCGCCAAAATCGGTGACACCGCCGCAAGCAGCCCCGGCACCCACCAATACGGCAACCGCCCCGCCAAGCCCCAAGCCACTAAAAAACCAACCGTCACCAAACCCAGAACCGGCGACACCCACGCTCCCGCAAGTTCCAGGTTTTGATCGGTGATGGACGCCAATCCGAGGATCAAGGCATCCATCGGCATCGTCGTATGTGGCACGGTTCCTTCCGGAAAATTCTCCCAGCCATGATGCCGAATCGATTGCAGCCCCTCCTCCTCGATCATCCGCACCCGCGTCATGCGCGAGTAGCAATCCCCGTCCACAAAATAAACCCCGTCCCCAAAAAAAACCGCCCCCTCGTTCCAAGTAAATGCCGCCAGCGCGATCCACCCGATCACCGCCACCCAGACCACCTTTCCAAAACGGCCGGCAAAACGGCGGAGCATGACGGGATTATTCAACATCTTGTGGAAGCCCGGGAATCCCATCCCAACATCCTGTGGGATGACGAGAAAAATGTTGTCCAGCCCCCCCTTCGATCTCTAGCCTTTTGCGACCTCGGCCGCCGTGCCGATTTTTTCAAGAAAACCCGCATGTCCGACGAACAAAACCCCGCTCCCGAAGGCGAAAAATACGACGCCTCCAAAATCGACAAACTCGAAGGCCTCGCCGGCGTCCGCCAACGCCCCGGCATGTATATCGGGCCCACAGACGAACGCGGCCTGCACCACTGCGTCTTCGAGGTCCTCGACAACTCGATCGACGAACACCTCGCCGGCTACTGCTCGAAAATCGATGTTACCATCCATGTGGACGGCTCCTGCTCGATCCGTGACAACGGCCGTGGCATCCCCGTCGATATCCACCCGAAATTCAAAATTCCCGCGCTCGAACTCGTCCTCACCAATCTCCACGCGGGCGGAAAATTCGGCCAAGGCGCTTACAAATACTCCGGCGGCCTTCACGGTGTCGGCGCGAAATGCGTCAACGCCCTCAGCGATTGGTTCAAGGTCGAGGTCCAGCGCGACGGCAAGGTTTACCACATGGCCTTCGAGCGCGGAGTGACCATGCAAAAACTCACCGTCATCGGTGAGGTCAAAAACAAAAAACAAACTGGCACGCTCATCACCTTCCTGCCGGATCCGACGATCTTCACGATCACCACCGAGTTCCAGTTTTCCAAGCTCGCGTCGCGCCTCCGCGAACTCGCGTTCCTCAACCCCGGCCTCGAAATCACCCTCACCGACGAGCGCGGCGAGGTCGTCAAATCCGAACGCTGGCTCTACAAACTCGGCATTGAGGAATTCGTCCGCCAGCTCGGCGAGAACAAGCAACTCCTCCACCCGAAGCCCATCGTCATCGGCGGCAAACGCCCGGTCACATTCAAAAACAAGGATCAAACCGAGATCACCGACGACATGTATGTCGATGTCGTTCTCCAATACAACGACAGCTACAACGACCAGATCCTGTGCTTCACAAACGCCATCCCGAACCCCGATGGCGGCACCCACTCCACCGGCTTCCGCACCGCGCTCACCCGCACGATCAATCAATACGCGAAAGCCAACAATCTTCTCAAAGACAAGGATCCCTCGATCAGCGGCGACGATGTTCGCGAAGGCCTCATCTGCGTCCTCGCCATCAAACACCCGAACCCCGGCTTCGAGTCCCAGACCAAAGTCAAACTCGTCACTCCCGAGGTCGAAGGCATCGTCAGCTCGATCACCTACGAGAATTTGATGACCTTCTTCGACGCGAATCCCGCCGTCGCGAAGCGCATCATCGAAAAAGGCCTCACCGCCGCCCGCGCCCGCGAGGCCGCCCGCAAGGCCCGCGAAACCGTCCGCAAAGGCGCGCTCACCGGCGGCGGACTTCCCGGCAAGCTCGCCGACTGCTCGGAACGCGACCCCGCGCTCACCGAGCTGTATGTCGTCGAGGGCGACTCCGCCGGCGGCTCCGCCAAGCAAGGCCGCGACCGCCGCTACCAGGCGATCCTCCCGATCAAAGGCAAGATCATCAATGTCGAGAAGGCCCGCCTCGACAAGGTGCTTCAGAACACCGAAGTCCAAACCCTCATCACCGCCATCGGCACCGGCATCGGCGGCGGCGACCAGGAAGGCTCCTTCAACATCACGCGTCTCCGCTATGGCCGCATCATTATCATGACCGACGCCGATGTGGACGGCTCGCACATCCGCACGCTTCTGCTCACCTTTTTCTACCGCCAGATGCCCGAACTTGTGAAGCAAGGCAAAATCTACATCGCCTGCCCGCCGCTCTATTTGATCAAGCGCAAGAAACGCGAAGAGTATGTGGATGACGACGCCGCGCTGAACAAAATCCTCATCTCGCTCGGGGCCGAGGAAGTGAAACTCAAAAACCTCGCCGACTCGAAAACCTTCACCCCCGCGCAGCTCCGCGAGATGCTGGATCTCCTCCAGCGCCTCTCGCGCTACAGCGACTCGATCCGCCGCCACGGCGGTGATTTCGAAGCCTACCTGAACGAGCGCGACAAGAAAACCGGCGCGCTGCCCACCTACCTCCTCAAAGTCCGCGAAGGCAACGAGGAGTGGGTCACCTACTTCCCCGGCGAGGATCAAGTGCGCGAATTCGCGGCCGAAAACACCGACCTCAACCTCTTCGAAGTCGAGGCCCCGGAAACTCCGGCCGAAGGCGAAAACGGCGAACAAAAACCCGCCGCCAAATCCAAAAAGGACGAGCCCGCCATCCGCCGCCGCGCCCGTCTGGTCGAACTCCACGAGTCCGTCCCCGTCCAAAAACTCATCGACGAACTCGCCAAGAAAGGCCTCAAGGTCGAGCACTTCTCGAACCACGACGCCCCCCTCTTCGAACTCATCGAAGGCGAAGGCGACAAAGCCACTGCGCACGCCGTCTTCTCGATCCCCGAAATCCTCGACCGTATCATCGAAATCGGCAAACGCGGCCTCACCATCCAGCGCTTCAAAGGTCTTGGTGAAATGAACCCGAAGCAGCTCTTCGAAACCACAATGAACCCCGAAAAGCGCCGCCTGCTCAAGGTGGACCTCAACGAGCAAAACGCCCTCGATGCCGACAAGATGTTCACCATCCTCATGGGCGACATCGTCGAGCCCCGCCGCCAGTTCATCGAGGACAACGCCCTCAACGCCCGCCTCGACATCTAATGTAGCGCGGGCGTCCCGCCCGCGACCCGAAAACCAAAATTTGAACCCGTGACCACGCGTGACTACATTGAGTCATGAAAAAATCCATCAACTACTTCGACGA
>CAYOGR010000117.1:4432-7277 GCA_964403605.1 uncultured Chthoniobacter sp.
TTCCCCCTCTGCGCCACCGACTCCCGCATGCGCGCCGCCGCCCAAAAACTCGGCATCCCACTCTTCCCCGAAGCCCACCCATGACAACCGACCCCCGCCACACAACCAGAAGGGAGCACAGGCGTCCCGCCTGTGAAAGACACTCGCTCCGCCACCGCTTTCAGCCCACTCCCCAAGGTCTCGGGGACCGCGCCCGCCCCCGGGCGCTGTCGGGTGCGCCCCGCGCCCGACGCATCGCGCACTCACCACTTATAGCCCCCATTCCTCACCAACTCCCGCGCCACTAAACCCACTCTCTGCCCATGTATACCCAAAACGAAAAAGTCGAACTCGTGAATGTCGCCACCGAGATGTCGAAATCCTTCCTCGACTACTCGATGTCCGTCATCGTCTCCCGCGCTTTGCCCGACGCCCGCGACGGCCTCAAGCCCTCCCAGCGCCGCATCCTCTACGCGATGCAAACCCTCGGCGTCCTTCCCACCCGATCCTTCGTCAAATGCGCGAAAATCGTCGGCGAAACCATGGGTAACTACCACCCCCACGGCGACCAGGCGATCTACCCGACCCTCGTCCACATGGCGCAGCCGTGGGCGATGCGCGACACCCTCGTGCAGAGTCAGGGAAATTTCGGTTCCGTCGATGGCGACCCGCCAGCGTCCATGCGTTACACTGAGGCCCGCCTCGACCACCTCGGCGCCTCCCTCATGACCGACATGAACCTCGGCACCGTCGATTTCGTCGCCACCTACGACGAAAAAAGCGAAGAGCCCACCGTCTTTCCCGCCGCCTTCCCGAATCTCCTCGTCAACGGCGGCACCGGCATCGCCGTCGGCATGGCCACGAACATGCCGCCCCACAATCTCGGCGAGTGCATCGACGCCATTTGCGCGCAGATCGACGACCCCGACATCACCGTCGAAGGCCTCATGGCCTTCATGAAAGGCCCCGACTTCCCCACCGGCTGCCTCATCCAGGGCGTCAGCGGTATTCGCTCCTATTTCGAAACCGGCCGCGGTTCCGTGCGCGTCCGCGGCCGCATCGGCGTCGAGGAAGGCAAAGGCGGGCGCGAATCCATCGTCATCACCGAAATCCCCTTCAATGTGAACCGCGCCGAGTTGGTCAAACGCATCGCCGGCCTCGTGACGGAAAAAATCCTCACCGGCATCAGCGATGTGCGCGACGAGTCCGCCGAGGACACTCGCGTCGTCATCGAACTCAAGCGCGACGGCAACCCGAAGGTCATCATCAACAACCTCTACAAGCACACCGCGCTGGAGTCCTCCTTCAGCACGAACATGCTCGCGATCGACCGCGGCAAGCCGAAGCTCCTTTCGCTCAAGGAAGCCATCACCTGCTACATCGAGCACCGCCGCGAAGTCATCCTCCGCCGCACCCGCTACCTCCTCAACGAAGCCGAGGTCGAATGCGAAAAGCTCGAAGGCTACCTCATCGCCCTCGCGAACCTCGACGACTTCATCAAAATCATCCGCGACTCGAAGGACCGCGACGACGCCAAGGAAAAACTCATGGCGCTCTCCTGGACGCAAAAAGCCGTCGAAAAAATCGGCATTCTCATCCGCAGCGAGGCCCGCATCGTCGATGGCAAATACAAGTTCACCGACAAACAAGTCGGCCACATCCTCGACCTCCGCCTCTACCAACTCACCGGCCTCGAGCGCGACAGCATCAAAGCCGAATACGACGCCCTGATTGAAAAAATCAAGGATCTCATGGACATCCTCGCGAAGGAAAAACGCGTCCTCACCATCATCAAAAACGAACTCCGCGAGATCCAAAAAAAATACGCCACCCCGCGCCGCACCCAGATCGTGCCCGAGGAAGGCGAACTCGCCATCGAGGACCTCATCGCCAACGAAGGCGTCATCGTCACGCTCACCCACAACGGCTTCATCAAGCGCACCCTCGTCAGCTCCTTCCGCGCCCAGAAACGCGGCGGCAAAGGCGTCATCGGCATGACCGCCCGCGAGTCCGAGAAAGAGGAAGACAGCGATTTCGTCGAATACCTCTTCACCGCCACCACGCACGACTACCTCATGTTCTTCACGACCATGGGCCGTTGCTATGTCGAGCGCGTGTTTGAAATCCCCGAAGGCTCCCGCGCCAGCAAAGGCCGCTCGATCGCGAATTTGCTCGAGTTGAAACAGGACGAAAAAATCGCCTCCACGATCCGCATCCAAGGCCAGAAAACCCCCGAGGAAACCTGGAACGAAAACCTCCACATCCTCTTCGCCACCCGCAGCGGCATCGTCAAAAAATCCAACCTCTCGGATTTTAAAAACATCCGCAAAGGCGGCATCATCGCCATCCAGATCGAGGAAGGCGACCGCCTCATCGATTGCAAACTCACCACCGGCCACGACGAGGTGGTTTTGATCACCCATGAAGGCATGAGCATCCGCTTCACCGAAGAGGAACTCCGCGACCAAGGCCGTAACACCGTTGGCGTCTGGGGCATCCGCCCCGATAAAGGCGATTACATCGTCGGCACCGCCCTGGTGAACAAGGACGCCCTGCTCCTCGTCGCCGGCGAGAACGGCTTCGGCAAGCGCACCAGCTTCGAGGAATACCGCCTCCAAGGCCGCGGCGGCAAAGGCATCATCACCATGAAAACCACCGACAAAACCGGTGGCGTCGCCGGAGCCCTCACCGTCCGCGACGACGACGAGCTGATGCTCATCACGAACAAAGGCAAAATGGTCCGCACGCGAATCAAGGAAATCCGCGAAACCGGCCGCAACGCCCAAGGCGTGAAGCTCATCGACCTCCGCCCCGGCGAAGTCCTCCAAGGCATCGCCCCCGTCATCAGCGACGAGGAGGAGGAAGA
>CAYOGR010000118.1:0-1736 GCA_964403605.1 uncultured Chthoniobacter sp.
GGCGCGGTCTATTGCGACTTGGCCACCCAAAAACGCACCCCGAAACTCAGCGCCCGCTGGTATTCCGAGGTCGTTAAAACAAACACCATTCTTTGACCGCCACAGCCTGCCAAGGCTAAAAATTCAACGCTTTTAAATGCCCCCCGTTTTGAAGCCACCGGCACCTTGTGCAATGTGTTGTTGTTTCTGATGGGCAATCTGTCTCCCCAGCATTCAAAGCAGTCTCAATGCCAGGGCTTCGCTTTGGTCGCTGTTCTGGCGATTCTAGCCATGTTGCTCGTTCTTGTGCTTTCGATCTCGGGGGTGATGCAGGTCGAAACGCGCTCGAGCGCCGGAACCAAAAACAACCTGCTCGCCCGCCAGAATGCCCTTCTGGGTCTCGACACCGCCATTGCCCAGCTCCAGCAATACGCGGGCAAGGATCAGGCCGTCACCTTCCCGGCCACGACATTCTACCCTTTGAAGAATGTGAACAACGCCAGTGGCCCCCTTTTTGACGACCCGACCTTCGGCTACCGCTCGAAAGCGGCTACCGCTCCGCGGAAGACCTTCCTCACTCCGACCGAGCGGACGAATTGGGACAGCGCCTTGGCAACTTGGTGGAACGCGGACCGGAATCCTCGCTGGACCGGAATCGCCGACGCTTCACTCCGCCGCGACGGGACGCCCCCGGACAAATTCGGCGAACCCAAGCGCGACCAACTTCCCGTCTGGCTCGTCAGCGGAAATGAAAGGTTCACCATTACGGGCAACACCACCTCCTACCCATCGGGCTACTTCACTCCGAATATGACTTTGGGCGATCCCGCCTCGGACGACACCGTTGTCTGGCTGGTCGGCAACGGAACAGTTTCAAATACCACAAACACCACCGATGGCCTTGAACCGCGCGTCAAGGTGCCCAAAGTCGAAATCAAGACCACCACCACCGGCAATGCCACCGGACACTTCGCCTATTGGGTGTCCGATGAGTCCACGAAGGCGAACTTCGCCGCGCTCGACCCCTATGCCGAAGCCGATGGAACCCCGAAGTCCGGGATGGGCGTAGGCACGACCTCCTACCGCAACAGGCTGCAGGTGCCCCAGCGCATCGGTTGGGAAAATCTCAGTGTGAATGGAACAGGCAACGGCACACTCTCGGCGCTGGCCACTTTCGGGATCAATGACCCCAACCTGGAAAACATCACCACCTCCAAGGAAATCGGTCTCCTCCAAGCCGAAGCCTCCAACGGAGACACCGGACAAACCACCGCGATCCAAAACGCGGTCAAAAACAACTTCCACAATCTCACGGCATTCTCCCGCAGCCTCCTCACCGACACCGCGCTGGGCGGGTTGAAAAAAGACCTAACCGTATTTTTCGAAGGCAGCGGCTCCGGGTTGTCCGGAGCAATTCCAAATCGAACCCTTTATGATCCGAACGACCCCCGTTTCGGAGGAATATCCAATAACGGATTTCCACGCACCCCCTCCGCAACTGCCGGCCTTCCCACATGGCAGCAGCTAGAAGCCTGGCACGACAATGATGAAAACCAAAGGGCACCCATCCTGGCAAACTACCAAATCTTCTGCGCCCTGACACACAGGGACGGGCAAGTTCAGTTTCACCTCCTGCCCTGCATTGCATTGTGGAATCCCTACGACACGGCTCTGCCGTCAGAGACCTACACACTCAAAATTCGCCACAATTTTAGGCTTTGGAACTTCGGCCTCGCCATCAGGGACGGCGTCGATCC
>CAYOGR010000118.1:1836-7239 GCA_964403605.1 uncultured Chthoniobacter sp.
CCCCCTTCGACCTCGGTTCCACACTTCCGAGTTCCGCTAGCTCCAATGCGACTTGGGTGTCCTATCAATTCACCTCTGGCTTTGCTCCGGGCGAGGTGAAAGTCTTTACGATTGGAACCTCCCAGCAAGTGGATCAAGGCCAGCTTCACGACGGCTTGCAGAGCATCCAGCTCATTAATGGCTTTGATCCTGATTTTCCCGCCTCCGCATGGTTTCCTGTGATTTCCGGTTTAACAAAAGACGCTGGCGTTCCTCCCGGTTCAGGAGACGAGGTCCGATGGTATGGACAGTTGCTTTCAGGCAACACCAACTCGCCGAACTCCTATGCAATGCTTTTGCAAAGGGGCGGGCAGACCCTTTGGGAGACACAGTTCACAGGCTACCGTGGGCCAACTTCATGGTTCCGATCGGATCAAGGATCAAACCCCGATCCAAATTTGGCCGACCAACCCAATACATGGAAACGGGTTTACCACCTCGACGATTGGGGAGCGGTTCCTAAAGGCGCGACGAATACAATGTTACGCGAGTCGCCTGTCATTGGCATGATCAGTTCTCGGATCAACCCTTTCATGGTGCAGAATAACCAATCCCTCTATCGATCAAACAATGGATTTCAGCAGGCGGGATTGAACGATTACCACCGACTTTTTGCCCATTCGAATATCAGTGCGAGACGGGCAGAATTAATGCCCGATCTCGACTTGGCTCGAAACAATCAAGCCGCAAACAATCAAGATCGATTCGGCATCCGGAATATTTTTCAGTCCACCACGGAGATATCGACCCCCGCCAAATGGGATGAAAATCATGTTTCCGGCAGCTCGGGATACACTCTTATGGGTTGGCAGGCCCAGACTCCATCCTTGAACTCGCTCGGGCTGGCGTCCGCGCCGTTGAGACAAGCCCGTGCGGCGTTCAATGTCCTTTCCCTTGGCCAATTCCAGCAGGCGAACCTCTCGGATTACTTCTGGCAGCCGACCTTCGCATTCGGCAACAGCGAAGCCTCTCCGTATGTAGACCGCAACCGCGCAGCTGGCCTTCAATCCTACCAAGTGCGCAATGCCACGGGCCAGCAACATTTTATCATCCCCGACAGTTCGATCACAGCGAACACAACGCGGACATTCCCTAACGATGCATCCAACCGTTTCCTCGACCTTTCGTTTACCCTTAATGAAAACCTTTGGGATCGCTACTTCCTTTCCTCCATTCCTCAAAACGGCGCGCTTGTGGCCGACAACACCCAACCTCTCCCCAACAGCCGCCACCGGTTCGTCAACTCCCCTTCGGCAGGCGACGCCCGCAACTTCGACACTGCAGCCGCCCATTTGGAAAATGTGGGCGCCCTCAATGTCAACACGACATCCGCCGAATCTTGGAAGGCCCTGCTGACAGCGTTCCGCAACCTCGCGATCGTCGCAGAATCCGGAGCATCGAATCCCGACAATACCGTGCCGGTCTCGCGAAATTTGGATCCGCTGGAGGGACCTGTGAATTTTTACAGGCCCGACGGTTCGACCACGAAGTCAGACTACGGAGCTGTTTCCACCAACAGGAACTACTCCCGACTGTTTTTCGGCTTCCGCTATCTCACCGATGCCCAAATCCAGTCGCTTGCCAAAAGGATTGTTGACGAGGTGCGTTTGCGCGGGCCCTTTTATTCCCTTGCCGATTTCGTGAATCGCCGCCTCGTCTCGCCAGACCTCTCGGGCGGCCATTGGGTGACTGCCCGAACGGACAATCAGAACCACACAAACGGCAGCACGACACACACCATCAATTCGGATTACGACCCGATCAAAGGCATGGCAGGGATCAACGGGGCGCTCCAAAGGGCAATCAATGTGTCGGGTGTCAACGGCGGCGTGAACTACCCGCTCGGCAACGCGACACTCGACCGGACATATGCGGTAGATCTGAATCTCTCGGGAGCCAACCCGAATAGCGAAGTTCGCATGCAACAATACGCTGAAGCCGCATATTACCTCGATAGCGAGCATTTGGCCGGAGTTCCTGCGGGCGAGGCAGGGCAACTCCTCTCCCATTCGCCCGGGTTTGTCACCCAAGCCGACCTGCTCGCCATGATCGGCCCGGCCCTCACGCCGCGCGGGGATACTTTCCTGATCCGCACCTACGGGGATACCTTGGACAAAAACGGAAAAGTCCTCGCCCGCGCCTATCTCGAAGCGGTCGTGCAGCGCGTCGTGGAGCCGGTCACCCCCGCCGGAACCACGGGAGAATCCAAATGGCAACCCTCGGACAACTTCGGGCGGAAATTCAAAGTCGTCAGCCTGCGCTGGCTGAACCCGGAGGAAGTTTGATCCCATGCGTGCACCTGATCCCATTTCCGCAAACCGGGCCATCTACATGGCTGTTCTGGTGGTGGTTTTTTTCGCTGCGGGAGAGTGGGCGCTGGCGCAAACGGCAACCCGCCCGCCCAAGGAACCACCGAAATTCGAGCTCTCCACCGGCGCGGTCGGGATTGTGGAGATGCCGCCGCTTTTTTGGCTCGAGGAATCTCCAGGCACCGGCGGAGAAAAAGAGAAACGCTGGGTGCCGTTGGAAGTGCCGGATGGCTCCCGCAGCGCGCCGGTTTCGATTCCCTTGAGTTCGAACCGTCTCTTCACCGGCAACCCCGAAGCCGGGGAGAACGCAAAAATGTTGCCGTATCTGGAAATCCCCGCAAAAGCCGACCAGCGCTTGTTCCTGCTCTTCCACCTGGATGGAAACGGCACGCCGAAACACACATTCCTCGATGATGCCGATGGCAAGCACCCGGCGGGTTCGGTGCGTGTGGCAAATCTGGCCTCCCGGCGCGCGATGGTCTCAGCCGGAGGGCCCCCGGTGTCTGTGCCTGCAGGTGGCCAGCAGGTTCTCCAACCCGTCGTGCGCGAGGATGGCCGCTTCGCCTTCGGCCATTTTGTGGAACGCCCTGGAAGTCCACCGATCGAATCTCCCATAAAATTTCTGCGCTTCCCCCGCGCGGACATGCGCCTGCTGGTCGTCTTCGCGCCTATGCCCGTCCAGCCCGAGCTGGATCAGGACGGTCGGCCGCTCGGACCGGTGACCTACGCCGTGGAGGCCCTGCGCATCTACGACCGCCAGCCCGTCATTAAAAATCAAGAGGCGAAAAACCAACCCTCTGCCTCCTTCCGGTCCGTGGCACCCCCTGCCAGCCACTCGCAGCTCTATTTCTCACAAGGCATACCCGTCCCGGGAGAGGCCCGACCTTGCGAAGGCTTCGAAATCGCCCTGTGCGGCGGCACCAATCGCCCTTCCCCCCACCTCTGCAAAAAATGAAGGTCCGCCGCCCCATCGACACTGGCAAAGGCCAAGCGGGGTTTTCCCTGCTCGAGCTGCTGGTCGTCATAGCCATTGTCGGGATCCTCTCGGCACTGGCAATGGTTTCGTTCGGGAACATCGGCCGCGCTGCCAGCGGGCGCGGGGCCGCAGACCTCGCCGCCAGCATGGCCCTCTCCGCGCGCAACGAAGCCATGTCCCACGGCCACGGATCACTCCTTGTCATTGATGACAGCTCCGATCCCCAGCGAAAATGGCAACGGATCGGCATCCTTCGATTCACCAACGCGGGAGCCCCCCCCGAACTCGCCGGGAGGATGACTCAACTCCCGAGAGGTTCGTTTTTTCTTCGGCAGTTCTCCTCGCAGGATCTGGTGGAAACGAACCTCACCAACATCCCGGGAACCAACTCCCTGCGCGTTCTGGCACTCCGGTTCGACGGCAACGGGCATTTGACCCAACCCTCCACGGCGACCCTTGTTTTCAGCCCGAATATCATGGACTCCACGGGAGCACTTCAAAACCCGGAGGCCATGCTTTCCACAAGACAGGGCTTCAAACTCTACCGGAACGCCAGACCGCTATTCTTCAAATCCCCGGAGGATATGACTCCGCAATGAATCTCCGCACCGCACCCTCGCTCCGCGCGCGCGGCTTCTCGCTCGTCGAGGTCGTTCTGGCGATCGGTATCGTCTCCTTCGCCCTTCTTACCCTTCTGGGCCTTTTCGGAGGCAGCATGCAATCGGCGAACCAAAACACCGAACGCCGCGAACTCGCCGAGGCCATCGACGGCCTCCGCCGCACATTCCAGACAACCAATTTCGCCACCTCCTACGATTGGGTTCGCACCCAAAAAAAACTCCTCTATGTGAGTTACCGGGCCGACGAAAACGGCAATCCCGATGCAAACGCCTCCGGAACCGCCGCTCTTTGGCTCGACCCCAACGCCCCTCCGAAGCCACTCTCCGACTACGAGGCGGCCCGCACCGGCCGATGGGTTCGTGCCTCTCTGAGAGTCTCGCCATCCAATCCAGCCGGCACCAACCTTCCCGCTACGGCCTCGGGCTATCCCCAGGCGGTGGTTTTCGGCTTGATCACCCTGGACGCCCTCGCCACCCCATCGGTATCGGCCCCCACCAACTCGAGCATCCTCGAGGCAACCCTTGCCATTCCCCGGTGAAAAGACCCAAAGTTGCAGCCTTTACCATTCTGGAACTCCTGGTCGCGGCAGGGATTTCCATGATGCTGGTGGTTGTCCTGCTTTCGACCATGCAGGGAATGACATCCCACTACACGCGAACCCAGGGGGCCATCACCCGCAACGGCGACGCGTCCATCGCCCTCGATCAGATCGTTCAGGACATCGAGGGCATGGTCATTCCGAATTTCGCAAGAGGCGAAGGGCTGCGCCTCGCAAGCGATCCCGACCTTCCCGGGAACCCGACCGCCATGTGGCTCACCTTGCTCACCACGACGACCGACAAAGACAACAGCTTCTCCGGTGCCAATGCTCCCGACTTCACGGGCTCCAAGCGCGCGGTCTCCTACCGCCTGGCATTTCAGAATCCGCTCAATCCCGAAAAAACCACCGATCAATCCTACGCGCTCTACCGCTCCATCGCCTCCGCCCGCCACACCTTTGAAAATGTCACCGGCGGCGTGACCAACCTTCAGACCCAATACTGGAACTCCCCTCCGTCCACTCCCGCTCCCGCTCCCTTCCCGCCCACGGATGAAAGGGCGTTTTTCACGGAAAATATTGTGGGGCTTTCGGTCCGCTTCGAATACCTGAACTCCAATGGCGAAGCCGTTTGGACATCTCCCGGCGACGATATCCGGATTGGACGGGATGGTTCGACCATCAACGGCAGCCTTATCCCGAGCCGTTTCCGCCGCGCGGAAGTCACGGTCACCACACTCTCGCCGGAAGGGGCGCAGCGGCTCCGGGACGGGGTTTTTTCTCTGGACGAAGCCATCCGCCGCTACGGAAAAGTTTCCATCCGGGAAACCGCCCGTTTTTGACATCAGACAACCAATTTTTTGAAATGACATCCGTCACACTGTCCCAGATCGCCGAACGCGCAGGGGTCTCGGTGGCCA
>CAYOGR010000119.1:0-6900 GCA_964403605.1 uncultured Chthoniobacter sp.
GGGTTCTGGAATGTAGTGCGGGCGTCCTGCCTGCGAGTGGGAGTCTTTCGATGACCGGCAAGACTCATACCCTGCTTTCGAAGCTGCCAAGTGCCCAGGGATCTTTATTTCAAGCTCTCTGGCAGGAGGGGCTGGAGTTCTTTGACTTGTTGAACGCTGTCGCGGTCGCAGACGAGGATGGCGTCGGGGGTTTCGACGACGACGAGATTCCGCACACCACAGAGGGCGATGAGGCGGCTGTTCGAGATGGCGATGTTTTCGCGCGAGGCGTGCTGGACGACGGGGCCGCGGGTGGAGTTGCCGGCGGCGTCTGGGGCGATGTGCGCGGGCAGGGCCGTCCAAGCGCCGACATCGTCCCAATCGAAATCCGCAATAACCGCGGCAAGACCCCGCGCATTTTCCATGATCGCGTAATCGACCGAGATTTTGGGTAGCGAGGCGAAACGCCCGGAGAGGAGTTCCGGGAGAGCCTCGAAGCGGTCGAGTGCCTCGATGAAATCGGCCAAGGCCGGAACTTGGCGGCGGGCTTCGTCGAGAAAGGTCTCCGCCTTCCAGATGAAAATGCCGGCGTTCCAGAAAAAGTTTCCCTCGCGCAGATAGGCGGTGGCTTTTTCGAGATCAGGTTTTTCAACGAAGCGCTTGAGGGCATGGAGGCGGCCCCCGCGCGGGCCGGGCGGGCGGGCTTCGGCGGTTTCGAGGTAGCCGTAGCCGGTGGCGGGGAAGGCCGGTGGAATGCCCAGCGTGACGATGGCCCCGGTGGCGGAGGCGTCGATCGCATCGGCGAGTCGGTCGCGGAATTTGGCGACATCATGGATCATGGCGTCGGCCGGGAGGACGACGCAGACGGCCTCGGGATGGAGCGAGCGGGCGATGGCCGTGGCGAGGGCGCAGGCGGGCGCGGTGTCGCGCTTGGCGGGCTCGGCGATGATGTTTTGCTGCGGGAGAAATGGAACAGCGGCGCGGGTGGCTTCGATCTGGGCCTCGTTGGTGAGAACGAAGGTGTTCTCCAGCGGAACCAGCCCGTCCAGACGCCGGACGGTGGTTTCCAGGAGGGTTTGATCGCCGAGGAGCTTGAGGAGGTGCTTGGGCGTGCTGCGCCGGCTCATCGGCCAAAAGCGCTCGCCGCTGCCTCCGGCCATGACAAACGCAAAGATCGGATTTCTATTCATTGGCGGATGATCTTTTTTGCCGGGGGTGCCGTCAATTAGGCATGCCTCCCCTCGCGAGAGCCTGTTCGAGAAAAGCCTCCTCCTCGACGGTGAGCTTTTGGCGGGGAATGCGGTCGGCAATTTTTCGGGCCTCGGCAGACCGGTCATTCGCAGCAAAAACCGCAGCGACGGCGGCTTGGCGGGAGGGAGTCAATCGGGAGACATCCAGCGGGGTTTCATCGCCCTCGAGAATAAAAAGGGCCCTGGCTTTCCGGCCGTTTTTCAGTTGGCCGAGCGCGGCGGTCGCCAAGGCTCCTGGAGTATCGCCGGACTTTTCCAGGAGGAGTTCGATATCCTCGATAGGAACAGGGACGCCAAGAATCAGTCGGCAAAATTGAATGCGGTCCAGAAGAAAGGAATCCCGGGCGAGGACCGGACTGGCCAGGGCTTTTTCATAAAAACCCAGAAGGCGCGGGGAGCTGCGATGGTCGCGTGCCAACGGCACCCAGAGGCGCAGGGCCCCGGGCGCGACCCTTGGATCGCTGATCACAGGGCCGAGATTTTTTTCAAAAAGTTCCCACTCGCCCGCCGCGAGGATTCCGGCAAGGACCTCGGCGAGTTTGACGGGATCGGATTGGAATTGCCTCAAGGCTTGCGCATAGACCGCATCGGCTTCGGCCGCGCGGCCCTGCTGCTTGATCGCACGGGCCAGGAGCGGCAGTCGCGCAGTGTCCTCGAGGGTCGGCAAAGGCTTTTGCAAGCCTGTCTCGATCGCGACCCAGTCCCCCATCGCAATCGCTGCTTCGATCCAAATGCGGAAGGCGTCCGGTGCCGTGGAGGCTTGTGAATAGGGAAGGATTGCCAGTGCGGCGCGGGGTTCTCCTTTGTTGAGAAGCCAGCGGGCCGCTTTCGCTTTCCCGTCGACGGGAAGGACGCGGAACGCCGGCATTCTTTTCTGGAAAATCTCGGCGCGCGAGCCGGGGTCGGCGGCCAATTCGATCTCCAACGCGTCGAGCCGGGAGGCGGTGTCGGCGGCCGGGTGGGACAGATACATTTCGACCCAGGCGGAGCGGTCTGCGGGCGTTAGAATTCCAGAGACCAAGCCCTTCCGGAGGGCCTGGAGGCCCGCCGTGCCCTTGTCGATCTGCCCCGCGCGACGCAGGAGCCGGGCGGCCTCGGCGGCGTTCAGATCCAAAAGCTCGGAATCGGCGAGGAGAAAATCGGCGAGAGCCACGAGCGTTTCGCTGGATTCCCTTTGTTGGAGGGCGGCACGCAGGGCTTTTTCGCCGCCCGCGGTGTCGCCCTTCGACGAGAGGATTCCCGCCTGGATCAAATCGGGAAACGCCGGGTCGCCGCCGAGTTCGCGATTTTTTGCGGCGGCTTCGAGCGCCAAATCCTGGTTTCCATGTCGGGCCGCGGAGAGGGCCATGAGCCGGAAATCCTCGGCCCCGGCCTTACCCGACTCCGCAACCAAACGGTGGTATTCCACCGCCAACATATTGTCCTCCGCATCGAACACCCGCGCCATCAATCGGGCCGCCGCGGGATTCCCCTCGTCATAGCTCAGGGCGAGCTTGAGATTCTCCATGGCCTCGGAATCGCGTCCCCCGGCGAGTTCGACCTCCGCCTGCCGCGCGAGGGAGGTGGCCCGGTGGGAATCGAAAATCCCCTTGCCGAAAAGAAAAACCCGGTAGGCGACGAAGGCCACCACGAGCCAAAAAAGGATCCGGTAAATCGTATGGCGGGAGAACCCGAGGTTCGGCTCCCATCGCCGTTGATAAAAAACCGGACGCATCTTGGGTGCTCAGGCGTGAATGCGGACGGCGCGGGTCTTGTCGAGTTTGAGCACGCCGGGTTCGGCCGGGAGCTGCGCCTTGGGGTCGGAAAATTTGACGCCGTTCCACTGGATGCTTCCGCCCTCCACCAGGCGGCGGGCCTCGGAGCGCGAGCGTGTGGTTTGAAAACAGGAGGCGAAGGCCTCGACGACCACAGCGAGAATGTCCCGCGAAGCGCCGGGCGTGAAAACCGGCAGGTCGGCGTGGGCGAGGTCGCGGGCGCTGAAGCGGGTGTTGAAATCCTCGAGGGCCTGCCCGGCGAGTTCCTCGCTGTGGAAGCGCGCCGTGATGCGGCGGGCGAGGCCTTTTTTCGCCTCCATCGGATGCATTCCCGCAGGCAGCGTCTCGTGCAGCAGAATGTCGTAGTAGCGCGCCATCAGCTCGTCGCTGATGCTCATGAGCTTTCCAAACATCGTCGCGGGCGGGTCGGTGAGCGCGACATAGTTTCCGAGGCTCTTGCTCATCTTCTGGTGCCCGTCGAGCCCCTCGAGGATCGGCATCGTCATGGCGACCTGGCGGGGCATTCCCTCTTCGTGCTGGAGATCGCGGCCGACCATGATGTTGAAAAGCTGGTCGGTGCCGCCGAGTTCCACATCGGCCTTGATCATCACGGAGTCCCAGCCCTGCATGATCGGGTATTGGATTTCATGGGCGCGGATGGGCTGGCCCTTGTCGAGCCGGTCGCGGAAATCCTCGCGCACGAGCATTTGCTGAAGCGTCACGCGGCTGTTCAGCTTGATCACCTCCTCGAAGGACATTCCCTTGAACCACTCGCCGTTGAAAACAACCGTGGCACGCTCGCGGTCGAGGATTTTGAACGCCTGCTCCTGAAAACTTTTCGCATTCGCCAAAACCTCGGCATGGGTGAGCTGCGGGCGCGTGACCGAGCGGCCGGTGGGATCGCCGATCATGGCCGTGAAATCGCCGATGATCAGGATGGCGTCGTGCCCCTGGTCCTGAAAGTCGCGGAGTTTCGAGAGTGCGATGCTGTGGCCGAGGTGGATGTCCGGCGCGGTGGGATCGACGCCCAGCTTCACGCGGAGCGGACGGCCGAGTTTGAGCTTTTCGGCGAGTTCCTGTTCGCTGATGACCTTGGCGCAACCCCGCAGGAGAAATGAAATGTCGGACATGATGGGAAAAAATCAGCGCGGTTTGTTCAACAACTCGCGAATATCGTCAATCGTCATCTCCTTGGAGATTTTGTCGGAGATTTGCTCCAGCGCGCCCTGCGCCTCGCCGCGGACGAGAAACGGTTGAACTTCGACTCTCGAAGATCCGAGATTGGCCCGTTTGTCGGAGCCGGCAAACCCGCCGATCGCCGCCTCGCGAGTGGGGTAGGCGGCATCGAGCTTCGCCGGGCCACCGAGACCCGAGAGAGGAGCGGCCTTGGTTTCAAAAACGCGGTTTCCGAACCAGGGATTCTTGATGCCGAGAAACGAGCGGGTGCCGGAGAATTCCTTCAACGCCGCCGTCTTCGTGGAGTCGAACGCGGCACGCCCCACGGCCGCCTCCTGGATTTTCACCCCGCCTCCGCCGTTGAAGGTTTTTCCTTGCATGGGATTGACGAGTTCCATGTTCGGACGCTGGATGCGCTCGAGGAGTTTCGGATCCTGCTCCTGCGCGCCGAGGAACGCCGGGGATGCCAGCAGGGCGGTTACGGCGAATGCAAGGAATGGACGCATCATTGCTCCGGAGGCAGGGAACTCAGCGGGGCACGAGTTGTTTTTGGAGCCGGAAATCGGGATCCGTCTTGAGCATGGCCTCGACCTCGTAGGTTTCCCCGGGCTTCATGTCGCGAGTGGGGATTTTCTCCCGGTATTCGATGCGCTCGTTGGGATTGATGATGACAATGCCCTCCTGCGGTTGGAACGAGCGGTCGTCCGACCAGCGGTCGATCACGGTGCCGGCGGAGTTTTTGGTGAGGATTTCGAGGCGCTGGCTGGTCGGGAAATCCAGGCGCGCCATGCGGCTGGAGTTGTTCCGGATCGCGTAGTCCACACTCACTTCGCGCGAGTCGGAGAGTTTCGGGGCCTCGGGCTCGAGAACGAGTGTGGCCTCGTCGCGCATGGCGGCGGGATTGCGGAAATTCACGGAGCCAAACAGGCCGTTGAAAAATCCCAGAATCCGCCCGCCCGTCGAGTCGGGGCCTTTTTTTACCAGAGGATACTGGCTCGCCGGAGAGGTGGCCCGGAGGATGTCCCGCTCTTGGGAGGCAAAATCCGCGCCCGAGACGAAAAACGGCGTGCTTTCGTCGGGCGGAGACCATTCGAAAGGCGTTGCGGCGTCGCGTGCGTCTTGGGCGACGGCCATGGCCAGCGGTAGGACAAGGAGGGCAGCGGCGAGGCGAATCATGGGGGTAACAGGTATCGGACACACCGGGCGGTTGCAATTCCCAAACTCTCGCCTACGCTTCGGCGCTTCAACCACAGCCCTCGCGCCAAGCCATGCGCCGAAAGATTTCTTTTCTCGTCCTCGCCACCGCCCTTGCCGCCTTTGTTCCCGCCACCTTCGCGGGCGCGAAAAAAGCTCCGCCGACCACCATCCGCCTCCATTGCGAGGGATCATCGACCGACGGCCCGTCCTTCGTGACCGAACTCGATCTCGCCGATGGGCGCAAAATCCCGATCCGCAAGGTTCCCGCCGTGAACGAGCGCGACATCCAGGCCTTCTACCCCTTTCCTGGAAATGACGGCCTCGTGGCCGCGTATTTCCGGCTCGACGCTCATGGCACGAACAAGCTCCACCAGCTGAGCGTCGAGGACAAGGGCCGCACCGCCGTGGTTTTGATCAACGGACGCGCCGCCTCGATCTTGAAGCTCTCCGGCACAGTCAGCGACGGGATTTTATATGTGCCCGGCGGGATTTTGCCTCAGGAGATCGCGGCCTTGCAGGCTCAATTTCCCGTGATCGGACGCGAGTCGGAGTTTGGAAAAAAACAGCGCGCGCCCAAGCCGGAGGCTGTTCCGTGACCCTCCGCGCCGCCGCTTTTTTGCTCGCCCTGGCGCTTCCCCTCCAAGCCGCGCTGTTCGATTGGCCCACCGAAAACCGCGCCCTGCTCGAAGGCCGTCCGCAGGATTTTTACATGTATGTGAACCGCCACTTCGAGGGCGAGGAATCGAAACCCTGGGAGGGCGGCTCGTTCGGATTCGTGCGCGGCCCGCAACGAATGGGCGGCGATGTGGTTTTCACCACCCTCCACGAAGGCATCGATATCGCCCCGGTGCGGCGGGATGCGGCGGGAAATCCCCTCGATGAAATCCTCGCCTCGGCGGACGGTCTCGTCGTCCACACCAGTCGCGAAGCCGGGGCTTCGAACTACGGCCGCTATGTCGTGATCGAGCACCAGATCGAGGGTTGCCGATTCTACACCCTTTACTCCCACCTCTCCGAAATCAACGCCCAACCCGGCCAACGCGTGTCGCAGGGCGAAAAGATCGGCCGGATGGGCTTCACAGGCGCCGGGATCAATCGCGAGCGCTCGCACCTGCATTTCGAGATCGCCGTGATGCTCAGCGACGATTTCGAGTCCTGGCACCGGCGGCACTTCGCGGGGAGTCCCAACAAACACGGCCTCTACAACGGGCTCAACCTCGTCGGGATCGACCCCTCTGAAATCCTTCTCGAGTGCTCGAAAAATCCCGCCTTCCGCCTGGCTGACCACATCCGCAGCCGCGAGCCCTTCTACAAAATCACCGTCCCCGACTCCGCCGCCCTCTCGCTCATCCGCCAGCACCCCTGGCTCGTGCCCGACGGCGAACCCGCCGCTCCCCCGGCTTGGACGATTGCCTTCACCCAATATGGCTTCCCCATCGAGGCCCGCGCTTCCATGGAGCCGGTCGTCGAGCCGAAAGTGAGTTGGATCGCCGACACGCACCTGGCCTACCACCACGCCACCCGCGGGATCATCGCCGGCTCAC
>CAYOGR010000120.1:0-6760 GCA_964403605.1 uncultured Chthoniobacter sp.
GTCAAATGGTTCGCCGTAGACGACGGCGGTGGAGCCGAATTGAAGCTCCTCTTGGATGAGGTCGTAGCGTCGTTTTTCCGGGTCGTCGTGGGGGAGTTTGCGTTTGGCAGCGATGGTTTCGGGGCGGATATCCACCAGGGTCGATTTGCCGGAGGCGTTGCGATACCACTGGGTGCCTTCGAGGGTGTAGGTGATGTAAACGCCGCGGTCGCGGTGCGAGCCCTTGTGGCAGATGATGGTGTTGGGCTGGAGGCCTTCTTTTTCAGATTGGCGAAGGATGGCCCCCTCCCCGAAGATTCCCACATCGGGGTCTTTTCTGGTGAGGGGCAGGAGTGGGTCAAATTCCGTGCGGATCGGTCGGCCTTTGGCGTCGAAGCGGTTGATGAGCAGAGCAGAGTGGGTGGGAGTCTCGCCCTCGGCAGGCAGGAAATCCCGGCGGGATTCCCCAGGCGGGAGGGTTTGCATCGGTTTGGCGCTGAGCTTTTCCAAACAACTGTTGGCCGATCTCGAGCTTTCGTTTAATGCGAAAAATTTCGATTTGATGTTTGTGCGAAGTTCTCGGGCCTCGACACCGGTCAGCATCGGCTTGGAGAAGTAATTCTGGAAGGCGTCGTTTTGTCGTGCGTTGTCGGAGGCCAGCGCGGGATTGCGCTTCAAGGCCGTGAGGGCGGCATCCATGCCGCTGTCGAAGCGGTTGCCATGGAGCACGGCGGAGCCGGATTGGAGTGCGGTGAATTCGGCGCGGGCGGAGAGCGGGTCTTCCAGATTCGCATCGGCCGCAAAGGAGTCGGTTTTGATTTCCTTGAGGTTCAGAGCGGCGAGGAGCCGCTTCACTCCCTCGCCAGTGCTGCCGGCATGGACGATGCGCGAGATTTCCAAAGGACTGAGTCCATGCTCGCGCAGCGTTTGGAGGACGGGCGAATTGTTGGCGAGTTTCAAATACGCAGCCTGCTTATCGCCCGAGGGATCGCTCTCCGGGCCCGGGAGGCGGCCTGAGGTGGCAAGGAAGGCGGCCTGGGCTTTGGGCGTTTGCGCGATGACATCGAGTTCCGCGAGGAGGTCGCGGTAAACAGCCTGCGCGGTGACATTGACATAGCGGATGGAGAGGAATTCCTCGAGTTTCTGAATAACGGCATCGGCAGTCGCTTGCTTGCCTGCCTTTTCAAGAGCCTTGGCGGCCTTGTGGACGCGGGGGTTGGATTTGCGAAGGTCGTTGAGTTTGGTGCTGTCGTTTTGCAGGGCGGCCAGGCCTTCCTGGGCATCGGCCATACGATTTTGAGTTTTGCCGGTGCGCTTGAGGCGGTGAATGGCAATGCCAACGCCCACAGCACAGCCCACGAAACCGAGCACGAGGGCGATCGGGCCAAGGGCGGCAACGCTTGCCGCGCCAGCCAACCACATGCCGGCGACTGCGACACTGACTCCGCCCGAGATCATCGAGGGAAATTCAATTCCCCAGCTGTCGATCCGGTTGTCTTTGATTTGTTGCTTGAGGGATTTCTTTTCCGCTGTGAGGAGGAGATGAAGGGAATCCTTCGACAAGGCTTCCGAGATATTCGCTTCAGAGAGTTCCTTGCCCTCGGAGGCGAGCTCTGAACGGATTTTCCCCCGCCTGTTGGCAAGGGCGGCATCGGCATTTTTCACCATCGCTTCGAGCCGGGTGTTCGCTTTCCAGTTTCGCACGATGCGCCAGCCCGAAACGACTGCCGAGATGGCCCCAAAGAGCGCAAAAACCTTGCCAGCCAGTGCCAGTCCAGCTCCTGCAGTGGATGTGGCAGCGATCGTGCCAGCCTGTTGTCCGATGGTGGCGGCCAGTCCGGTGCCGCTGGCCACGAGGCCGGCGGGGTAGCGGACGAAGAGCTTCGCGTGGTTCTCGCCGCGCTTGTAGCGAAGATCCTCGATCTGCGCCTCGAGGCGATTTGCGTCCGGGCCTTGCGAGGCCTGTGCCAGAAGTTTGGCGTGTGTCTCCGTGTCGGCGTGGTGGGCGGCAAAAGCTTTTTCCGCACCCATTTTGTCGATCACTGTGTCGAGATTGTCCCTCTGGGCCTCGAGATTCTTTTTGGAAATCCCGACTTCTTGCGAGCGCTGCCGGGAGAGCGTCTTCGAATCCTCGGCCTTGCGGAGTTCGTGTGCGATGGCTGTTTTCTTTTGGAGCCCTTTGATCATCCCCACTCCGTAACCGGCAACTCCGAGAGCGTCCCCAGCCCCGTCGCGCACGAGTTTTTCTGTGGATCCTTCGGCCGCGGATCTGAGCACGAACCCCTCGGCATTTTTGATGGCCCCCAGCGAATCCTTGATTGGGCTGGTGAGGTCTTTCCCCTGCTGCGCCGTCAGCGCCGCGAGGTCCTCCTCGGCCGCGCGGAGCCTGGCGAGTTCGCGTTCGCGCCGAAATCCCTCATGGCGCCTGATGGCAGGCGCACCGCCGGCAAAATCCAGGTTGCGCTTTTGAAATTCGTTTTTGTCAACGCGGGAAGGCTGGGGCTCCTTGAAAACAACAGACTCCTGGTTTTTATCCCGGTGTGAAACGAAAAGGTCGGCTTCAAATGGAAGCGATTTTTCCCAGAGCGAGCTGTTTTGAGGCTCTGCCGGGCTTCGGAGGCCGGCCGTGATGCGATCGCGTTCCTCCTTTGGAATGCGAGATCCTGACGATCGCCAATCCATGTCATCCCTCGTGCGCGTGATGAGAAATTTTTTTGCGGGGGCGGAGGGGATCGAGGAGTCGTCGTAATAAAGGCGCTTCGAAAGAACAGTCCGCTCCGGAGGTTGAAATCCCATTCTTGAAAGATATTTCGAACGAAAGTGCTCAGGCGCCACACGGTCGATTCCCTTCCACGGCTTGGGCCCGCCCGGTGAGCCCGCGGCAATAATGTCGCGATGCGTTTTGTGAAGGGCGGTCTTTTGGTCGGCCAAATTTGCAGCGAAGTGTTTTGCGATCTCCTTGTCCGCGATCAAGTAGTCGGCGGGGTTTTTGGCGAAGTCCTCCAGGAGGCTCTTGTAGGCGGCCACCATGGCAGTCTTGTTGGAGGCCTGCTCCGGGGAGTGGAGCGAGGCGGCGACAATGAGGAGACCACCCAAGACCTCGGCCGGCGTGTGGTATTGGCCGCCCTGCATGAAGAAACTCAATGTGGCGAAGAGGGACTGGAATTTTTCGTCGAGTGGCGGGGCGGGGGTGCCGTTTTTCAGGGCGTTGGCACGATTGAGAAGCGAGGCCGTGGCCTCTTTGACCGTGGCCTCGCCGTATTGGGCGACGAGTGCAAGGCCGATATCGGTCGTGGTGCCGGAGATGCTGCAGAGGGTGCGGTGCCCCGCATTGTGAATCATCCTTGCCACGGAATCCTCGTTTGCCAGGCCTTCCAGCGTGTGGGCGCGCCCTTGAGAGTCGCGAACGGGAATGTCCTTGAAATCGGGTTGTGCGAGCGACCCGGTGTTTTGCAGCAGGCGGTCGACGAGGGATTTCCTTTGCTGAAGCTTCACGAGCTCGGGATCGATATCCTTCTTGATGGAGTCCCGCAGCTCCCTCGCGCGAAGTTGGGCGAATTCATTGGTGCCTGTGCGATTGGCAGAGTCGTTCAGCTTGGACTTCATGGACTCAAGTTCCTTGATTTCCCGGTCGAGGAACTTGGCTTCGTTTCTCAGCGCCTTTTGAAAAACCTGCTCCTTGTTGCCGCCCTCCGCGAGGGCTTCCAGATTGGCTGGGAGAGTGTGGGCGCGCTGGATCGTGTTGGGTCGCATCCCGTGGGCAAAAAGCCGGCCGCTTTTGATTTCCTCGACGAGCGGGGCGGCAGCGGATCCGCGATCGCCTGCAAGGGTGGAAACGGCGGCGAGCGCGGCTCCGTCCAAGCGCGCGTCAGGCAGGTTCATGCAATTTTTTTCGATGGCCTTGTCGCGTTGGTTGAGGCCTTGGGCGATGGCCTCGTGGATTTTTGGAAAGCGGCCGCGGAGTCCCGCGACGACATCCAATCCGCCTGTGGTGGTCCTCACGAGGGCATCGGCCAGAACCTCCTCGGCGAGCGCGGCGTCTTTTCCGAAGTTTTGTCCAGCGCCAGCCATGGCTTTCCGGGCGACTTGCGCCGACACCTCCCGCGGGTTGAATTCCATAAGCAACGGGGAGGAGCGGATGAGGGTCTGGAGCCTGGCAAGATCGCCAAGGGCGGAATCCCTGCGAGCGTGCACCCCACTCTCGTTGGCTCCCGCCGAATCCGGAAGCACGCCTCGATCGCAGAGTTCGATGTAAAGGGCGCTGCGGTCTGCGGCATTCAATTTCTCGTTGAAAAGAATGTCGTTGAATATCTGGCCGATCGTTCCGTGGAGTTGCGTGGCCAGCAGGTCGGCTTTGTGCGGGTCGGCTTCAGCGGCCTCGAGATAGGCACCGAGGTTGTCTCGATAGTATTCGAGTTGGCGGAGGTTGACCTCGTGGGCCTCCCGGGTGCCGACAGCCTGTGTCGCATCGGCCGAGTATTTTTTGAAGGCCCAGGGGAGCATGCGCGCTTTGGCCTCGGCGTCGGTGGGCTCGGGAAAACGGCCGATACCGCCGAACTTGGGGTTGAAGCCCTTGTCGAGAAGCCCCTTGATTTCCGCATGCACGCCATAGTCGCCGGGCGTGGCGGGCGGCTGTTTCACAAAATTCTCCAACGCTGTGAAAAGAGATTTTGCCGTCTCGGCGAGCGGCTTGTCGGCGATTCCGCCCGCCAGCGCGAAGGTCGCATCCGTTGGGTCCGTCTTGGTTCCCATGGCCACAACCATCGCCGTGGAGGCTCCAAAAGCGGTGTCGATGGCTTGTTGATCCTGCGGAGTGGAGAGGTCGCGGTGGAAAACAGGATCCAACGATTTGTTGGTCGAAAATTTGAGGTCGAACAGATTGTTGCACACCCACTCCTTGAGCAGGGCCTTGTCGGGTGTGTAGTCCAGCACTGCCAGGCGGGTGTTTTTTCTCCCTGCAACTCCGATCAGTTTTTCGCTCAACGCGTCCGCCACCGCCTCATGCAATTCGTCGAGGAGTCTGTCTTTATCGGTGCCGCGGAAATACAGCACCGAGCCAAGCTCCTTGAGGCACCTCTCCACCCGGCCCGCATGGCTGCCGAGCGGAATGCGATCCATCGAGGCCACCTTGGGGCCATCCAGGTAGGCGTCCTTGAGCGCCTCGGCCAATCGATCCACGCCCGGTTGCCACGACATCCCGCCGGTGCGCGCCATGTCGGCCACGCGCGTGGATTGCAGGCTGGCCGGGGCGAGGTTTTGTCGGGATTGAACAGCCTGGCCCGCGTTGACCTGCAAAGGTTGTCGAACTGTTTGGCTTTGGATTAGCGGTGGGGGCATGGCTTTTTGCTCTCAGGCGAGGCGGGACAAGTTCCAATTGGGAGGGATAGGAGTGGAATCCTCTGACATCAACGAGTTGGCAACCAAACGCTCCACACGGTCGCGCCAGGTGAAGAAAGTTTCGACAAAAAGCTCCACCAATTGGAGTGCGGCAGCAGGCTCCATGCCTCGGATCGGCCAGTAGCGCACGAGAAGGAGCGTTCGGGTCTCGGGATCGTAGCCCAGCGTGGATCCATCGGTGCCGGCGCAGCCGAAGTTGGCAATGGCAATATCCTTCCAGAACGCCTCGGGTGGCTCTTCCTCAAACTCCGCGACCTTCGCATACAGGCCCAGCACCTCGTCTCCTTCATCCGCGACCTCGACTTGGGCCCCATCGCCCAAATCCAAGGTCACGCTTCGCAAATCCCCCTGCCCTTCGTTTCCCGTGAAGCCGGAAGAGCCACCGAGCAATCGTTGAAAAAAAGCCTCCATCATTGCAATCCACCCGAATAGCCTTACCCGCACAAACCAGTCAAATTTTGAATGCCGACGATTCGCGCGTCTTTCAACAATGGCGCATCCCCACCCCCCAAATGCCGCTGCGGCCCGGAGAAGGTCGCGCTGCCCGCTTCCGCGTGTCGGAATTGTTACATGCGTGCTTTTGCCGCAAGCCTCCAACCCTCGCGATAAGCACTTGATGAATTTTTCCGCCATACTTCTTCCGCTATGTCTTGCCTGCGCGCTCTGCTACGCGGAAACCACCCCGAACTCCGCCCAGACCGCAGCCAGCAAGGAATCAACCTGGCATTTGCCGGACGGCAAGTTCTTCGAAACACGCTACCCTGGTCCTCCCCCCACCGGCGGGCCGATGGATCAGGCCGACCTCGATTTCATCATCGCCATTCAGGCGGTTGCGACCCCTGAAGAAATCGCCCACGCCACATGGATGGCCGGCTTGGATGTCTTCACCTTCACCGGGGTGCTCGGCCCTGCATTTACCGAAAAGAACTACCCTCAAACCGCGGCGTTCTTCCAAAAGCTGGGCAAGACCGTGAACGGGCCGAAGAATTACCTCAAAGACCTGTATCGGCGCGTCCGGCCTTGCGATGCGCATCCCGACCTGATCCGCAAGCTCGTCCCCTACGAGTCAGGCTACTCCAATCCCAGCGGCCACGCGACCCGCTCCTGGGCCTTTGCGCTCGTTCTGGCCGACCTCAATCCTCCATACAAATCCGCATTCCTGCGCGAAGCCGCCGCCGTCGGGATGTCCCGTGTGCTCGGCGGGATGCATTACCCGAGCGATGTCCTGCTCTCTCGCGGCCTCGCCCAACTCATCTTCGAGGAGTTGAAGAAAAATCCAGAGTTTGTCCGTGATCTGGAGGCCTTGCGCCAAGCCGAATGGACACCGCCCCCTTCCCTGCCCGCCTCCTGACATCGAATGACTTCCATCGCAGGCGGGACGCCT
>CAYOGR010000121.1:0-6745 GCA_964403605.1 uncultured Chthoniobacter sp.
TCCAAAAAGGTCTCGCTCGCGGGAGCGCTTTAAGGCATTCACAGGGGCTTTCCAATGCGACGCCTGCCCATTCCATTTCCCGTGCTCGCGGTCTTTCTTGCGGCATGGGTCGCATTCTCCTCGCAGGCCCCCGCCGATTCCCGAAACGAGGCTTCGATCGCGGCGGCGATTCCCTGGCCGAAGATCAAATACCTCATCGTCGCCCAGAATCGCGAAGTGGGCGACATCCTCTCCGAACTCGCCCAACAACACGGCGTCCGCTCGGTCGTCAGCCCGAATGTGAAGGGCCGCGTCAGCGGGCGTTTTGAAAACATCCCGCCGGGCGATCTGCTCTCGCAGCTTTCGCGGTCGTTCAATCTGATGTGGATGTTTCACAATGGCATCCTCTATGTCGGCACGCCGATGGAGGTGCAGACGACACTCGTCACCCTCCGCTTCGCAAAGGCCGATCCTGTTCTCTACTCGCTGAACTCTCTTGGAATCCTCGCCCCAGGCTCGTCCGTCAATGCCGTGGAGGGCAGCCCGATCCTTTCCATCACCGGCCTCCCGGCGTTTGTGGACATCACAAAACACATCGCCCAGACGATGGACAACCAGCAGCAGTTCCACCAGCAGGGCGAGATGGTCATCGAGGTGTTTCCCCTCAACCACGCCTGGGCCTACGACATCGTCCTCAGCGGCGATTCCACCACCACTTCCGGAGCCACCGGCGGCCCGGGAACCGTCATCAAAGGAGTTGCCACGCTTCTCAACGAACTCGTCACCCAAAGCGGCCAGCTTGGCAGCGGGTTGGTCACCGAAACCTTCGCTTCCGGCGGGAGGCCGCGTCCGATGGTCGGTGCGCTCGGCCCACAACAAGCGGCGGAAACCGCCCGTCTTGGCTTCTATCCCGGCCCTTCGGCTCAAACCACAGCCTCCCAACCGCCATCCCGCTCCGCGCCTCCTTCGCAAGTCCAGCAAGACGGCGGTCCCTTCGACACAGCCGGCGGTCCCGGCATTCCCGGCGCCTACGCGACGAACCAAGCCTCGATCATGGCGGATGTCCGCCGAAATGCCGTTGTTGTCCGGGACATCCGCGAAAACATGGCCTCCTACAAATCCGCCATCGAGCGCTTGGATGTGCCCGTGCGCATCATCGAAATCTCCGCCGCCATCGTGGATCTCGCCATCGGCACCTCGCGCAGCCTGGGCCTCAACTCCATCGGCGTGGGCGTGGCGGGCAAGGGAGGCATTGGTGCCAGCGCCACGGGCCGCCCCGATATTCTTGTCAACGACGACAACCTCATTGCCCAAAACCTCGCCGACGACGCGGAACTCACCGCTCCGATCATTGGCCGGTCGGGCGATCTGGCCTCCGTCGCCGATGCCCCGAATATTCTCGCCAGCGGCGTTTTTGGAACGACCCAAATCATGGGTTCAATCAACGCGCTCGAGCAGGACAACAAGGCACGCACCCTTTCACGCCCGACGGTCCTGACTCTCGACAATTTCGGCGCGACCATCAGCCGACAGGAGACATTCTATGTCAACTCGACCGGCCAGTATGTGAGCAATCTCTTCAATGTCAGCACGGGCCTCAGCCTCCAAGTCATCCCCCATGTCACCATCGACAACGGCAAGGAACGCATCTACCTCCAGGTGAAAATCGAGGACGGCCAACTCGGAGCGCGACAAGTGACCTCGATCCCCACGGTCCAGCAGTCCTCGCTCACCACCCAGGCGCTCATCAAGCGCAACCAAAGCCTCCTCGTCGGCGGCCTCTACCTGAAGGTCGATAAAAAACAGGCCAGCGGCTACCCGTGGCTCCAGAGGATTCCAGTGTTGGGCTACCTCTTTTCTGTGAAAGGCCGGGTGGATGACATGGTGGAGCGAATTTTTGTGATCACCCCGCGCATCGTGGAGATCGACTCGAAGGGCCTCGGCGACTACTCGAAGTATTTCCAACCCGCCACCCTCGAGGCTGAGGCGATCGATGAGGAGATCGCCCTCGATCTCCCCGTGGCGGAAATTCCTCCCGCTCCCAAGAAACCCAAACAGGCCCCGAAGCCCGCCACCAAACAATGACCCACCCTGATCCGCTCCACCAACGGACCTCCGCCGGGCTGCTGAAGTCCTGGATGCGCCGCGCGCTGGTCCTCCTCGCCGTGATCGCCCTCGCGGGCTGCGGTCGCGAGGACCTCTACACGAATGTCACCGAGAGCGACGCCAACACCATGCTTGGCCTGCTCATCGCACGGGGCATCTCGGCCACGAAGCGCCCGGTGAAGGAAAACCTCTTCGCCGTTGCCGTGCCGCGCGACCAGTTCGCCAGCGCCGTCGATATCCTCAAGTGGTATGGCATTCCCAAGGAAACCTTCCAAGGCATCGGCGAGATGTTTCCCAAAACGGGCCTTGTCTCTTCCCCGAGCGAGGAACGCATCCGCTTCATGGCCGCCCTCGCGGGCAACATCTCGGAAATGCTCAGCAACTTCGACGGCGTCATTACGGCCCGCGTGATTCTCGTGCTCCCGAGCAATGACCCTTACACGCACGCCAACAACCCCGCCTCGGCATCCGTCTTCCTTAAAATCCGCCCCGGGTTTGACACGACCACGCAGATTCCGCAGATCAAGCAACTCGTGATGAACAGCGTCGAGGGCCTCAAATACGAGCGTGTCGCCGTGACGCTGGTGCGCTCGGACGAGGTGGATTTCTTCAATCCGCTCAAGCTGCCCGGCGCCACCTCGAGTTTCCTCGGCATCAATGTGCCCGCCGAGTCGCTCTGGATCTTCTACACGCTCGCAGGCTTGGTGGGGGTGCTTGTCGTGGTTGTCGCCGGGGGCGGGGCATGGCTCTTTATCCGCCACCGCCGTGAGGCGAAATCCGCCGGGGCAGCCGCCGAGCCTCCGTCTGCCACTTGAACCCCCTTGCGTTTCCGATGAGCAAAAATCCCGCCGAGACATGGATGAAACTCGCCGAATCCTGGATCGGAATCGCGCCGAGGGATGACCATTTCGATTCGTGGATGAAGCTCAACCTCCGCCCCGCGCTTGCGGAACACCTGCCGGCGAAGTTCGCCTCGGTCATCGAGTCGGACCCCCGGGCGCTGGCGTTTGCCCAGCGCCACCTCCGCTCGCGCTTCCAGTGGGAATCCACATGGGTCGATTGGATGCCGAACAATCCCGTTTCCAACCTTCTCATCGCTCCGAAGGAAACACTTGAGCGAACCGTCTTGCTGACAGGTGCCTTGGGGTGCCGCGGACTCATCGCCACCACGATCGCGCGAACGGACCGCCGCCAGTTGGCCGATGCGCTCGGCGTCGATGTGCTCCAGCGCCTGGCCTCGCGCTCCTCGCTGAATCGTTTGAGGATTCCCGCCTCCGCCCGCATGGATGACTGGGCGGGCGATCCGGTGGCGACCCTTCGCCGCAGTGGATTGCTCTGCCTGCGGGTGGCGGTGGCTCCATATCCGAACGCCATCGAGTTCCGCCTCGCCGCCATGTTTCCCGATCCCGTGTGGAAATTCTCCGCGCCGGTCGCCGAATCCGAGGATTCCGCGGCCGCCCTCGATTGTCTCGAAGCCGCCCGTCAACTCGATCTGGCCCTATGAGCGCGACCATCATTCAATCCTCCCCCGGCCTCCCGCCATTGGCGACGGGCTCGATTCTGCGTCCATCGACCGCCCGAGCCCTGGTCGAGGCCGAGTTGATCCTCGCGAAGGCCCGCGAGATCGAGGCCACCAGCCGCGAAGCGGCCGAGCGCGAGGCGGAGGTGCAACGCAAGGCGGGGTTTGAAAAAGGACTCCATGAGGGTCTTCTCGAAGCCCGTGTGCACAATCTGGAAACTGTTGCCGCGACCTCGAAGGCGATGGCAAGCATCCACCAGCAAATCTGCGAAGTCGTCGTCTCCTGCCTCCGCACGCTCCTCCGCGACATGCCGCCTGCCCAGCGCATCGAGCAGGCCGCGACGCTGGCGCTGGAAACCGTGAATCTTCAACAAACAGTCGTCCTCTGCGTGAACCCCGTCGATTTGCAGGCGGCGGTGCCCGTTTCCCAGAAACTCTCCGCCCTCATGTCGGGCGGGGCCCGGGTGGAATGCCGTGGACGCGAGGATGTGACTCCCGGCGACTGCCTTTTGGAAACCCCCATGGGCATCATCCGCTGCGCGCTGGAAGACCAGTTGGCGGCGATCCAGAAGGCGCTTCTCGCCGCGCAGGATTGAACGCCATGTCCGCCGCCGCACCGCTTCCCGGCTACTTTGAAAGGCTCCGCGCGGCGGGTGCGTCCGTTCAAACCCGACGCCTCACAGGCCAGATCACCCAGGTCGCCGGCGTGCTGGTGAAGGCGCTTCTGCCTGGTGTCCAAGTCGGAGAGTTGTGCGAGGTCTGGCGTCCAGGCGCCAAGGAACCCCAATTCGCCGAGGTGATCGGCTTCTCCGGTTCCACCGCGCTCCTCATGCCGGTGGGGGACTACGAGGGCCTTTGCTCGAACACCGAAGTGCGCCCGACGGGCCGCACCCACTCGATCCAGGTGGGCGAGGGGTTGCTGGGACGCGTCCTCGATGGCCTCGGCAATTTCATCGACACCTCGGACAAGCCGTTCGTCGCGGAAGCCGAGTATCCCGTCAACGCCCAGCCGCCGGATCCGCTTGCCCGGGGCCTCGTGGAACATCCGCTCTCGCTCGGCTTGCGTGCCATGGATGCCCTTCTGACCTGCGGCGAGGGCCAGCGCATCGGAATCTTCGCCGCCGCCGGTGGCGGCAAGAGCACGCTCCTTTCCCAAATCCTCCGAAACACCGAGGCCGATGTCGTTGTCCTCGCTCTGATCGGCGAACGCGGCCGCGAGGTGCGCGAGTTTTTGGAGATGGTTCTCGATGAGGAATCCCGCAAGCGCGCGGTGCTTGTCGTTTCGACCTCGGACCGCCCCGCCATCGAGCGCCTCAAGTCGGCCCATGTCGCCACGACGGTCGCCGAGTATTTTCGCGACAAGGGCAAAAAAGTTCTGCTCATGCTCGACTCGGTGACCCGCTTCGCCCGCGCGCAGCGCTCGATCGGCCTTGCGGCGGGCGAGCCCCCCGCCCGCCGTGGATTTCCCCCTTCGGTGTTCAACGCCCTGCCCGCGCTCCTCGAGCGCGCGGGTCCGGCGGAAAAGGGATCGATCACCGCGATCTACACAGTCCTCGTGGAGGGGGACGACATGAACGAACCTGTTGCCGACGAGGTGCGCTCGATCCTCGACGGCCATGTCATTCTCTCCCGCCGCCTCGCCTCGGCGTATCACTATCCCGCCATCGATGTCCTCGAGAGCGTGAGCCGAGTCATGGGAAATGTGGTGGACGAATCCCACAAGGCTGCCGCCGGAAAGGTCCGCGACATGCTTGCGCGCTACCGCGACACCGAACTCCTCATCCGCATTGGCGAATACAAGAAGGGCAGCGACCCCGCGACCGACGAGGCGATCGAGAAAAACAAGGCGATCAATGAGTTTCTAAAACAAAAACTCTCCGACAAATCCTCGTTCCAGGACGCCGTGGACGGCCTCAAGAAACTCGCTGGCGCATGAAGTATCCGCTCACATTTCTGCTCGGTCTCCGGAAGACCCGCATGGAGAAATGCGAGCAGGCCCTCGCGCAGGCCCGCGCCATGGTGAAACGCCGCCACGAGGAACTCGAGGCCCGCATCCGCGAACACCGCGAGTATGTCGAGTGGTGCGACCGCGAGGAGGACCGGATGTTCTCGGAGCTTTTTGCTAAACCCGCACAACATCAAAAAATCCTCGATGCCCGAGCCGAAATGCTCGCCAACCGCGCGAAGGAGGCGGAATTTCTCCAGCGCATCGAGGAGGCCAAGGCCGCCCTCGAAGCCGCGCGCGCCGAGGAGGCCCGCTGTCTCGCCGAACTTCAGATCGCCATCCGCAACCGCGAAAAACTCGATTCCCACAAAGCCCTTTGGACCGAGGGGTTCAAACACGCCGAGCAAATGGCCGAGGATCTTGTGATGGAGGAAACCGCCGAATCCGCCTACCTTCGCCAGCTCAACGCCGAACCCGCCTGACCGCCATGAGCCTACGAGTCGAACAACAAAATCAATTCAGCCCCGACGATCGAAAGCAGATTGATTCCAAAAAAAATCCGTCGGACTCCATGAGTTTGGAATTTGAATCCCAATTGAGATTCGGAGGTCAGTGGGATTGGTCAAGCTGGGGCGGTTTCAAGCCGGAATACAAACAGTTCGAAAAAAATGTAAAAATCGAGGAAACCGACGACACGATCAAAGCCGAGATCGATGACAAGGCGGTCGAGCCCGAGAAAAAGGGGATTCTGGACGAGTTTGTCAGTTGGTTCAAAGAGGGGGTCGAAAAAATCGCCAAACAAGTTGGAAAAGCCCTCGAATTTGTGGTGGCCAGCATGGTGGCTTTGAGTATCGAACAGGCGATAAGCCAGGCGTTCCAAGCGATCAAATTGAATCAATCCCAAGGCTCCGAAAAAGCCCAACTCCCGCCGGAAGCCCAGAAGGCTCTGTCCGATGCCGCCGCAAAGGGCCCCAAGCATCTCGCGGATGCGGTCGAAACGCTCATTTCCCAAAATCCCGCCATGGCTCCTGCCATTGCCGCCGCCGCGATGAAGGAAGCCGCGCAAGCCAACCCCGCAACAGCCGGCGAGGCCGCTGCGCAAATTGTCCAAGCCGCCATCCAAGCCAACCCCGAAGCCGCGCCGCAGATTGCTGGGGCTGTGGCGCAGGCCGCCATTCAAACCCTCCCGCCGGAAA
>CAYOGR010000122.1:0-6646 GCA_964403605.1 uncultured Chthoniobacter sp.
CTACGATGCGGCGCGGGTTTTTGTGAATACTTCGGAGTGGGAGGGGTGGCCGAATAGTTTTATTCAGGCGGGGCTGGGGCGGACGGCGTTGCTTTCGCTGGATGTGAATCCCGATGGGATCTTTGAGAGGTTTGGGCTGGGGTGTTTTGCTGCGGGCGATTTCGAGAGGCTTAAGTCGGAAGCACGGGGGATGATGGGAGATGCGGTGGCACTGGACCGGATGCAGGAGGGGTGCGCGCGGTTTGTGGCGGAGATGCATGACAACCGCAAGGAGACGGAGGCGTTTCTGGCGGGGTTGGGGGAATTTTAGGCGCGGGGTTTTGCGAACGCAGCGGCTTGGAAGTTTGGGGAAATTTCTTCGGTGATCGGGGAGGTGTGGCCGGCGGCGAGGTGGTGGGCGGCAGCGTAGGCGATCATGAGGGCGTTGTCGGTGAGGAGGTCGCGTGGAGGGAAGAGGAGTTCGAGGCCGTGTCGTGAGGCTTGGATTGTGAGGGATTGGCGAAGGGAGGAGTTGGCGCTGACTCCGCCGCTGACAGCAATGGTGCGGCGGCCGGATTGGTGTGCGGCTTTGAGAAGTTTTGCGGTCAAAACATCAACGACGGCGGCTTGGAATGAGGCGCAAAGGTCGGGAAGACTCGATGGCGCGGGCGGGCCGTGTTTTTCGAGAAAGATGCGGACCGAGGTTTTCAGGCCGCTGAAGCTGAAATCGAAATCGCCGGAGTCGATCATGCCGCGAGGAAAGTCGAAGCGTGTGGGGTCTCCATCGGTGGCCAGTCGGTCGATGAGGATGCCGCCCGGGTAGCCGAGGCCGAGAAGTTTGGCGGTTTTGTCGAAGGCTTCTCCGGCGGCGTCGTCGAGCGTGCGGCCGAGGAGTTGGTATTTCCCGAAGCCCTCGACATCGAGCAGCAGGGTGTGGCCGCCGCTCACGACGAGCGCGGTGTGGGGCGGGATTTTTTCTCGGCCGAAAAATGGGGAGAGCAAATGGCCCTCGATGTGGTTGATGGCCAAGAAGGGTTTTCCAGCGCCGAGAGCGAGACCCTTTGCCAGCGAGGCGCCGACGAGAAGCGCGGAGGCCAGGCCGGGGCCTGTGGTGGCGGCGATGGCGTCGAGTTGGGAAAAATCGAGTGCGGCCTTTTGCATGGCGCGGTCGATAATCAACGGCGCGCTGGCGAGGTGGTTTCGCGAGGCCACTTCGGGAACCACTCCGCCGAATTCGGAATGGATTTCGGCCTGGCTGAAAATTTCATGAGCCCGCACCTCGTGGAAGCCCGTGAGGACTGCGGCTGCGGTTTCGTCGCAGGAGGTTTCGATGGCGAGGATCGTGGGCAAGGCCATTAGTTGTTTTTGGCGTGCAGGAGTGCGCCTTGAAGTGCGTCCACGGCGCGTTCGAGTTGGGGGTCCCAGATGAGCGTGCCGGGTTTTGAGGGATCCTCACGTTCCCGCCGCGAGCGCAGGAGGGCGGCTTCCTCCTTTTCGCTCAGGCTGGCGCGGATGTGGGGGGAGACCCCATGCTCGTGGATGAGTTTGCGGCCCGGGGTGAAATACTTCGCGGTCGTGAGACGCGCCGCGGAACCGTCGGGCAGGGCGACCACGCTTTGGACGGAGCCTTTGCCGAAGGTGGTTTCTCCAAGGACAAGAGCCCGGTCGAGATCCTTCAAAGCGCCTGCGACGATCTCGGATCCGCTGGCGCTGGCGTAGTTGGTCAAAACGACCAAGGGGAACTTCCGGTTCGGCGAGGCTTCCAGCGAGGTGCGATATTCGCGAGAGGGGGTTCGCCCTTCGGTGAAGACCACCAGGGTATTGGGGGGGAGGAATTGTCCGCAAACATCCACCGCGCTGCCCAGGAGGCCGCCGGGGTTGTGGCGGAGATCGAGAACGAGGGCCTCCATGCCGTCTTTTTCAAGTTTGTCCAAAGCGGTGGAGAGTTCCGCAGGAGTGGGTTCGTTGAACTGGGTGATGCGGACATAGCCGATGCGGGTCGTGCCAGCGCCCCGAGGGGGAAGAATACGGGCATCCTTCACGCTGGGAACCTTGATGATTTCGCGGACGAGTTCGTAATCCTTGATCTCGCCGGTGGAGGGGCGTCGAACGGTCAGGGAGACAGAATCGCCCGGCTGGCCGCGGAGTTTGTCAACGGCGGTGTTGACTTCGAGTTTGTCGGTGGATTCGCCGTTGATCTTGAGAATCTGGTCGCCGGGGAGGATGCCAGCCTTGAAGCCCGGCGTGTCTTCCATGGGAGTGATGACGGTGAGGACGCCGCCCCGTTCCGTAACGACCACGCCGAGTCCGCCGAATTCGCTCCGGGTGTCCTCCTGCATGTTTTTGAAATTTTTCGCATCCAGGAACTGGCTGTGCGGATCGAGTTGGTTGAGCATTCCGCGGAGGGCATTGTGGGCGAGGTCGGAGAAGCCGGTTTTGGATTCATCGACATAATCCTGCCGGATGAGTTGCATCGTGCGGGCCAGAAGTTGGAGCTGATCGTAGGGCGATTCCTCGGTTGGCGGAGTCGAATCCTGCGCGAATGTATTTGAGGACAGGACGGCAGCTGCCAGAATTTTCAAAAACCAACGCATGGTTCGAGAGAGTAGCATTTGGCGGGCTTTTGCCAAACGCCCCGCTAAAAGGCCTCCGCGATTTCCGAGCCGATGATTCGCAAGCCCTCGCGGACATCGCGGTCCTCCATCGCAAACGAAATCCGCAGGCACTCGTGGCGGTGGCGCCAGGTTTCGTCGGAATCACCGAAAAAGAAATACTCGCCGGGCACGACGAGCACGCCCCGCTCCTTGAGGCTGCGGTAAAGCTCGCGGGAGGTTTTTTTGGAATTTTCCAGCCACAGCCAGAGGAACAGGGCCCCCTCGCTTTCATGCAGGGCATAGGGGGTGTCGGTCGGGAAAAACTCGGCAACGGCCTCCAGCGCGGCGTCGCGTTTGCGGCGGTAGAAGGGCTGGATGATCTCGCGGCTGAGACGCGTAATCTCGCCGCTGGCAAAAAGCGGTCCCGCGATGGCCTGGCCGAAATTTCCATTGGCGAGTCCGGTGACCGCCATCATCGAGGACACGGCGGAGGCGACCTCCGGCGGGGCCACGACAAACGCTGTTCGCGTTCCCGGCAGGCCGAGTTTCGACAGGCTCATCACATGAATCGTGTGGGGAGTCCAAAGGGGCGCGGCCTCGCCAAAGACGATGCCGGGAAACGGCCAACCATAGGCGTTGTCAATGATCAGCGGGATGTCGCGCTCGGCGGCGAGGTGCTCCAAGTGGCGCAATTCCGAATCCGAGATCAGGTTTCCACTGGGGTTTGTGGGACGGGACACGCACAGGGCGGCGATGTCCGGCCCGGGGTTGAGATTGGAAAAATCGACATGGTATTTGAATCGGTGCGGCGCGGTTCGGGTGATGCCGGGGCGTTTCGAGGCGAAGATTCCCGGCTCGAGAGCCTGATTCGCGTAGCCGATGTATTCGGGCATCAATGGGAAGAGAATCCGCCCGCGGGAACCATCGGAGCGGGTTCCGCCGAATAAATTGAATAGAAAATGGAACGCCGTTTGGCCACCGGGGGTGACGGCGATGTTTTCCGGGCCGACCGCCCAGCCGAGTTCCGCGCGAAGGAGATCGGCCAGCGCGGCGATCGCAGCGGCGTTGCCACGGGGGGGATCGTAGATGGCCAGTGTGCGCCGGAGGGTGGCGGGATCCTCGAGGATCTCGCGAAGGCGTTTAGTCCAGACGGCCTCCATTTCGGGAATGTGCGCGGGGTTTCCGCCGCCGAGCATGAGCGGGGCCGGGCCGGATCCCGAGAGCGCTTTTCCCAGGTCGTCCATGAGGTTTTCGATGCCGCTGCCCTCGGAGGCGCGTTGACCAAAGGCGGAGAATTTCATGGGGCTTGGACGGGTTCTGCGGAGCGGTCGCGCATCAACCACGCGATGCCGATGCAGACTTCATAGAGGAGACACATCGGCCCGCCCATGAGAAGGAGGGTTACCATGTCGGAAGTCGGGGTAATTATGGCCGCGACTACAAAAATAATCACCACGGCGAAGGCGCGCGCGCTGCGGAGTTGCGCATGGTCGACCATGCCAAGTTTTACCAGCAGCAGCACGACGAGCGGGAGTTCGAACGCCAGGCCGAAGGAAATGATGAACTGGGTCGTGAAGGAATAATACTCCCGAACCGTCCAGGTCGGCTGCCAATTCATGGAGCGCGCGTCGTTGAAAAAGAATTCGAGGGCTTGCGGCAGGACGATGAAATAGCTGAACGCCGCACCAGTCAGAAAAAGCCCGGCACCGATCAACGCTGCCGGAATCAGCATCCTTTTTTCCTTCGGCGTGAGAGCGGGCAGCACGAATTCCGCGAGAAAATAGACGATGAAAGGGAATGCCAGAATCAACCCCCCGTAGAAGGACAGCTCGAGAGAGATCGTGAACGAATCGGCGACGCCGAGCGATTGGAGATTCGCAGCGCGCGAGGGATCGACCGCCACCAGGGGCAGTTGGACGGCCGCGGCCAGTTTTTCGCGGAAGGCGAAGCAGGCCACCATCGAGGCCACCAGCGCGATGGCGATTTTAACAATGGTGAACCGCAGATCCTCGATGTGGGCGAGGAAGGGCTTCTCGACATCGCCCCGGTTCCGGAACGCAAACAACCGCTCGAGCACCATGGCCACCTAGCCGAGCAGGCTCCGCCAGCGCGCGAGTTCGCGGGAGATGTTTTCGGGTGACGGGGCTCCAATGGCCTTGCGGGAGGCCAGGGCGGATTGGAGTTGGAAAGTGGATTTCACGATATCCGGCGTGAGGATGGGAGAGGCTTGGAGAAACTCGGCGGAATCGAGTTGATCCAGAGGAGTCTTTGAATCCCGGGCGCGGGCGACCAGGCCTCCGACGATTTCGTGGGCTTTGCGAAATGGAACACCGCCCTCGACGAGCCGGTCCGCGAGATCGGTGGCCAGCAAAAGGGGATCACTGGCCGCCTCGAGCGCGCGATCTTCGCGAAGCGATGCGGCGGAAAACATCTCGGCCAGGATCGAGAGGGTCTCGGAGGCCGTCTTTACGGAATCGAAAACCGCCTCCTTGTCCTCCTGCATGTCGCGATTGTAGGTGAGAGGCAGACCTTTCATCACGGTGAGAAGCGTCACGAGGTTGCCGTAGAGACGCCCGGTCTTGCCGCGTGCGAGTTCGGCGATGTCGGGGTTTTTCTTCTGCGGCATGAGGCTCGAGCCGGTCGTGTGACGATCGCTCAATTCGAGAAACCCGAACTCCGCCGAAGCCCACAGAATCACATCCTCGCTGAGGCGGGAGAGGTGCATTCCGGCAATGGCGAGCGCCGCCAAAACCTCGCAGGCGAAATCCCGATCCGCCACGGCATCCATGCTGTTCGTGGTGACGCGTGAAAAACCCAACTCGCGCGCCACCGCCTCGCGATCCAAAAGAATCGTCGATCCCGCGATGGCCCCCGAGCCGAGAGGCATCGCGTCCATGCGGGCGCGGGCGTCGCGCAGCCGGCCGGCGTCGCGGTCGAGCATTTCGACATAGGCCAGAAGATGGTGGGCGAAAAAGACCGGCTGGGCGCGCTGGAGGTGCGTGTAGCCCGGCATGATGGCTGAGCGGTGGCGCTCGGCGAGGCCCACGAGTTCCCGTTGTAGACCCTGGATTTTTCGGGTGAGGGAATCACACGCCTCGCGCAGCCAGAGGCGGAAATCGAGAGCGACCTGGTCGTTGCGGCTCCGGGCGGTGTGGAGCTTGGCGCCAGCAGGGCCGATGCGCTTCGTCAACTCCGCCTCGATGTTCATGTGGACATCCTCGAGATCCCTTTGGAACTCGAAGCGCCCCTCCTCGATCTCGGCGAGGATTTGGCGAAGGCCCGACTCGATTTTTTGAAATTCCTCCTCCGTCAGAATGCCTGCGGATTTCAACGCCCGGGCGTGGGCGATGCTGCCCGCGATATCGTGGCGATAGAGTTGCCAATCGATGGAAACCGATTCGCCGTAGCTTTTGAGGAGGTCGGATTGTTCCTCCTTGAAACGCCCTTTCCACATGGGCGGCTTAGGCTCTCGCAGCCTCCGGGTTGCGTTTCATGCAGGTGCCACGGAGCTGGAACTCGTCGCAATGCGCCTCGATGGTGAGCCGTTTGTTGGTGGGAGAGAATCCAAGACGGCGCGAGATGCAGTTTTCGAGCAACTCCATGTTCGGATCCTCGAATTCGATGATTTTTTTGCAATCCACACAGACGAGGTGGTTGTGCGTGGGATGTTCGAGGAAGTTCGGGTCGTAGATTTTGGTGTCCCCGCCGAGGTCGAGTTCCCGGAGAAGCCCGCTCTCCACAAGGATCGGCAAGGTGCGGTAAACTGTGGCGCGGGAGACCGATCGGTCGAGTCCGCGCGCCATCACCAGAAGTTCCTCGGCGGTGTAATGCTCGTTGGTTCCAAAAGCGGCCTCGATGATGGCATCGCGCTGGGAGGTCTTCCGCAGACCTTTGCCAGCGAGGTGGGCATGTAGGATTTCGCGAACGCTTTCGCGCGGGATTTTGGCCATTGGCGGGAGGCTATAATTCCCGCGAAACGAGTCAAGGCGGGGGAGAGGTGTCAGAGGTCCACGGCAAAGAGGAGCTGGCTACCGTTGCTGCATTCCTGCCCTGGCGGGGTTCGCCGGTCCGCA
>CAYOGR010000123.1:0-6566 GCA_964403605.1 uncultured Chthoniobacter sp.
GACAGGGGCGGGCTTCGCCCTACAAAAGTGGGCCGCCACGAGGGACAGCCCTCCACATTAACTCGATGGCGTCACATCCCCGCCACCAGCGCGGGAATCTCATGCAATCCCCGGATCGTGTGGTGAGGGATCACATCGGCGCGCTCTTCGGAGCCGGGAACTTGAATCCAAATCGCAGCGGCAAGCTTGGCATTGCGTGCCCCCGCGATGTCGCGCTCGAGGCTGTTGCCGACCATCACCGCGCGATCGGCGGTGACTCCAAGATCGGCGAGGAGCATTTCGAAAATCTCGGGCTTGGGCTTCCCAACCCCACGCTCGCCGGAAACCGCGATGGCATCGAAATGCGCACCCAGGCCGGAGGCGGCGATTTTTTCTCGTTGAAGGTCGGGTGCCCCGTTGGTGAGGAGGGCGACTTTGTGCGTGGCTTTGAGCCGGACCAGCGTTTCAACCGCATCGGGCATGAGTCGCTGAAGGCGGCGGCGTTCGGTGCTGAAATGCGCGGAAAGTTTCTCGGCCAAATCCTCGTCGGGTTGCTCCTGCGCGGCCAAGGCGGCGGCGAAAACCTCGACCCGGTAGCGCGTCGCCCAATTCCTCAACGCGGTCAGCTCCGGCGTCTCCCCCTCGAAGCGTCCCCAGAGACATTCGTGAAAACTGATGCCGATCGATTTCGTATAGGGATGGCAAGGGCCCTCACGCCAAAGGCCGGAGCCGATGCGGTGGACATCCTTCGTCATGCAGGCGGGATCGAGGCCACATTCGCTCGCGGCTTTTTTTGCCGTTGAGGCCAGGGCCTCTCGGGAAACCGCCTCATCGACGATCAAGGTGTCGTCCAAATCAAAAAGTATCGCGTCAACTGCCATACCCATCCCATTCCACAGCGCGCGGCCGGTGTCGAGGCTGGATCAGGATTGCTCCAACATCCGGCGCACGGCCCGCTCGGCCTTCACACGGGTTTCCTCGGGAATGTGGATTTGCGGTTCGAGGTTCGCCAGGCAGTCGCGGAGTTTTTCCAGCGTGTTCAATTTCATGTAGCGGCAATCCGCACACGCGCAGTGGTCGGTTGGGCCGGGTATGAAATTTTTGCCCGGAACCTCGCGGCGGAGCCGATGGAGCATGCCGCTCTCGGTGACAATGATGAAATCCTCGGCAGGGTTATCCCGGCAGAAGGAAACCATTTTCTCGGTGGAGCAAACCTCGTCGGCGAGGAGCCGCACTGCGTGCGTGCACTCGGGATGCGCAACGACCACCGCGCCGGGGTGCTCGGCCTTGATGCGTTGGATGCTCTCGCGCGTGAATTCGACATGCACATAGCAACTGCCCCGCCAGAGATCCATTTTACGACCGGTCTGCTCCATCACCCACGCACCGAGGTTTTGGTCGGGAACGAAAAGGATGTTTCGGTCCTTCGGCGCGGCGTTGACGATTTTCACCGCATTGCCACTCGTCACGATCACATCCGAGAGCGCCTTTACGCCCGCGCTGCAGTTGATGTAAGCGATGACATAGTAATTCTTGTCGCGGTGCTCCTCGAGAAACGCCGCGAGTTTTTCCGCCGGGCAGGAATCCGAGAGCGAGCAACCGGCGTCCATATCCGGAATGACCACTGTTTTTCCCGGGCTCAAAATCTTGGCCGTTTCTCCCATGAAATGAACCCCGCAAAAGGCAATGACATCCGCCCCGGTCGCGGCGGCCTGGCGGCTGAGTCCGAGGGAGTCCCCCACGAAATCGGCCACTTCCTGGATCGCCGCGATCTGGTAGTTGTGCGCGAGGATCACCGCGTTGCGGGCGCGCTTCAGTTCGAGGATTTCGGAAATCAAATCAGTCGAAACGGCAGTCATGACCTGCAACATGGGCCACCCCGCCCCGGCAATCAAGATCAGGGAAAAACCGCGCGAAATCGCCACCTGATGCCGCTTGAGTTCCAAACGAATTCTGGTTTGGTCTGATCCGCATGGACTCGGGGGAATCCGCCACGATTGGAGATGGACGCTACGCGATCGACAGGCGAATCGGTGTCGGTGGATGCGGCGCCGTCTACTTGGCCCACGATACGGTTCTCAACCGCTGGGTCGCCATCAAACGCGTGGTGCCCGATGGCGGCATCTCCGACCCCTTCCGCGAGGCCCGTCAATTGGCCAGCCTGCAACATCAGAACATCGTGATGGTTTATGATTTTTTCCGCGCCGACGGGAATGTCTTTGTCGTGATGGAATATGTCGCGGGTCAAAACCTGAACGAACTCACCGAGCCGATGGAAGTGGAGTTTTTTACGACCTTCGCCAAGCAGTGCCTCGAGGGGCTCGCCGCCGCCCATGCCATCGGCATGGTTCATCGCGACATCAAGCCGGCGAACATCATGCTCGCGGGCACGCCCTCGGGAGGGTTTCAAACCAAGTTGCTCGATTTCGGCTTGGCCAAAGTGATGAGCGAACCAAGCCAGCAAACGATGGATCACTCGGGCGCGATCACCGGATCGATCCACACCATTTCACCGGAGCAACTCAGCCGCCAACCCATGGACCACCGCGCCGACCTCTACTCGCTCGGTTGCGTTTTCTACAAGGCGCTCACGATGCGGTTTCCATTCCAAGGCAATGATGTCCCCTCGCTCATCGCCGCCCACTTGCAGCACGATTTCAAGCCCCTCTCCGGCCTCCGCCCCGACCTTCCGCAGGGCCTCGCCTCGTGGGTGGAAAAACTTTTTGCCTTCAATCAGGACGACCGCCCGCAATCGGCAGCGGAAGCCCTCCTGGATCTCGACCGGCCAGCCAACAAGCCGCCCTCCGCAAAACGACCCGACGCCTCCGGCAAACCCTCTTTCGCCATTAAACCCCCTCCCAAAAAGGCGAGCCCGGCACCTCCCGCCGGTTCCCCTCCGCTGCCCTCGATAGACAAGACCCCATTCCACCGCTCGCAGAATTTTGTTATCGCCATGGTCGCGGTCATCGCGGTTTGTGCAACGATTGCGGTTCTCGCCCTCACAGGAAACTTCGGAGGGGGCGGAGTGCGGTCGACCCCGTTTGCAAAAAAAGAAAAAACCACCCCCGCCGCAACGGAGCGGACCGCATTCAAATCCTCCGAGCGCGGTGAAATCAAGGGCATGACCGGAAAACAGATCACCGTCTCCGGTGAAATCGACCGCCTCGAAGTCGATGACAAGGGCCGGTATCTTCTTTTCAAAAACTCCGACCCCCGCCGCGATGTGATGATTTTTTTCGACAAGCTGAAAACCGAAACCTCGGAATGGATGCTTAAACGCAAATTCATCGGCCAGATCGTCAAAGCCCGGGGAACGGTGAAACTCGACGGCAGCCGCCTTCTTCTCGAGTTGAACTCGATGGATGATTTGAAGCTCCACACCGACCAACCTGCTGCCTTAGAATAGAACTCTCTATGCCTTCCCTTCTCCGCATCTCCGCTTTGATCCTCTGGCTGGCTATCGTGGCATGGTGGGGCGCCGCCGGAATGAACCCCGGCTGGACCAAAACCTCCGTCTCAACCATGGAGACCGATGCCGTCACCGGCATCGAATATCCCGTCTGGAAAAAACAATTCGTTCCCGGGTTGGACCTCCTCGCCGCCGGAACAGGTTGCGCCGCCACTCTCCTTGGGCTTTCTTTCCTGCCTTTCCTCTCCCGGAACCAAAAAAACCAACAACTATGAAATACATCATCCTCCTCCTTGCCAGCGCCACCGCTCTGGCCACCACGGCCCGCGCCAACGAAATCGCCTTCGATCTCAAGGATCCCAAAGGCGTCAACAACATCGTTTTCAAACTCGACGCTCCGCTCGAGTCGATCAACGGAACCGCCAACGGAATCAGCGGCACCATCGAAATCGATCCCGCCGAACCCGAGGAGATCGAGGGCAAGATTGTCGTCGATACCAAGTCCCTCACCGTCCCGAATTCGCTCATGCAAGAGCACATGCTCGGCGCGGATTGGCTCGATTCCGAGAAACACCCGGAGATCACCTTCGAGGTCAAGGAAGTCCTCAACCCGGTCAAAAACGGCAATGAAGGCACTGCGGATGTGAAAGGCATTTTCACACTCAAAGGCATTTCCAAGGAAATCACCGTGCCCGCCAAGGTCACCTACCTGCCCGGCCGCCTCGCCGACCGCAGCAATGGCAAAATGCAGGGCGACCTCCTCGTCATCCGCACGAACTTCCAAATCAACCGCAGCGACTTCGGCATCAAGGCCGGCGAAAACCTCGACAAGGTTTCCGAGACCATCGACATCTCGCTCAGCATCGCCGGCGCAGCTCCGAAATCCTGATCGATCAAGGGTTCGTCAGGTTTTGCCTCCTCACTTCACGGTAGAATCGACCGACGGCACCGCCCGCGCCGCCACCCTCCAAACGCGGCGCGGGCCGGTGCTCACTCCGGTCTTCATGCCTGTCGGCACACAGGCGACCGTGAAGGCGATGACGCCCGCCGAACTCGAGTCGCTCGGCGCGCAAATCATCCTCGGAAACACCTACCACCTCCATGTCCGCCCGGGCGAAAAACTCATCGCCCGCCTCGGCGGCCTGCACAAATTCATGGGCTGGAACCGCCCGATCCTCACGGACAGCGGCGGCTATCAGGTCTTCTCCCTCGCGAAGCTCCGCAAGATCACGCCCGAGGGCGTCCATTTCCAAAACCACCTCGACGGCTCCCCGACCTTCATCGGCCCCGAGACCTCGATGGAAATCCAGCGCGACCTCGGCTCGGACATCGTCATGCTCTTCGATGAATGCCCCCCGCATCCCTGCAGCCATGCGGATGCCGACAAGAGCCTCGACCTCACCCTCGCCTGGGCGAAACGCTGCCGCGCCTGGTGGGATGCGCAACCCGCCGAGGGCCGCCCGCTCGTCTTCGGCATCGTGCAAGGCTCCTCCCACGCCGACCTCCGCGAAAAAAGTGCCCGCGCACTCGTAGACATCGGCTTCGACGGCTACGCGGTCGGCGGCGTGAGCGTCGGCGAGCCCGAACCCGAAATGTTCGCAGCCATCGAAAACGCCGTTCCCTTCCTCCCGCAGGATCACCCGCGCTACGCGATGGGCCTCGGCACGCCGCCGCAAATTCTCGAAATGATCGCCCGCGGAATCGACATGTTCGATTGCGTCCTCCCCACCCGCCTCGCCCGCAACGGCACCGCCTTCACCGCCTCAGGAACCCTCAACCTCAAAAACGCCCCCTACGCCGAGGACACCTCCCCGATCGAAGAAGGCTGCGAGTGCTATGCCTGCAAAAATTTCAACCGCGCCTACCTCCGCCATCTCGTCAAAGCCGAGGAAATCCTGGGCCTGCGCCTGCTCTCGATCCACAACCTCCACTTCTACCTAGGCCTAGCCCGGCAGGCCCGCGAGCACATCCTCGCCGGTTCGTTCCAAGACTTCCGCCACCGCTTCGTCGCGGGCTATAAAACGCGCCCCGACGCCCCATGATCGAAGTCCGGCACGACCGGGCCCTGCATTTGCCGGAAGCCGGACTCTGGCTCGATCCCCGCTTCCCCAAGCCGCTCGCCTTCGTCTCCCACGCCCACAGCGACCACACCGGCCGCCACGAAAAAACGGTGGCCACCCCCACCACCCTCCGCCTCATGCAGGCCCGCATGGGCGAGTGGAACGGCGAAAAAATCCCCCTTCCGTTCGGCGAAACGCGCGACTTCGGCAACTTCCGACTCCGCCTCCTCCCCGCCGGCCATGTCCTCGGCTCCGCGCAAGGCTTCGTCGAAACCGACAACGGCTCTCTGCTCTACACCGGCGACTTCAAACTCCGCCAAGGCGCGAGCGCCGAAACCACCGCCCATTGCCAGGCCGACACGCTCGTGATGGAAACCACCTACGGCCTCCCGCGCTATGTCTTCCCGCCGTTCGAGGAGGTCATGGCACAGATCCTGAAATTCTGCATCGAAACCCTCGAAGAAAATTCCGTCCCCGTCCTGCTTGGCTACTCGCTCGGCAAAGCCCAGGAAATCCTCGCCTGCCTGCGCGGCGCGGGCCTCCAAGTCATGCTCCACGGCACGATCTCGAAACTCGTCCCCATCTACCGCGACGAGGGAATCGCCTTCCCCGACTTCGCCGATTGGAACCCCTCCAATGCGGCTAACCATGTCGTCATCTGCCCGCCCTCCACCGCCGGAAGCCGCGCCATGGCCGCCGTGAAAAAACGCCGCGTCGCCGCCATCACCGGTTGGGCGATGAACCCCGGCGCGATCCACCGCCTGCGCTGCGACGCCGCGTTTCCGCTCTCCGACCACGCGGGCTACGACGACCTCCTCCGCCATGTCGAAAATGTGAACCCCCACCGTGTGCTCACGCTCCACGGCTTCGCCTCCGAATTCGCCGCCGACCTGCGAGCCCGCGGCCTCGAAGCCTGGGCCCTCACCGGCCCCAACCAACTCGACCTCAACTTATCAACCCAACCTAACCACAGAAAGCTCCACCAGGAGGGCTCTGCTTGTCAGAGCCGGAACGATGAGGCTGCGCAACCCGTCACCGCTCCACCACTCCACTCCCCCACCACCTTCCTCCACTTCTGCGCCATCGCCGAACAAATCGCCTCCCTCACCGGCAAACTC
>CAYOGR010000124.1:0-6546 GCA_964403605.1 uncultured Chthoniobacter sp.
ATACCGAAAGCCGGCGGTTTTTGGACTTCTGACATGTAGCGCAGGCGTCCCGCCTGCGAGTGTATATCGTTCGAAATCAAGCGAGACACAGAACCTACATAAGCGCTTTTGAAAACACACCACATTTGACATGTGGGTATAATCTCAAAGTTTTACAAGGGGTCTTGCCGTGATATTTCAAATTTTGACATCTGATGTTTTAAGAACTAGCATCAAACATCATGAGAACGACATTGGATTTGGCGAGTCCTGTTTTGGAAGAGTTGAAGTCCTTGAAGAAGAAGGAAGGGGGATCTCTCGGGAGCTTGGCTTCGCGCCTTTTGGCCGAAGCTCTGACGGCTAAGCGGGCTGAGGCCCCGGCAGCGACCGAGTTTCGATGGGAGTCTCAGTCTATGTCAGCCAAAGTGAATCTCGCGGATAAGGAAGCGGTCTATCGGGCACTTGAAGGGCGATGAGCTATTCTTTCGACGCCAACCTGCTCCTATACGCCTCGGACGGGTCTTCGGAATTTCACGACCGGGCCAAAGCGTTTCTCATGGGCCGTAAGGAGGATTCGGACATCTTGTGCCTCGCTTGGCCGGTATTGATGGCCTATCAGCGGATTGCAACGCATCCATCGATTTTTGCAAACCCCATGTCGGCAGAAACGGCGTGGGGAAATGTGCAGCAACTGCTTAAACTTCCACGAGCCAGAGTCATTCAAGAAACGGATTCATTCGCTCTGGACTATGCGGAGGTGGCTAAATCGGCCGGCGTTTACGGGAATCTGGTGCCCGATGCACATATTGCCACGATCCTCAGGCAACACGGCGTGCGAAGGTTTTATACGGCCGACACCGACTTCAAAAAATTCGGTTTTCTCGAGGTTGTGAATCCCTTGGCGTAGGAAACAGAGATTTAATTGGTCTATAAAATTCATATTTCTGCAATTTTCTGATGCCACTTTTTGATCGAAAAGGTATTTTTTGAGACATGAGACGATGTGTCGAAATGGCGTTGGAGCAATGGAGGGTTAGGCCCCAGCGGAAACCCCTTGTGGTGCTGGGGGCTCGTCAGGTTGGGAAGACCTATGCGCTGGAGCAATTTGGCAAGCGCTCGTTTTCAGCGTGTCACATCATCAATTTTGAGCAGAATCCGCTGTTCGGCGATGTCTTCAAGGGATCGTTGGAGCCATCACGCATTTTGCAGGAACTGGCTCTTGTGCAAGGGCGGCCGATCGATGCCTCTGGGGATTTTGTTTTTTTTGATGAAATCCAGGAATGCCCGCGCGCGCTGACTGCGCTGAAATATTTCGCGGAGCGGATGCCGGCTCTTGCGATCTGCGCGGCGGGATCGCTTCTTGGGGTGCATTTGAGCGAGGTTTCCTACCCGGTGGGCAAGGTCGAGGAGTTGAAGATGATGCCGATGACTTTCGAGGAGTTCCTGCTCGCGGGGCCGGATCCTGCCTTGGCCGCGCATTTCCAAAAACTCTCCGCGCCGAACCTCCCCAGCGAGGCGGTGCATGGGGTGCTGTGGAGGGAATTCACGATGTATCTCGCTGTGGGAGGAATGCCGGAGGTGGTTGCGGCTTTCCAAGACATGCGGTCCGACCTGTGGGGCGCTTGCGAGGAGGCGCGAAAAATCCAAGAGCGGCTCACCACAAACCACCTCGCCGATATGGCCAAGCATTGCGGCAAGCAAAACGCCATGCATCTCGAGAGGCTGTGGCAAAACATCCCCGCGCAGTTGAGCCGCGACCAGAGCGGATCCGCGCCGAAGTTCGCCTTCAAGGAAGCCATACCCGGCCTGCGTGGCTACGACCGAATGGCCGGAGTGATCGACTGGCTGCAGGCTGCCGGGCTCATTCTGCGGCATCCGATCGTCAATAGCGGCCACCTGCCTTTCGCCGCGCACGCGAAGGAGAATTTTTTCAAACTCTTCGTCTTTGATACCGGCCTGCTGGGAGCCTTGAGCCGACTGCCCATGGCGAACATCCTGCGTCAGGACTATGGTTCCTACAAAGGCTACTACGCGGAAAATTTCGTGGCGCAGGAATTCCATGCCCTCGGTTGGCAGACCGCGTGTTGGCGGGAGGGACAGGCTGAAGTGGAGTTTCTTTGCGAGCACGAAGGCCGCGCGATCCCCGTGGAAGTCAAATCCGGCCAAGTCACCCAGTCGAAAAGCCTCGCCTCCTTTCAGGCCAAGTATCAACCACCATTCTCCTTTCTTCTCAGCGGCAAAGTCCCGCGATCCCCGGGCAGCTCCACCAAACGCCAACGGCCGCTCTACATGGCTTCGAAGCTGTGGGCATAACTTTAAACCGAAGAGGCGTTTTTTTGAGTTGGGATTCTTATGATTTCGCACCTTGCCGAGGTCCCGTTTTTTCGTGACGAACTGGCTGCTTTGCATGCGGCGGAGTGGAACCATCTTTACGCAGGTTGGGATGAGCAGGCCGCTCTGGCAGAGTTTTTGAATCACAAAGCGGATGGTTCCTTGCCTGCGACGCTTGTTTTGCATGAGGGGATGGAGTTGGCGGGGTCGGTGAGTGTGGTCTTCGGCGATTGTCCGGTGCGGATGGATTTGGATCCGTGGCTTGCCAGTCTTTATGTGGTTCCGCAGAAGCGGGGCAGGGGATGCGGGTTGGAGCTCGTGAGCGCTGCCATCGAGCTGGCAGCGGCTGCGGGGGCGGGCCGTTTGCATGTTTTCACGGAGTCTGCGGAAAAGCTCTTTCAGCGCTGCGGTTTTGAAATCCTGGAGCGCACGATGCTGCGGGAGGCACCCATCACGGTGCTGGCGCGAAATCTTCCATAGCCGGTTCAGTTAGACTGAAAACCCAACTCGGCCGCTGCGTGGCTCAGGGCGTCTCGCCGACGAAAACGCGCTCCCCGGCGCGGAGGCCTTCCAGCACGGGAACCATTCCCTCGATCTCGGGCCCGATGCGGACCGCCACAGGGATGGCTTTCCCGTTTTCCTCGCGCAGGACGATGGTGCCGTTTTCGGAAAAACGAACCGCCGCCTTGGGAACAACAGGGCCTTCGGGGAATGATTCGATCTCGATGTCGATCGAGCCTGGAATGCCTGCGGAGAGGGATTGATTTTTGTTGTTGAGCACCGCCTCGATCTTGAAGAGGCCGGTTTTGGGATCGGCGGTGGGACTCACGAACAAAACCTCGGGCTGGAGCAACGCATGGTTTTTCGGGGAGGTTCGGAGGGGAAGTTTTTCGCCGGGCGGAAACAATCCCAGATCGGCTTCGGGGACATTCAGAAAGACGCGGAGCTTTTCAAGATCGGCGACGACGCCGAGGATTTGGTTCGCCTCCAAAACCCCTCCGGCTGGAACTTCGAGCGAGGTCAGAGTGCCGCTGATCGGGGAACGCACCGTGTGTCGCGCCAGAACTTCGCGTGCCTCGTCCAGGCGAATTCGACTCGCGCGCACATCTTCGAGGGCGACCTCGGCGGCGGCCTCGGAGACAACGCCGGATTTTTGGAGACGCTCGGTTTCCACAAGCGCCCGCGTGGCTTCGGTGTGCCTCGCCAGGGTATTGTCCAGTGCGATGCGGGCGCGGGTTTCATCGAGGCGCAGCAGGGGATCGCCTTTTTTCACCTCTGCGCCGGGATTTGCGAATTTCTCGATGACGCGGCCGGCCACGCCCGGGCGGATCTCGGCGCGAATCCAAGGCTGGATGTCGGCGGGGAAGGATTTGACCCGGGCGAGGCGTTCGTAACCCGCCTCCACCAAAACAGCCACGGGTGGAGAGGGTTCCTCCGGCTTGGGTTCGGCGCGCTGGCGCTCGTGACGAACGCCAAGAAACGCCATGAGAAATAGCGCCATGGCTGCGGCACCCGGGGCGATGCGTTTGGCCCGGCTTTTCAACATCATCGGGGGAGAACTTAACGCGCCTGCCGACGCTGGCAAGAAGCGCGCGGAGAGTGAATATGGCTGTTGAAAAACAAGGCGCTGCCGGTATTTTGCGGCCCATGTCACTCGATCGGACACTGCTGGCGGCCCAAGGCTACATCGAACTCGAGATGCCCGCCGACGCGCTGGCGGAACTCGATGCGCTGGGGCCCGGAGAGTGCGAGATCGAGGCGGTTCTGCAGATGCGCCTGTTCATCCTGATGAAGACGCGGGCTTGGGACGAGGCGCTGGCGTTGTGTCGGCGGTTGCGCGAGTTGTATCCCGAAGGCGTGGCCGGCTACATCCACGGAGCGTTTTGCCTGCATGAGGACGGACGCACCCAGGAAGCCCGCGACCTGCTTCTCAGCGGCCCGCCGAGCCTCGAGGACGATGCCACTTATTTCTACAACCTCGCCTGCTACTCGGCCGTGCTCGGCGACCTGAACGCCGCCCGCGAATATGCTCTCACGAGCTTCGCGATGGATGACAAATTCCGCGAGATCGCGAAGCTCGATCCCGATCTCGTCCCGCTCCGCAAGGAACTGTGAAGGCGCTCGAGGAGGCGTTCCGTCGGAATTTCGACGAGGGCCGCGAGGTCGGCGCGGCGCTGTGTGTTTATCAGGACGGGCGGGAAACTCTTTCGCTTCACGGGGGATTCCGCGATGCCGCTAGGCAGGTGCCTTGGGACGAATCCACGCTCGTTCTCGTCTGGTCCGCAACCAAAGGGCCCGCCAGCGCGTGCGCCCTCCATGCGATTCACTCGGCGGGATGGGATTTGCGGACTCGCGTGGCGGATTTCTGGCCCGAGTTCGCCCAGGCGGGGAAGGACTCGTTGACCCTCGGGCAGGTGATGACCCATCGCGCCGGGCTTTGTGCTCTGGACGATACTGCGGCGACACTTTTCGATCGCGAGGGGGTGGTTCGCGCCATCGAGCGCCAGCGCCCGCAGTTGTCCCCCGAGGCGGGGCCGGCCTATTCGCCGCGCGTTTTCGGTTTTCTTCTCGACGAGATTGTTCGGCGTCTCGCGGAAGGCGAATGCCTCGGTGCCTATTGGCGGCGGGTTTTCGCGGAACCGCTCGGGCTGGATTTTTGGATCGGGCTTCCAGAAAGCGAGCATCACCGGGTCGCGACCATGCTGGCCCGAAAAGCCGGCCCGCCCGAGAAGGCCGACGAGCTTTTTCTGAAAGCCTTCAACGATCCCGGGTCGCTGACCCGCCGCGCCTTCTCGAGTCCCGCGGGTTTGGCGGGAGCCACGGCGATGAATACTCCGCAAGTCCGCTCGGCTTCGCTCCCCGCGATGGGAGGAATTGGTTCGGCGCGCGCGTTGGCGAAATTCTACGCGATGCTCGCCAACGGCGGCGTGTGGGAGGGACGGACTTTTTTGGCCGCGGAAATCCTCGAGTGGATCGAGGCTCCTGCGGCGCAGGGATTCGACCCGGTGCTTCAGCGCGAGATGGCGTTTTCGGCGGGATTCACCCGCGATCCCGTGGAGGCCTCGGGCAAAAAAATTCGCGTGATGCTCGGCCCCTCCGTCTCGGCCTTTGGCCATGCGGGCGCGGGGGGGAGCCTGGCCTTCGCCGATCCCGCCGCCGGCCTCGCCTTCGCGTATGTGATCAATCAAATGGAACCCGGCGTGCTGCCCCACGAGCGCTGCCAATCGCTCGTCCGCGCGTTGTATTCCTGACGCGAATTCTTTCGACGCGCCGGAAGCCGCTTGTGCTATGGATCAGGCCATGAAACTCGGAGACAATCTGACCGGGTCGCTGCTCGTGGCGCACCCCGACCTGCGGGATCCGAATTTTCGCAGAACGATTGTTTTTTTGTCCCAGCACAGCCTGGAAGAGGGCGCGACGGGATTCGTGCTGAACCGGCCCATCGACTTTGTGGCGGATCGCGGGCCGAGCGCACCGGCGTTTTTCGGTGGCCCGGTGGAAGCCGGGAAAATGCAGCTCGCGAGCCTGCAGTGGCGCGAGAACCCGAGCATGGTGGCTTTCCGCGCGTTCCACGGCGGCGAGGAGGAGGAATCGCACCGCGGCTGGGAGGACGGACTCCGAATTTTCGCGGGCTACTCCGGTTGGACGGCTGGCCAGCTCGAGCAGGAGCTGCAGGAAAACGCCTGGCTCGTTGTGACGCCCACGCGGGATTTGATCGAAATGAAAACGCCCGCGACGGCGTGGAAAAAAATCATGCGCGCCTCGGGGCCGTTTTTCCACCTGCTCTCCGAGGCACCCGACGACCCGAGGCGCAATTGACCGGCGGAGAGTGTCGAGTGGCTTGCATTTCCCCGGAAGCGGCGTAGTTTTTTTCCCAGTAGGGGGCGTAATGGTTTCGACTTGGAGTGTGAAGCCCGGCCCGCATGTCGAGGATGATTCGTTGGCCTCGTAAAAAATCGGATCAAACAAAATAAACGCAGATTACGAAGATCTCGCTCTCGCGGCCTAATTGAGCCGTGACGCGTTCCAGCCAACGCCTGCTAGGCGGGAACGCGACGACAGCAGGCTGGTCCGGGATGGGGCGACCGCTACCCCGGATGAATCGATTTCGTGGACGCTCTGGGGAGGGAAGCGTGACGGCTCGCCCGCCCGCCCCGAGATTAAAAACCGTCTAAACATGTAGAAGGTTGTGTGAATCATTTTAAGGACAGGGGTTCGACTCCCCTCGCCTCCACC
>CAYOGR010000125.1:0-6543 GCA_964403605.1 uncultured Chthoniobacter sp.
ACTGAGCGAGCGGGACGATTAATCAAGGGCGGGAAATGTAAATGGCTTTACAAATCCTCTGCGCAGGTTGTTTGCCCGATGGGGAGCGTCATTCAAAAAAAACCATGCTGCCGAAAACCGCGCAGGGGGGCTTCACTCCCGCAGGTGCAAACCGAAGCAGTGGCGGGTGCAGATTTCGAGTTCATCGAGGTGGCGCACGGGGTTGCCGTCGATGCGGAAGTTCTCGATCTTGACATCCTCGATGGTGTGGTCGGCATCCCAGCCGCCGATGAGGGAGATCGTGTAGCCGAGGTTGAAGGGTGTGCGGGTCCAGGCGATGTCGCGCAGGGTGACATTGCGGATGCGGCCGCGTTCCTTGTCGGTGCTGTAACGGGAGAGGGAGACGCGGAAGTCGATGAGCTTGTCGTAGCAGTGCTCGATGCGGATGTTTTCGAACACGACATTTTCGATGAGGGCGCGGTCGTTGTTGTGGATGGAGAAAACGGCACCGCTGCCGTGGGTGTGGAGGACATCGATGTCGCGGAAGGTAACGCCGCGTATGCGCTCCACGGAGAGTTCGTGGCCGATTTCCATGGCATTGCCGGCATGCCAGTTTGCAAGGGTGCAGTGTTGGGCGAGGACATTGTCCACACTTTCCCGGCAATCGAGAGGAACGCCGGGGATCAGCTTGTTGGAAAGATCGAAGGCCTTGACGACCACGCAGTCGTCGTTGTTGTGGAGGAAGCAATGCTCGATGAGCACATCGCTGGAGCCGACGACATCGATGCCGTCGGAGCAGATGATCTCCCCGATTTCCTTGAGATTGCGGACGGTGGCGCCTTGGCAGGCCGCGAGCACGAGCATCCAACCTTGCGGGCGAACCATCGTGATATCCTCGACCAACACGCCGGGACACCGCTCGAGAACAATCGAGGGGAAGCCAGATCCAGCGGCTCTGTCATAGAACGATCCATCAAAAATCCCGTGGCCGCAGATGCGGATGCCGGATTTGCCTTTCACATGAATGCGTCCTTTGAGGACCGCGCCGCCGGGAAGGTAGAGCGTCTGGCCCTCTTCGAGCGTGAGCAGCGGAGTCTCGGTGATCTGGCCGGCGGGAAAGGCGAGGACCGAGGGATCCGCCGGATCGGGCGGGTTGGTCTCGGGGGCCTGGGCGAAGACATAGAGAGCCTTCAAACCGGGGATGGCGACCGAGAGCTTCTCCGGGCGGTCGAGAGTGAAGAGAACGACACCGTCCGCAATCGATGCCGTGATGTTTTTGGAAACGGGATGAACGGTGGCGGCGGCCGGCGGCAAGGTGGGAGCCACCTCGACCGTCGCAGGGAAATCCTCCGGAGCCAGCGCGGCGATGGCGAAGTCGGCCACATCGGTGTGCAGCACCTCGACGGGCTGGCCATTGATGCGAAGTGTGAATTCCCGCGAATGCGGGAGGGACTTGGGGTGGGTGTATGGAATCATGGTTTTGTTGAATGGGGATGGGCGCTTGGCATGGCTCAGGGATGGCTTGGAGGCTGGAGGCGTTTTTTGAACCAGCGCGGCATTCTCCTGGAATTCCCTTAAAGACTCGCGGTGATCCTCAGCCCATCGCGGAGGCGATCGGCGGGGATGAGATTCCCCTCGAAGGCCACGCCATCAAGTTCGAGGCGCGCCACGCCTTTGTTGAGGCGATTGGGATTCTTGACCTCGATGTGCAGTGTCATTCCGCGGAAGCGGCGCGTGGCCGTGAAGCCCGGCCAATCGCGGGGGATGCAGGGATCGATGCGAAGGCCACCCGATTCCGGGCGAATGCCGAGGAGATGGTGGGTGGCGGTGAAGTGCGACCACGACGCTGTGCCGGAGAGCCATGGCACGCGGGAGCGACCGGTTTTTTCCGAAGCCGGCGAGTGCGTGCTCTGGCAGTGGACATACGGCTCGACTTCGCGGATGTCGGCCTTGTCGTTCTGTGCCGAGGGCAGGAACGAGCGATAAAACCTCCATGCGGTGTCGCCCTCGCCGGCGAGCACCTCGGCGAGAACCGCCCAACTTTGCGTATGGGAAAAAATCCCGCCGTTCTCTTTGTTGCCGGGATTCATCAGCACGGCGCGCATGACCGCTACGGGCGTCTTTTCAAAAGGCGGGGAGCAGATGGCGACGCCCCACTCCGAGGCCAGCCGGTCGCGCACGGCTTGCAGGGCCTTGGCGGATTGCTCCGCCGTGGCGGCTCCCGAGAGAATGGCCCAGGCCTGGGTGTTCAGATAAACCTGCCCTTCGGGATAGTCCTTCGTGCCGAAGACCGTGCCGTCTTCCGCGATGGCCCAGCGGAACCAATCGCCATCCCAGCAAACCGACGCAATTTTTTTGTCGAGGGCGGCGAGTTGTGATTCGGCCCAGTGTTTTTCGTCAGGCTGTTCCGCACAAATCTCCGCGTAGGTCTTGAGCGCGAGCCGGAGTTGGAAAGTGACAAAGATCGACTCGCCCTTGTAGCCGAGCTTGAGGCAGTCGTTCCAATCGGCGAGCAATCCGCAGGGCAGCCCGTTGGCACCGGTGCGCTCCAGGTTGAACTCCATCGCGCGGCGGAGGTGACCGAGCACGGTGGCTTCTCCCTGATCCGCATAGGGAATCACCGTTTGATAAAAAGCGGTGTCGCCCGATTCCGCGACATAGGCGGGGATCGCATTGAAAAACCAGAGGCAATCGTCGGAGCGGTATTCCGCCGCATGCGTGGGGGCCATGTGGCCCGGCTTGTGTGACCAAGGGCGAACCTCCGGCTGCGCACCACCGGTGGAATCCTGGGCCGAGAGCATGAGCACGAGCCGCTCGCGGACGAGGTCCGGCAGCATTGCGGTGACGCCGAGGCAATCCTGCACCGTGTCGCGGAACCCGTAGCCATCCCGCTGGTCGCCGGTGTAAACGAGCGAGCAGCAGCGCGACCACTCGAAGGTCATGAGGGCATTGTAGGCTCCCCAGGTATTCACCATGTGGTCAAACGCGGCATCGGGCGTGCGAACGGTGAGCATGTCGAGCAGGCCATGCCATTGGGCCTTCAGCTCGGCGAGTTCCACATCGACCCGCGAGGTGTCGGCATAGGCCGCCGCCACTTCCTTTCCAGCCGTCTGCGCACGGCCGATTCCGAGCAGGACGAGAATCTCGGCCGAGTCGCCGGGAGCGAGCGCGAGTCGGCTTTGAATGGCGCCGCAGAGGTTGTCCGAGCTGGCCTCGCTGTTCGCGCAGGTTCCGCGAACGACGGCAGCGGGGTTGTGAAATCCGCCATACGGCCCGAGAAAGGCCTCGCGGTCGCAATCATGGCCGCGGATTTCACCGCCGGATTGTGTCATCCACCAATGACGGGATTGGTCGCGGTTGGCAAAGTTGCCGGGATCCTCGGGCAATCGACCGCACGACGATGCGGCGATGAAGCCATCCCGCCAGCGGGCCTCGCCGATGTATTGGGTGTATTGCAGATTCAGGAGATCGTTTTTGAGATTCCACTCGGTGGTGAACTCGCAAAAGGAAAAGACATCGACCACGCGGGGGGTGTCCCCGGTATTCGTAACGCGCAAGCGCCAGACCTCGTGCTCCGCATCCAGCGGAACGAAGTAAAGCGATTCGCTGCGGATGCCGGAATACTCGCTGGTGATCGTCGCATAGCCGGGCCCGAAGCGGGTCTCGGTTTTGTAGAGATCCAGCGGCTTCGCGGTCGCCTGCCAGGCGGCGCTCCAGAAATCGCCCGTGCCGGCATCGCGAAGGTAAAACTGGCGGCCGGGAAGATCCATCGGCACGCTGTTGTAGCGGTGGCGCAGAATCCGGCCCTCGGCGGGAGAATGCGCAAACGAGTATCCGCCGGCCCCGGCGGTGACGATGCCCCCGTATTTTCGCGAGCCGATGTAGTTGGACCAAGCCCGGGGCGTATCGGGGCGGGTGATGACATATTCGCGGTTGTCCGCATCGAAGTGACCGTAGTTCATAAAAAAATTAGAGTGTGACTTGAACGAGATGGCGCCCGCCATCGGGAGCGGGAAGCAAATTGGAATCCAGTGGCGTTCCATCCATCACGACCGACCGGGCCCCGCCAGAGTTGGCATTGGTGATTTCGATCTCGTATTTGGTGCCACGGAAAACGCGGGAAACTTTCGCATGCGGAATCGCGCGGGGCAGGCAGGGATCGATGAGCAGGCCGTCGTAGTGCCGGCGTGCACCGAGAATCCACTCGACAAGACCCATCGTGAACCACGCCCCGGTGCCGGTGCGCCAGGGATACATCGAAAGGCCCGGCCACTCGTGCGTGCGGCTGTAGCAGTTGGTGAACGAAAAGGGTTCGGCACATGAGTTGGAAACGGGATTCCACGGGCTGCCGGGTGCGACTTTCAAAAAGGTGCGCCATGCCTCCTCGGCGCGGCCGAGCATGCAGTCGGCCACGAGTTTGAATCCGGCGGCGTGGTTGTAGCAACCGCCGTTCTCGGCGTAATACGGACGCGAGGCGGAAAATTTCCCGATCCGCTCGTCGAATTGGGTGAAGGCGGGCTCGGCGATGGCAAATCCGAAATCGGTTTCGATCAACCGGTCCACAGACTCCATGCAACGGCGCGCACGCTCCGCAGGGGCTGTGCCGGAAAGGACCGCCCAGCTTTGCGTATTGATGAAAATTTTCCCTTCCGGGTTGGCGTTCGAGCCGAGGGTGTATCCCCCCGAGCAAAGCGTGCGGACATACCAGTCGCCATCCCAGGCGATTTCGTTGAGAAGTTTTGTGAAGTGGGCGTGCCACGACTCGCACTCGGCGACGACGGCCTCCTCGCCCCGGCGGCGAGCGAGTTCTGCGACTTCGCGCAGGCCGAGGCAAAGTTGCTGGGTGACCATGATGCTCTCGCGGTCTCCGGTTTTTTCAGACGGCTCGAGTCCATCGTTCCAATCGGCAAAATGCTGATCGCTGAGTCCGTGGGCGCCGGTGTCTTTGACGAGGTGCCGCATGGCCCGCAACATGTGCTGCCAGACGGTTTCAGAAGCACCGCCGTCGCGATACGGAAGTGGCACATCGAGAAATCCAAGATCCCCGGTCTCCTTGAGAACCCATGGCACACAATGCAGCATCCACGCGGGCTTGTCGGAATAGTGGTGCATGTTCCAGGGCCGGAAACTGTGAGGCACACTGCCGTCGCGATTCTGGGAGGAGATGGCGCGCAGCAGGTTTGCGCGGACCAACGCCGCATCGCACAGCGCGAGCCCCATGTCATTTTGCAGGTTGTCCCGGAATCCACTTTTGTTCACGAGATAGGAAACCATCTGCTTCTTCACGAAACCGTTGAGCAGTGCATCCTGCGGGCCGTTTCCGGTATCCACGCGGAACATGGCATTGCGCTCTTGGCAGGCCGCGCGCTGCGCATCGGCGGCACCATCGATCTCCTGCGGGGACCACCGTGCGCGGAGTGCCGAGACCTCCTCCTCGCTGGCAAAACCCGCGATCAAAAAATCCACGCGCCCGGTTTCGCCGGGAAGCAATTCCATCGAGACCTGCACGACCCCCGCGCAGTCCGGTCCTCGAAACCCCCGGTTGTCGCAGTTCCAGCCCCAAAGGATTTTGGGTGTCGACAGCGAAAAATCCGAACGGGTGAAAAAATCACGGTAGCCGGAGGCGCCGGCAATCAGGTTTGGGGAAATGAGGCATCCATTGAAAGCGAGGCCTTGTGCCGAACGGTCGCGGTTGAAGACGAGGACTCCACCAAGATCCGCCCTCACTTCGCTGTGGTTGTCCTTCCAGACGCCCCCACCTTGAGCGTTGCTTCCTGTGAGTTGGAACATGGCATAGCCGAAAACGGAAATCCGGCGCGCTCGCGGGCTGCGGTTCGCAACCGACACAGTCCAGATTTCCACCGCCTCGCGGCGGGGAACAAAGGTGCGCCGCTCGACCTCGAGCCCATCGCAGGCGCCATGCGTCACCGTGCAATCCGAGGAATAAACCGTTCTGCTTTCCACGGCCTGGGGCGCGGGCTCCCCGCCGGGACAGAAGACAAGATTTGTGTCGTCATCCCGGAGGTAGAGTTGCTTGGAGTCATAGCCTACAAGCAGGCAGGTGTTGCCCGCCTCATCGCGCACCGTCACCGTGCCATCGCCGATATTGGTGATCTCGGCATACATCTCCGCGCCGTTCGGATTCGGGTCGGTGCAATGAACATTCACCCACTTTCGCGGCGGCTTGCCATCCAGAAGATAGGCATCCCTCTCCGGAAGAAACCGACCGCAGGCAGGCGACTGCTCCATCAGGATCGAAGTCATTCGGGTGGGTTAATCAAACCCAAGAGGCCGGGCAACCCGGGGAAGTGTTAAGCTATTTACAAACGGACGAGGGACTGCTTAGTTCGCCAACAATGTCGAACCCACCAAGACTCAAGGATGTCGCCGCACGAATGGGACTCAGCGAGGCGGCTATTTCCCTCGGGTTGCGCCGCGCGGGAAACATCAGCGAGGCGACTTGCAAACGCATCGAGGAGGTGGCCCGGGAAATGGGCTATCGTCCCAACCCCCATGCGGCCGCCCTCGGCACAAGACTCCGGCCGGGTGATGCCAGGGGTGTGC
>CAYOGR010000126.1:0-2059 GCA_964403605.1 uncultured Chthoniobacter sp.
GCCGCCACACGCTCCGAATCCTTTTCCAAAAAATTTAGTCAGGCAGACGAGAGACACTGATGAGCGGCAGTGAAGCATGGCTTCGACCCGCCACATCGAACTCGGGAGGCGTCCGTATGGGCGACCGCAAGTTTGGAAACCCGGCGTCTGTAAAGGGTGGGCCCGCCCGTCCCTGACTATATTTTTATTCCCCCCTCCGTGTCCTCCGTGTCCTCGGTGGTCAATTTATTTTCTCCCCGTTTCTGCCCGTTTCTCCCCGTTTCCTCCCGTTTCGCCAGCACCCTCTAGGCACCCCGCATTTCTTGTGGCAGTCGCCTTTCAGTGCGGGGGCTGAACGGCCCGCCGCGTGGCCGTGAAAATGTGCGGCCTCGCAACAACCCTCCGTTCTGACAACGCGACTTGGACGCACCAAAAGCCATGGCCCAGACAGAATCAGACTTCAACATCGGCGAGGTCATTGACGCGCTAGGGATTCAACTCCCGACACGAGTCGATGAAAATCCGGCGGCTACTGAGGAGCCTGCGCAAGCAGAGCCCGAGGCCGACCAGGAGACGGTCGCCGAGGACACTGACAACGAAACAACCGAGGAACAAGAATCCACCGACGAGCCAGCCGATGAGGCCGACGAGTCTGCGGAGACCGAGGAAACCGAAGAGACCGACGAGGAGGAATCCGACGACGAAGCCGAGGCGCAAGCCCCCGAGCCCGCCGCCGTCAAGAAACTCCACAAGCGAGTCGATAAGCTCACCGCCCGCGCCAAAAGCGCCGAGGAGCAAGCCGCCACGCTGCAAGCCGAACTCGCCGCCACGAAGGATGCGCTCACCCGCGCCCAGCCCATCGTCGTGCAAGATGCCGGCGATCCGCTGGCCGATGTGCAATCAGTCGATGAACTGGAATCCCGCCTCGCTGCCGCCAACAATGTGCTCGACAATGTGCCCGACCTGATCGCGAAAGCGGACATGGAGGGGGGCGAAGTCGATGTGCCGATGGGCAATGGCAGCACGCGCAAGTTCTCCAAGGCCGAATTGCAAGACCGCCTCCGCACCGCTCGGGCGATTCTCAAGGCCGAGCCGCAGCGCCGAAACTACTTCGCCGCCCGCGAGACCTACCAGCACGAAGCCCGTCAGGTTTATCCGGAATTGTTCCAAGATCAGTCGCCAGCCCGGAAGATGATGCTCGAAACGCTCAAAGCGTATCCCGGCATCGCCAAGCTCCCGAATCTGGAACTCATCATCGGCGATGCCATTCGTGGGCAAGCCATCCGCTTCCAACAAGCCGAGGCCGTCCAAAAGAAAGCCGCCGTCGCCAAGGCCAAGCCTGCCGCCCCCGCCGCCAAGCCCGCCGTGGCACCCAAGGTTGTCAGCCCCTCCGCCGCCCCGAAAGCCAAAGTCAAAGCCAACCCCCTCGAAGCCCTGAAAAAGTCTGGAAACCGTGATGCCGCCGAAGCCTTCGTCGCCTCACTTTTCAACTAACCCGCAAACCGTAAACCGCAAAACCAACCCAATAAAATTATGCCAGCTACACCAATCACCACAGTCAAAGGCCAGCGCGAAGATCTCTCCGACGCGATGGTTCTCATCGAGCCGGGCGACACGCCCCTCTTCTCCATGTGCAAGAAATCCAGCGAGCCGAAGAATGTTCTCTTCCAGTGGCCCGCTGACAGCTACTCCAACCCGCAGACCGCAGGCGTCCTCGCCAATGCGGATGTCGGCAATAATGATTTCGTTGACGAGCACGCCAGCCGCGAAATCCTCTCAGGCCGCGTTCAGAAAATTAGACGCGCGTTCGCTGTAGACGATCTCGTCGAAGGGGTCGCCGACCTCGCAGGCGTGGGCCGCAAGCAGGCTTTCAACAAAGCCGGTGCGAAAGCCCTCGTGGAGTTGAAGACCGACATCGAGGCCATCATGGGCTCGGATAACGACAGCCAGGTGGAATCCGGCTCGAACCCCTACCGCACTCGCGGCATCGGTTCCTGGATTAACTCCGGCGCGCATACATACACAGACACCGCCACCGCCGTTCCCGCCGCGTTCCGCACGCCAGCGGCTTCGATCAACA
>CAYOGR010000126.1:2159-6524 GCA_964403605.1 uncultured Chthoniobacter sp.
GACACCGCCACCGCCGTTCCCGCCGCGTTCCGCACGCCAGCGGCTTCGATCAACACCACCGTCACAACCTCCCTCACGGAGAACAATGTGATCGATGTGCTGGAGTCGATGTTCCGCGTCCGCAAGGCCAAGAAGAACTACGACCTCGTTTGCGGCACCGCCCTCAAGCGTGCGTTCACAAACTTCATCCGTATCAACTCCGGCTCACCAAATGTCATGAGCACGATCCGCACTTTCTCCAGCGATGTGGAAAGCAAGAAGATCGTCAACTCGATCGACATCTACGAAGGCGACTTCGGCAGCCTCTCGCTGCATGTCTCCACCTTCCTCGCCAATGGCGCGGCAGCCGCCGTCTCCGCCGCTCGCGGATACATCTGCGACATGGATCTCATCTCCATTGGTTTCAACCGCAAGCCCCGTATGGAGGAGCTTGAGGATCGTGGTGGTGGTCGCCGTGGTTTCGTGGACGCCATCTTCGGCGTGGCCGTAGCCAATCCCCAAGTGCTCGGCAAATTCGCCGCAACAGCCTAGCCCACCCCGCCCGCACCGCCGGTGGCCCTTTGTTGTAGGGGGCCACCGGCACTCGGGCCGCTTTCACCTGATGAACGACGCGCTCAAAGAAGTCCTCTCGGAACTCCCCGGCGATCTCGCCGAGGGGGCGAAGAACGAACTCCTGGATCAGTGGAACACCAAGGCCGTGCAGGCGGACGCCCGCCAGCACACCATTGCCGCCGACCATGCCCAGCACGATCTCCGCTCGATTGAAGGCATCGGCGCGTTGTCTCTCAGCATCGACCCCCAGATTTATCATTTTTGGAATTGGAAACTGCCCGGTTGCTGGCGCGACAGCGATTTCATCCGCTGGTTTAAGCGCAACTTCCCGCAATGCGTCGTGCGCTGCGGTGGCACGGGCAAAGTCGCACTCCTCATGCCGGGCCTCAAAACCGCTTGATGCAAGACCCCGACCAGCCCCGCGACTCGAAATTCTGGGTGGGCCAGCTCACCCAAGCCGCGACCGATGGCGGCTGGTTCAGCGCCACCCGTGGCCGGAACTACGACACCCGCATGGCCCTGTGGGATGGCCAGTCCTCCGATGGCCGCAAGTGGGCCACCAACTACGGGCGGAATGTTTTCCCCTGGGAAGGCTCCAGCGACTCGCGCATCCGCTTGGCCGATCTCGTTTGCAACCGCGAGACCCAACTTTGCCTCACCGCCACCTTCGCCGCCCGCCTGCAAATGATGCCGGTCGAATCCTCCGACTCCATGGCCCGCACCGCCGCCGAGGCCGTCATGAAGTGGATGCTCTTCCAGCATTGCGCCTCCGACTTGCGCCGGGAACTCGAAATCGCCCTCAACATCCGCGCCACCTACGGCCTCGCCATCATGGGGTGCTTTTGGAAAACAACCACGCGCATCGAGGAAAAATCCCTCTCGCTTGAAGATTTGATCGGCATGGCCGCCGAGACCCGCGACCCCGCCGTGGAGTCTTTCATCGGGGCCGTGCTCGATCCGCTCCAGGAAGATCTCGCCATCGAGATGGCCGAGCAATACGCCCCCGGCACCGGCTCCGCCGCAAATATCCGCAAGCTCCGCGAAGGCGGCACCGTGGAATACACCCAGCCCTATATCTTCGAGAGCAAGCCCGAGTGGACCGCCCTCGAACCTTTCAACGATGTGCTTTTCCCCACCGCGACTTTCGATCTCCAGCGCGCCCCGTGGATCGCCCGCCGCGAGCTGGTGACAAGCGAGGAATTGCAAGAGCGCACACTTACCGAGGGCTACCCCGAGGAATTTTACGAGCAAGCCGAGCGATTCAAAGGAGCCAGCCTGTGGCCCATTTACAGCCAGCAGAATCACAACCGCCGCGACAGCATCCTCTGGCAGGACAACCGCGACCTCATCGAAATCTGGCATGTTTACTCCAAGGAAACCGATGAGGAGACCGGCGCGACAAAGGTCATGTGCCGGATCATGCATCCGAATGTGAGCCTCTTCGCCAAAGAGGAAATTTCTCCCTACGCCCACGGCGAGTATCCCTTCATCGAGCTACCCCGCGAGCGCATCACCCGCTGCCTGCTGGAGAGCCGGGGCATACCCGAAATCGTCTCGACCATGCAGGCCGAGATCAAGACCCAGCGCGACTACCGCACTGATCGCGCCGGTATCGCCATACTCCCCCCCATGCGCGTGCCCAGCAATAGGGGTCGCCTTGAGCTTATGCTCGGCCCCGCCGTGCAAATCCCCGAGCGCCGACCGAATGAATTTGGCTGGATGCAGCCGCCGCCGTTTGACCAGGGCACCATCGAGATCGAGCGCGCCGTGCGCCGCGATGTGAATGAATACTTCGGCATGGCAGGCGAGGGGGTCGATCCGAACTACGCCGCGCTCGTGCAGCAGCACACGGTGGATCGCTGGCTCCGCGACTTCAAAGCCATCCTCTCCCAGACCTATCAGCTCATGCAGCAATACATGCTGCCCGTCCAAATCCTCCGCGTCTCCGGGGGGCAGGCCACCCCGTTCCAAGCCGACCGCGAAAGCATCCAGGGCAAGTTCGACCTCATCGTCGATTGGGATTCCCGAAACCTCGACGCCGAAGCCCTTGGCGTGAAGCTCGACTACATCTCCAAAGCCATTGTGCCGATGGATGTCGCGGGGGTCATCGACCGCGCCGGTCTCGTCAAATTCATCATGGCCGCCGTGGATCCGAATCTCGCCGACCTCCTCGTCCGCGACCCCGGCCCCGCCGCCGCCATCGAGGCAAACGAAGAACAACTCGCCTACACGAAGATCGCCGCTGGCACCGAACCCGAACTCCCCGCCGAAGGCCAGAACCACCAGCTCCGCGCCCAGGTCTTGCAAGGCATCATCCAAGCGAACCCCGCCGTCCAACAGCGTTACCAGCAGGATGAGATTTTCCGCAACATGATCGACGCCCGCTTGAAGGGCTTCAACTTCCAGCTTCAACAGCAACAAAACGCCCAGATCGGACGCCAAGGCACCCTGCCCGCGTTGCAACAAGGAGCGCCCCAATGAAGACGACCCCCTACAAAGTCGTCCGCGATGGCGTCCTCACCCGCATGGGCATCGACCCCGCCCAGCCGCTCCTGCCCTCGCAGGGATCCGCCCTCGCCGAATACCTCACCAGCGCCGCCGCGTTCGCTTGGAATTTCGACGAGTGGCCGCAGATCACCCACACCGAGCAACGCATCGTGCTCGGCGAGGGCTTCACTGAGGGCGCATACACCTACGAGGCCGATTACCAGGGAACCGTCTCCTACATTGGCCGCGCTCCGCAGGGATCCATTTTTTCCGAGCCCGTCTGGCGCATCAAGCGCGTCAGCACGACCGCCGACGGCCAAGTCCTCAATATCGACACCGCCATCAATGTCGCGTGGGACTCCCGCACCACGGCGACCTATGTCGAGGATTCCACCAACGACCCCTCCGACATCATCCCCTACTTCCCCCTGGTTGTCGCAGGCAAGCTCCCCATCGGCGAAGTCCTCGCCATTTACTCCGACGCCCCGAGCGAGACTCGCCTGACCCAGACCTACGATTTCGTCACCACCGCCGACACCGTTTTCATCACCGACGAGCGGTATGCTGGCGGGCCGGTGTATGTGAAATTCCAGCTCCCGGTTCCCAAATTCACCGCCACCGCCTACAGCGCCACCACCGCCTACGCCGCCGAGGATTTGGTTTACCACGCCCCGACCGGCGATTGCTACGAGGCACTGCTAGCCACCACCGGCAACGCCCCGACCAACGAGGAATACTGGCTCCGCCACCGCATCCCGACTTTCCTGGCCGACTACCTCAAAACCTCCGCCCTCGCCGAAACGCTCGCCGAGGACGGCCAGATGGACAAAAGCCAATTCCAACTCCTCCGCGCCGAGGGGTTCCTCCTCAAGCTCCGCGACGACATCTGGCTCCGCAAAGGCGAGGTCCGCCACTACAGCGCCAAATTCGACTATCGATGAACGCCGTCCCCATCCCGAGACAACTCAGCGTTTCGAGTGCGAAGACCACCCGCATCGGCAACAACGTGGCCCGCACTTTCACGGTCGACGGCCTCCGCTCCTCGGATCCGAATCATGTTATCGTCGCCATCAACGGCGTCATGCAGGAACCGACGGTGGACTACACGGTCAACCAAGGCGCAGGCACGATCACTTTCTCCCAAGCTATCCCAAACGCCGCAAAAATCGTCGTCGTCGCCCTCGGCCTCTACAGCATGGTCACCCAGCGCGACCCCGATCTTTACCTCCACTCCTTCGCCCTCAACGCCGCTGGCACCTTTTCCTACTACGGCCTGCTGCTGAACTCCGACATCCCCGCCGTCGGCTCCCCCGCCGCCGTGGCGAA
>CAYOGR010000127.1:0-6452 GCA_964403605.1 uncultured Chthoniobacter sp.
CCTACCCGCCCATGCGGGCGATGAGGTGGGGCATGGCGAGGCGGAAGAGCACGAGACCAAGGAAGGCGGCGATGGCGGCGCAGACCGTGACGATCCAAAAGGCGGGCAGGAGTGTGAGGGGTTGGGCGGTGAGGCATTCGCGGGCGGTGGTGATGAGGGGCGAGATGGGGTTCCATGTGGCGAGCCAGCCGGCAAGGCCTTCGGTGCGGGCGGGATACACGACGGGGGTGAGGAGCATCCAAAATTGTGCGATGATGGGAATGCCCCGGCCGATGTCGCCGTAGAGTCCGGCGATGGGGGTGAGCGCGAGCCCGATGGCGAAGCCGGTGAGCAGGATCGCTCCCATGGCGACGGGAAAAAACAGCAGGCTGCCATCGATGGGCACTTGCCAGAAGATCATGACGGCGGCGACAAGGACGAGCCGGATGAGGAAATTGAACACGACCATGTAGAGACCGCCGAGGAGGATGGCTTCGCGGGGGAAATTGATTTTTGCGAGCATGGACTTGGCGGCGTTGAGGGAATTCGGCGGGCTTTGGATGGCATCGACGAAGACCTGCCATAAAAGCGTGCCCATCATGGCGAAGGCGGGATACGGGATGCCGGTGCCGGTGATTTGCACGATGCCTTGGGAGTTGAGGAAAATGAAGGTCATCGAGGCGACGAGCGGGGGCAGGAAGGCCCAGATGTAGCCGAGGAAGGTTTGCCGGTATTGGGCGCTGAGGTCGCGGACGAAGAGCCGCCAGGCGAGTTCACGACCGGCCCAGAGGTCGCGGGCGATGGTGCCAACGAGCTTGGCGGGGTGGCCGAGCAGCGGCTCGGGTGAGTAAACGCGGACGGGCAATTCAGATTGGGTCATGGTTTTTATGAAGACCTGATTAAAAGGGTGATGAGATTTCAAGCCAGTCCAAGTGGGCCTCGGCGTGCTGGGCGATTTCTTCGAGGATTTGGTTTCGAGAGGTGGCGGGATGCCAGTGCCAGAGGGTTTTGGATTTGGTGGAATCCAGAACCATCCAAGGGATATCGAAAGGGCGACTTTCTGGTTTGGAAACAACCTCATGGTGACCAAAGCGTTCGTCGCACCAAGCGGTCAGCTGCCGGAGGGACATCGCGGATTCGGCTCCGCCGGAGAGATTAAGGATTCGGTCGGAGGGGGTAAGTTTTTGGGAGAAGAGGATTTGGTTGAGAACGAGCGAGGCCAAGTCGCGTGGGTGGAAGCAGTCGCGGACTTGATGCCCTTTTCCATCGAAGCCGATGTAGCCGAGTGGTCTCCGGCGGAGATGGCTGTTGATCCAGTAGGCGAAGATGCCTTGGTCCGGGCGGCCGAATTGGCCCGCGCCGGCCATGACGCCGCAGCGGTTGATGAAAACCGGGAAGCCAAATGTCTCCCCGTATTCCAACGCGAGCATTTCGCTGGCGAGTTTCGTGGATCCGTAGAGGGAAACGGGTGGTTGCGTGGAAAAAGTTTCGTTCACTCCCGCCGTGGTGAGACCGGTCGGCCATGCTTGGGCGGAAAAATCGGGCACGAAGGCGTCGTTCTCGATCTTCACGGCAAGATTCGCGAGGGGTGGGATCGAATAAACTCGGCTGGTGCTGAGCAAGACAAAGGCGGCTTGGCGGGCTTTGCAGAGTTCGAGCAGGTTGATTGTGCCAAGGAGGTTGTGTTCGATCAACTGGCGCGAGCTGGTTTTTCCATCCACTCCAGCCAAAACACTTGGATTCGCGGCGGCGTCAATGAGCGCATCAATTTTTGGAATCCCTTCCAAATCACTGGCGGAGCGGATGTCGCCGTGGAGGATTTTGACTCCAATCCTCTTGAGTTCCGCCCGGTTCGTCTCGCTACCGGGGCGGATGAAATTGTCGATTCCGAGGATTTCCAAATCGGTCCGATGAGCCAACAAGGCTTTGGCCAGCGTGCTGCCAACGAAACCGCAAATGCCTGTGATTAAGATTCTCAAGCTTATTTTTTGTCCCGGCATTTCCACGCCTCAACGATCTGGCCGATGGTGCTTTCGAGCGGTTGAGTGATGTCCCATGCGGGGAAATGAGAGCGCATTTTCCGGAGGTCGGAGTAGTAGCAGATGTGGTCGCCGATCCGGTTTTCATCCACATAGGCAAAGACCTGCGGTTTTCCGGTGAAGCCCTCCGTGATTTTGAAGGCTTCCAGGATCGAGCAGGAATTGGATTTCCCGCCGCCAAGGTTGTAGACCTCGCCTTGGCGCGGTGCGGCGACGAAGGCGGCCATGAATCGGGCGACATCGAGGGAGTGGATGTTGTCGCGCACCTGCTTGCCTTTGTAACCAAAGACCTTGTATTCGCGGCCTTCGAGATTGCATTTCACGAGGTAGCTCAGGAAGCCGTGGAGTTCGACCCCGGAGTGGTTTGGGCCCGTGAGACATCCACCGCGCAGGCAGCAAGTGGGCATTCCAAAATACCGCCCATATTCCTGGACCATCACATCGGCGGCGACTTTGGAGGCGCCGAAGAGCGAGTGTTTGCTCTGATCGATCGTGAAAGTCTCCGGAATGCCATGCTCGTAAGTGGCATCGGCATAATCCCAGCGCGTTTCGAGTTCGCGCAGCGCGATGGAGTTTGGCGCGTCGCCATAGACTTTGTTCGTGCTCATGTGAACGAACGGGCTCTCGGGACAGGCTTGGCGGGCGGCTTCGAGGAGATTCAGCGTGCCGACGGCATTCGTGTCGAAATCATCGAAAGGGATCGCCGCGGCACGGTCGTGCGAGGGCTGGGCGGCGGTGTGGACAATCACATCCGGGCGAATGGTTTTTACCAACTCCAAAACCCCCGCTCGATCCCGGATATCGAGTTCATGGTGGGAAAAGCCCGCCAGCGTGTCGGCGAGGCGGCGTTGGTTCCAACGCGTGTCTCCTTGCGGCCCGAAAAAAACGGCGCGCTGGTTGTTATCGACGCCATGCACGGCGTAGCCGAGTTCGTTTGCAAAATAGACACAGACTTCCGAACCGATCAGGCCGGAGGATCCTGTGACGAGAATGGATTTTGACATAAGATTTGTTGCGAGAAAGTTACATTTTTGGTGCCCCGAGTTGGTCGGCGAGGGTGTCGGCAAAGAGTTTGTGGCCAATGCTTCCCCAGTGGGAGTCGTTGGGCAGATAGACATCTTTTTTTCCCAAGGAAATCGCTTCGGAGAAAACGAGATCCGTGCGTGGAACGGGCAGAGTGGGATCCTCGGCAAGCTCGGCGATCAGGTTCGCCGTGGCGCAGTCGGTATCTTTCAAATACGGAGCGAAGGTCGAGGTTTTGTCGGGAGCGACGATCAATACAAAACGCGTGTAGCCATTGCTCTCAATGATCTTGCGAAAGACTTGAGCGCCAGCTCGGAGGTCGGCGAAGTCTTTCTCGCCAAGGTTTTGTTTTTTGAATTCATCAAAGTAAACCAACATTTCGGTATCGTTTTCGCAGCTAAAGAGATCTTCTTTGGCGAGTGGAACCTCGATGACTTGGTTGTTGAGGCGCAAATGCCGTTGAACGATGGCGCCGAGGTGCCCAAGGGCATGGTCGGGATCGAAATCCGCTTCAGGCTTGAGAGATTGCGCTTTGGTCGCGAGGCATGGAGGGGTATTGTCGGCAAATAGATTGGACGATGCAGTCGATGGCGCGGGGGTCGGCGGAGTCATTCCGGAAAAATAGGAAATGCGCTCGTGCAGGTAGCGCTCAACACTTTCAAAGACAAAAACTTTCGGCGGATATTTTTTGTATTGCGGAGAATTATAGATTTCCACTGGCCAGTAGCGCCGGGTGTCGAAAACAATCATCGAAAGGCCGGTGCGATTGATGAAATAATTTTGCCAACCAAAAAGCCGGCTCTGCTGATCGATGCTGAACGAATCGCCCAGCACCACGACATCGTAGGGTTTGTCGTAGTCTTTGAGGTCGGTCGCGACCTTAAAAAGATTCTTTTCAAAAACAACTTGTGGTTCTTTCGGGCCAAATTCGTTCTCCGCGTATCCACCCACGCGGGCGAGGTCGCCATCGACCGGCAGGAGCCAGGAGGCCAGGCCCCACACCACCGCGAGGATCGCCACGAAGGCGACGCCGAGAATTTTGCTGTAGAGGCCGAGGCTCATTCAGAAATCCTTGTAGAGAAATGAGCTGACATTGCTGAGATTCAGCAGGCACCAGGCGAATACCAAGACGGTGGCGGTGAGCCATGCGAACGAGGGGCGCCAAGCGAGAAATTGAAAAACAGACGGCAGTTCCTCGATTTTTTTTCCGAAGGTGACGAGTCCCGGCTCCAGACGCGCGAGGATTTGCTGGCTGTTCGGCATCACCGAAACGAAAACGCCGAGCGCGATGAGACACCCGAGCAGCACAAATTGAGTATCGGGCTTCGCTCCGAACCAGGCGAAGACGCCCATCAAATTCGGGGAGGATTTAAAAAACAGCGGGTCGGCTGGAAGATAAAGACCGTTCGCGCCAACCATTCCGGCCAGCAAACGGAAAGCCTCGGCGGGATTCTCGGCTCGGAAGAAAATCCAGGAAACCAGCACGGCGAGAAAGGTGAGGGCGCATCCCCCCCACCCCGCGAAAATCCATGCACCGGGAATTTTGGTGCGCTCGGTCAAGGAGGTCCAAGCGTGGTTGATCACAAGATAGCTGCCGTGCAGGGCGCCCCAAAGGAGAAATGTCCAGCCCGCGCCGTGCCAGAAACCTCCCAAGAGCATGGTGAGAAAGAGATTTGCCGATCTCCGGAGAGGGCCGCAGCGGTTCCCGCCCAGGGCGATGTAAACATAATCACGCAGGAAACGGGAGAGCGTCATGTGCCAGCGACGCCAGAATTCACTAATGCTTTCCGATTTGTAAGGAGAATTGAAATTCAGCGGCAGGCGGATTCCGAAAAGGCGGGCCACGCCGATCGCCATGTCGGAATACCCGGAGAAGTCGAAATAAAGCTGAAAGGCATAGGCCAAAATGCCCACCCACGCGGCGACGAGGCTGATCGGTTCGCCCGCTCCCGCCGCCCAGAAGCCTTGATTCGCCCAAGGCGCGATGGTGTCGGCGACGAGGACTTTTTTTGCCAGCCCCATCGTGAAAAGCGTCGCGCCGACACAGACATCCGTGGCGCGGTCGGCCGGGGTGCGGGTTTTGCGGAACTGCGGCTGGGTTTCCTTCTGATAAACAATCGGGCCGGAAACGATCTGGGGAAAGAAGGCTGAAAAAAGCAGGAATTCGAAGTAGCTGCATGGCACGGCCTCCTTGCGGCGGCAGGCCACGAGCCAGGCGATCTGCATGAAAGTGATGAAAGAAATACCCAGCGGCAGCAGGATTTTCTCGATGAACAGGTCGGTCTGGAGGGCGGCGTTGAGGTTGGTGACAAAAAAGTTCGCGTATTTGAAGTAGCAGAGGACGAGAACATTGATGCTGATTGCGCCGGCGAGGAGCCATTTTCCGCCGGAATCCCCGCAGCGTTGCAGCCGCGAACCGAGGAGGTAATTGACCAGGGTCAGCGGCAGGAAGAGCGCCAGCACCGCGGCGTTGCTCCACGCGTAAAAAACCAGCGAAGCCGCCAGCAGCCAGGCTTGGCGCCAGGTGGCGTTTTCCATTTTCTCCAGCACGAACCAGCCCGCGAGGACGATGGGCAGGAATCCGAAAAGGAAGGTGGCGGAGTTGAAAAACACCAGGTCAGAACTTGCCCGCGAGGGCCTTCACGATGGGCAGAATCTTGCCCATGAATTTATACCAACCCGCGATCTGGCCGGTGCGGGATTTCTGGAAGGAACTTTCCGGCGAGCCCTCTTCAATGCTGCCTTCAAGCAGGCGGAGGCGCTCGGGGCCGTTCTCCAAATGCGGGTTGATGCGGTCGCGCAGGTAGCCGGTGGCCAGCTTGCGCAGGCTGGTCTCGGCGGTGAAATGCTCCTTGCGCACTCCGGGCAAATACACGGGATTCACCGCGCCGAGCGAGCGCAGCCAGCGGAGGCCTTCGCTCGCGGAGCCTTTGCTGATGCGGAGCCGCTCGATGATGTCGTCCAGTGACAACGGCTCCTCGGTGCTGAAAAGCAGCCCGTAGATTTCGCCGATGGACCTCGGCAGCGACAACGCCGCGAAGGCATGGACAAAAAACGAAACCGCCTGAAGCTGGAAGCTGTTCAGCGCGGGATGTGATCCGTCATCCGATAAGCCCCGCGAACCGTTTGAAGACAAGCTGCCGCCTGTGGCGCGGGAATTCGTCCGGGCCGATTGCCTGAGTTTGACTGTGCTTTCCACAAGCCTCAAGGGGGAGGGAAATTACCCTCAAAGATGTGCGGGAAGTCAGAATGTTCAAGAAATTTTGAACAAATATTCGCGAAGGTTGAATTCAGCGCGACCAACTCCTTAAGGGCGTGAAACTCAGGCCGTGGCGAGCGAGTCGGCTTTTTCCTTGGAGAGAAAAACCAGATTACCGGCGAAGCCGAAGACCCCCACGAGGGTGAAGAGCG
>CAYOGR010000128.1:0-6422 GCA_964403605.1 uncultured Chthoniobacter sp.
CATGCCCTGATGGCCTCGGGAAGCGCATCATCGGCCACGCTTCTGAATGAAGCCCGCCGCACGCTGCAGAACCCCGCGCTGCGGATCCGGCATTTTCTCGCTCTCGAATTCCCCGATTTCGCAACCACCGTCCAGCCCCATCAGGACTGGGATTTTTTCCTGAAAATCGGCCAAGCCACCCGCGAAGCCTCGGAACTCGCCGCGAAGCGGTCCGCGCTCACCCACCCCCTCGCACGCGTTGCCCTGCAAAAGGAAATTCTTACAAGGACCGAATCGTTGCGGTTGCTCAAAGCCGAGGTCGAAAATCGCCTCGCGGCCTGCGACGACCGCCTGAAAATTTCCTCCGGCCCCGAAGTTTTAACCGCCCTCGCCGAGGAATTCGCGTTCCTCCAAAAAAACCACTCATCGATCCGCGAAGCCTTGCTGGCCCTGGATCAAGGCCTCGCGTAGCCGAGAAACTTCCCCTCCCGGCGGAACCACAAAAACCACGGGTAGCCGCCCATTTTCATCTTCGGGCGGAATTCGTAGATGCCCACTCCGCGCGAACCCTGCGAACCCGCCATCCACATCTTCCCCTGCGCATCGCGGCCGAGATACATCATCACATGCGTGACGGGAGGTCGGCGGACGGGGCGGTGGGTGTGCTCCCAGAAAAGCAGGTCTCCACGCCGCAGCGTTCGCATCAACCGGCTGGCATCCGGCTTCGCGCGCTGGAATTTTCCCTTTCGCCGGAAGTGCTCGAATTGTGCCGCGCTCGTCCGCGGGAGCATCTCGCCCCGATGCTCGCGGTGGAGCCACCGAACGGCGTTCGAGCAATCCATGCTCCACGGTTTCACCTCGCCCGGCGGAACCCAAGGCCGGGAATAGGGAATCCCCTGGGATGCCAGCCAGCGCGCGTTGGCCTCCAAATCCGCCCGAATCGCGGCAGGAAAAAAAACGACCAGCGCCAGCAACAAAAATCCGGGGCGTTTCATGCGCGAACCCTAGCAAAGCCGCCGCGCCGTTGGAGAAAAAATCCATCGCATTGACACCCGCCGGGCCCGGCCCCAGCGTTCGCGGGTATGCCATTTTCAAAGCTTGGGATTTCCAAGCCCCTTTTACAGGGCGTCGAGGCCATGGGTTACACCGAGCCGACGCCGATCCAACTCCGCTCGATTCCGCCCGCCCTCGAGGGGCGAGACCTCATCGCCTCCGCCCAAACCGGCACCGGAAAAACCGCCGCTTTCGCTTTGCCCACCCTCCAAAAGCTCGCCTCGCACGGCCGCTGCCGTTGCCTTGTGCTCGAACCCACGCGCGAACTCGCCATGCAGGTCGAGACCGCCATGCGCGACTTCGCCCGCTTCACAAATCTCCGCGTCGGCTGCGTCTTCGGCGGCGTCGGCTACGGCGCCCAGCGCACGATGCTCAAGGAAGGCGTCGATATTCTCGTCGCCACGCCGGGGCGTTTGGAGGACCACCTTCAGCAGGGAACCGTGCGACTCGATGACATCGAAGTCCTCGTGCTCGACGAGGTGGATCGCATGCTCGATGTGGGCTTCCTGCCCCCGATGAAGCGGATCATTTCGAAGGTTCCGAAAAACCGGCAGACGCTTTTCTTTTCAGCCACCCTGCCGCCGGAAATCGCAGAGCTTGCCAACTGGGCGCTGCGCGATCCCGTGAGGATCGAAATCGGCGCCGCGCGTTCCGTTGCCTCCATCGTGAAGCACGGCGTTTACACCGTCGAACCCACCCGCAAATTCGACTTCCTCCTCGCGCTTCTCGCGAAGGTCGATTTCCAAAGCGCCATCATCTTCAGCCGCACGAAACACGGGGCGGACAAGATCGCGAAAAAACTCCGCACCAACAACCACGCCGTTGCCGTCCTCCACGCCAACCGCACCCAGAACCAGCGCATCGAGGCCCTGAGCGGCTTCAAGTCGGGCAAATACGAAGTGATGGTCGCCACCGACATCGCAGCCCGTGGCATCGACATCGCGGGCGTGAGCCATGTCATCAACTACGACATCCCCCAGCACCCCGAGGATTATGTCCACCGCATCGGCCGCACCGGCCGCGCGAACCAGACGGGGGACGCCTTCACGCTCGTGACCCATGAGGACATGAAAAAACTCGCCGCCATCGAGCGCTTCATCGGCCAACGCATCGAGCGTCTCGTGCTCGAAGGGTTCCAGGTTCCAACCAACGGGGAATTGGCCACGGCCCCCAAGCCGCGCAAGCCGGAGCCCCGCATGGATGGACGCCCGGGCTTCCGGAGGCGCGGAAATTCCCGCCGCCGCGGACGCTAGATTTTTTTATCCCGGCGCCCGGAAGCTTTTGATTAGAGTCCCGCGCTTCACATGGAATCGAAAATTCTCACCATCGGCCTTCCCTCGGGAAGCCTCATGGAGCCGACCATCGCTCTCTTCGCCAAGGCGGGCTACGCCATTTCCGGCTCGAGCCGCTCCTACCGTCCCTCGGTGGACGATCCCGAACTCCGCATCCGGCTCCTGCGCGCGCAGGAGATCAGCCGCTACATCGAACACGGCTACCTGGATTGCGGCATCACCGGATACGATTGGGTTCAGGAAAACGCCTCCGATCTCCACGAGGTCGTGAAACTCCCCTACAGCAAGGCCAGCTCGAATCCCACACGCTGGGTGCTCGTTGTTCCCGAGGATTCGCCGATCAAAACCACACGCGACCTCGAAGGCAAACGCGTCGCGACCGAGGCGGTCGGCATCACAAAACGATTCTTCGAAAATGCCGGAGTCAAAGCCGAGGTGGAATTTTCCTGGGGCGCCACCGAGGTCAAGGTGCCCGACCTTGTCGATGCCATCGTCGATATCACCGAGACCGGATCCTCGCTCCGCGCGAACAAGCTCCGCATCGTGGACACGCTCATGCAGTCCTATCCCGCCCTCTACGCGAACCACTCCGCATGGGGCGACGAATGGAAGCGCGGCAAGATCGACCGCCTCTCGCTTCTCCTTCGCGGAGCCCTCGCCGCCCGCGATCTCGTCGGCCTCAAAATGAATCTTCCCGAGCCGAATTTGAAAAAATTGCTTGAGGCCCTGCCCGCTCTCCGAAATCCTACCGTTTCGCCTTTGGCCCAACCCGGATGGGTCGCCATCGAAACGGTGATCGAAGAGAAAATCGTCCGCGAGATGATCCCGAGCCTGAAAACTCTCGGTGCGGAAGGAATCATCGAGTATCCACTCAACAAAGTCGTCTACTAGTTCACTAGTTTCTACTGCAGTCCCGAAAAAAAACCCATGGGTTCCATTAAAAAGAAGAGAAAGTCCAAAATCGCGAAACACAAGCGCCGCAAGCGCATGAAGGAAAACCGCCACAAGAAGCGGTTGCGCTACAAGTCGTAACAGGGCGCGCCAAGCGCCCCGGGAAGGGAGCGCGGGGAATTTTTCCGGAATTCCGGATCAAAAACCCGTCGCTCCCGCTCCTAAAAACGCTGGGTTACAATTCATGTTCAGCGAGGTTCCAAGTCGAATCCCGCAGCCTGCCGGGATCATGCCATTGCCCCCCGGGGTTTTTGTTTTTGTAGCCTTGCTCTTGACAGGCTGCGCGACCAAACAGGCACCCATCGCTCCGGTCGACGCTCCGATGGCATCGACCATTCAAGTCGCTTCGACTCCCCGGGAGGTAGCGACCCCGGCCCGGCCTTCGTCCGATTCCCTGCCGACCGCAAGCCGGCCATCGGCTTCCCAGGCCTCCGCCCGGCGTTCCTCTGAATCCCGGGCAGCAAGCTTGACCGCCGAATTTCTCCGCAAGGATTTCGAGGTGTCGCTTCTTGGATCGAACAGTCTTCGGGTTTCACCAAAGAACAGAGCTTCCCGTCGACTCCCCTCCCTTTTCGAGGAATCGATCCTTCTGGGAAAAATCCGTGCCGCTCTCCTTTCCACCAATCCCGCCTCCCGGCGGACCGCTTCATCGGCCTCTTTCCAAAGAGGCACCGCCACGATTTTCTTTGATCGAGATGTCACGCCCGAAACCGCCGCGACGGCCGTTTCCAGAATGATTTCCCTCGATGGAGTCAATGAGGTCCGGGCCACTTTTCCGAATGAGTGATTGCCCCTCTTCCCGCCCCCCCGCTATACATCTGCTTCTTTCCACCACTCGATGAACATCCACGAATACCAAGCCAAAGAACTCCTCGATAAATACGGCGTCGCCAACAGCTCCGGCGGCGTCGCCTCCACTCCGGAGGAAGCCGAAAAAATCGCCAACTCGCTCGCCGGGAAAAATCTCGTCGTCAAAGCCCAGGTCCACGCCGGCGGCCGCGGCAAGGGCTCCTTCAAGAACGGATTCAAAGGCGGCGTCCACCTTTGCAAAACGCCCGCCGAAGCCCGCGACCTCGCCTCGAAAATGCTCGGCCAGACGCTCGTCACCCACCAGACCGGCGAAGCCGGCCGCCTGGTCAGCAAAGTTCTCGTCGCCGAATCCGTGGACATCGAAAAGGAACTCTACATCGCGATACTCATCGACCGCGCCACTTCCGCCCCGGTGGTGGTCGCCAGCACCGAAGGCGGCATGGACATCGAAGCCGTCGCCGAAAAGACCCCCGAAAAAATCCACCACATCGCCATCGATCCCCTCCTCGGCCTGCAGCCCTTCCAGAGCCGCAAGCTCGCGAAGCTCCTCGGCATTCCCACGGCGCTCCTCAAGCCCGCCTGCGCGCTTTTTGAAAATCTCTACCGCCTCTTCATCGCCTGCGATTGCTCGATGGTGGAGGTCAACCCGCTCGTCATCACAAAATCCGGCGACATCCGCGCGCTCGACGCCAAGTTCAACTTCGACGACAACGCCCTCTTCCGCCATCCCGACATCCTCGCCTACCGCGACACCGCCGAGGAGGATCCCCGCGAAGTCGAGGCCTCGAAGTCGAACCTCAACTACATCGGCCTCGATGGAAACATCGCCTGCCTCGTCAACGGCGCCGGCCTTGCCATGGCCACGATGGACATCATCAAACACTGCGGCGGCGAACCCGCGAACTTCCTCGATGTCGGCGGCGGAGCCAACGAGCAGCAAGTCACCGAGGCCTTCAAAATCCTCATCTCGGATAAAAATGTGAAAGCCATCCTCGTGAATATTTTCGGCGGCATCATGAAGTGCGACATCATCGCGCAAGGCATCATCAACGCCTCGAAAGCCGTCAACCTCCCCGTCCCCCTCGTCGTCCGCCTCGAGGGCACCAATGTCGAAGCCGGCCGCAAGCTCCTCGCCGAGTCCGGTCTCGAACTCACCACCGCCACCGATATCGCCGACGCCGCCAAGAAAGTCGTCGCCGCAGCCGCCTAACCCTCTCACACCATGTCCATCCTCGTTGACAAAAACACCCGCCTGCTCGTGCAGGGCATCACAGGAAAATCCGGTGGCTTCCACGCCAAATCCTGCATGGATTACGGAACCAATGTCGTCGCCGGCGTCACGCCCGGCCGCGGCGGAGAGACCTTCGAAAGCAAGGTCCCCGTCTTCGACACCGTCATGGAGGCCCGCGCCCAGACCGGTTGCAACGCCACCATGATCTTTGTGCCCCCGCCCGGAGCCGCCGACTCGATCCTCGAGGCCATTGACGCCGGGATCGAACTCGTCGTCTGCATCACCGAAGGCATCCCCGTCATCGACATGATGCGGGTCAAAGCCGCGCTCCAAAAAAGCTCCTCGCGCCTCATCGGCCCGAACTGCCCCGGCATCATCACGCCCGGCCAGTGCAAAATCGGCATCATGCCCGGCTACATCCATAATCCCGGCAAAGTCGGCGTCGTCTCGCGCTCCGGCACCCTCACCTACGAAGCCGTGTGGCAACTCTCCAGCCGCGGCCATGGCCAGTCCACCTGCGTCGGCATCGGCGGCGACCCCATCAACGGCACCTCGCATCTCGATGTCGTGAAAATGTTCAACGACGACCCGAACACCGAAGCCTTCATCATGATTGGTGAAATCGGTGGATCGGCCGAAGAGGAAGCCGCCGAGTGGATCGGAAAAAATTGCAAAAAGCCCGTCGCCGCCTTCATCGCCGGAGCCACCGCGCCTCCCGGACGCCGCATGGGCCACGCTGGCGCGATCGTCAGCGGAGGCAAAGGCACCGCCCAAGGCAAAATCGACGCCCTGCAAGCCGCCGGCATCGAAGTCGCCGCCACCCCCGCCGACATGGCCGACGCCCTCCTCCGCCGAATGAAGCGCGCCTAAGCCCAATCCATTCAAAAATCATCATGAGCCAACCCGGAAGCGGGTTGGCTCATTTTTTCAAAAACCACGAACTCTTGGTAGGGTTGGATCGCCGAGCCGACCCAAGCTTCAGGCGCGAACGCGCCGTCCTTACCTTTTCAAATTCCGGTTTCCGGCCTCAGCTCTCCGCTTTTCCTCCCCTCCGCGAGTGGTCATCCCGCAGAGACGCCGGGACGCCGAGAGAAAAAGAAGGGGGC
>CAYOGR010000129.1:0-5917 GCA_964403605.1 uncultured Chthoniobacter sp.
CTCCACAAGGCATTCAAGACCCGGTGCCGTCAGGCCAACCGCGTCTTGGCGTCGGCGGAGAGGTTCTCCCACAAACGCGCGAGGGAGGATTTAACCGACTCACGGGCCTCGGCGACTTCGGCGGGCGAAAAGGTTTTTCCGGCCTCGGGGACTTTCGCGCCGAACATGTAGTATTTGATTTTCGGCTCGGTGCCGGACGGGCGGATCGCCACGCGGCGGCGGTCGGCGAGCGTGACCATCAGCATCGCCTCGGCGGGAATGCGGTCGCCCTCGACATCGTGGATGGTGTCGGTGGCGAAGTTGAGGATTTCGACGACCTTCGCGCCGTCGATTTCGGCGGGCGGGTTCGACGCGTAGGACTCGACGAGTTTTTTGATCTGCGCGGCCCCGGCGGCGCCGTCCATCGTGAGGGATTCGCCGCGCTCGAGGTAAACGCCGAACTCGGCGAAGATGCGGTCGAGCAGGCCGACGAGGGTGAGGTTTTGGGATTTCGCGTAGGCGGCGGCTTCGGCGATGAGGACGGCGGCGGAGTTGCCATCCTTGTCGCGCACGAAGTCCGAGGCGCTGTAGCCGTAGCTCTCCTCGCCGCCGAAGACATAAAAGCTCGAGTGCTCGAGGCGAAGGCGGCGGGTGGTTTCCTCGGAGAGCGAGGTGTAGTCGGGGCGCAGTTCGGCAGGAATGGCGGCCTCATATTTGCCGAGTTTTTCGCCGATGTATTTGAAACCGGTGAGCGTCTCGACACAGCGCAGGCCGAATTTTTCGGCGATGGCTTTTTGAAGGTCGGTGGTGACAAAAGTCTTGATGATCACGCCGCGCGAGCGGTTCGAGGCGTTGAGCACGCCTTTCTCGAAAAACCGCGAGGCGCGATACCAGGCGAGGATCGAGCCGATTTGGTTGCCGGTGAGGAGTTCCATTTGACCGGCCGCGTTGCGGGCGGCGATGCCCATGCGGTCGTCGTCGGGATCGGTGGCGATCACGAGATCCGCGCCGGTGCGGTCGGCTTGCGCGATGGCCATGGTGAGCGCCTCGGCGTTTTCGGGATTCGGGGATTTGACGGTCGGGAAGCGGCCGTCGGGAACCTCCTGCTCGGCCACGGCGTCGCACTGGAAGCCGAGGCGCCGGAGCATCGGCTTGATGATCACGCCGCCGACGCCGTGGAGCGGGGTGTAAACAATCTTGAGGGAGTTCTCGCGGCGGATGAGTTCGGGATCGATCGGCAGCGTGGCGAGGCGCTCCATGTAGGCCTCGTCGATCCCGGCACCCATCGGAATCACGCGGCCGCGCTGGGCCTCGGGAACCGGCGGGAAGTTTTCGCTCTCGACCGCGTTGACTTTTTCAATGATCGCGGAGGCGTGGGGCTCGGTGACTTGGCAGCCATCCTCGAAATAAACTTTGTAGCCATTGTATTCGGGCGGGTTGTGGCTGGCGGTGAGGTTGATGCCCGCCTGGGCCTTCACATGGCGAACGGCAAAGGACAGCTCGGGCGTGGAGCGCGGGCCTTCGAAAAGGTAGGCGTCGCAGCCGAGGTCGGTGATGACTTTGGCGGCGAGTTCGGCGAATTCGCGGGAGAAAAACCGCGTATCGTGGCAGAGGCAGACGGCGGGTTTTCCGGCGCGGCCCTGTTTGGCGAAATGCTCTTTCACATAATGCACGAGCCCTTGGGTGGCGCGGCTGATGTTGTAGGGGTTCATCGCATTCGTGCCCACACAGGCGAACTCCGGCCGGCCGAGCGGCTGGGGTTTTCCCTGCTCCGACAGGGTGACGACGGCGCCGATGGTTTTGCCGCGAAGGCCACCCGTGCCGAAGGCGAGGGTTCGGAAGAAGCGGTTGTTCAACTCCGCCCAATTGCCGGCGGCGGCGAGTTCTTCGATCGAGGCGCGGTCGATCGGCGACGAGCTTTTGGCGAGAAGGCCGTGGATGTTTTTGGCGGATTCGGGGAGGAGCTGCCCGGCGGCGACGGCTTGCTGGATGGAAGAGGTGAGCTTGTCCATAAATCTCTGGATACCACGCCCTGCTCGAGGGTGTCCATCCGTGGGTTGAAAAGACATGAAAATGTTGCAGGAGTTTTCCCGTTGGCCCGGGTTTGAGTGCGAGCGGGGTGTTCCCCCCACCCTCGGGCTTGCAATGCCGGGGCGTTCGACGATGATGTCGGCTTATCGTTTGTCGCAGCCCATTGTTTCATGAAAAAATTGCTTAGAAAAATCCGTGTCACGAACAGCGTGTTCCTCATCGGAACCTTCACTCTCACCTGCACCGCCGTTCCGCTTTACATCTGGCATTACGGATTGGATCTCTTCCAGGTCGCGCTGTTCCTTTTCTTCGCCATCTCCACGGGCATGAGCATCACGCTGGGATACCACCGGCTTTTTTCGCACCTGACCTTCCAAGCGAGCCCGATTGTCAAAATCTACACGCTCCTTTTCGGTGCGGCGGCTTTCGAAGGGTCGGCGCTGGGGTGGTCGGCCGACCATCGCCGCCACCACAAGCATGTCGATCACGAAGAGGATCCCTACGACATCAACAAGGGTCTTTTCCACGCCCACATCGGCTGGTTGCTTTTCCGCCGCGGGCCGGACACGCCATTGACTTGGGTGCGGGACTTGCAAAAAGACAAGCTCGCCTGGCTGCAGCATGAATACTATGTGCCGATCGCGTTGTTCATGAGCTTCGTGGTTCCTACGGCGATTGGCTGGGCCTATGGCGGCCCGGTCGCGGCGCTGGGCTCCTTCCTCATTGCCGGCGTGGCCCGCGTCGTGTTCGTGCACCACATGACCTTCTGCATCAACTCGCTCTGCCACTGGATCGGCAAGCGCCCGTATTCCAGCAATGTCTCGGCGCGCGACAGCCTGATCATGGCGTTTTTCACTTTTGGCGAGGGCTATCACAATTTCCACCACGAGTTTCAGCACGACTATCGAAATGGCGTGAAGCCCTGGCAATTCGATCCCACCAAATGGACGATCTGGCTTCTGGAAAAAGTCGGCCTTGTTCGCAATCTGCGCACCGTGCCGGAGGAAAAGATTCTCAAGGCCGAGGTTCGCGAACACGAGCGCCAACTCGAGGCGAAGCTGAGCGCCCAGCCCGGGCAGGTCTCCGAATCGATTCGCACCATGGTCGAGTCGGCCCGGAATCAAATGAACGAGGCGTTGCTTTGTTGGGAGGAGTTGCTTGTGGAATACCGCGCCGTCGTCGCGGGTCAAAAAGATGTGTCCCGCCGCGAAATGGCGGAACTTCAGCGGAAAGTCCAAGAGGCTTCCGCCGAGTTCCGCAAGTCGATGCGAGCCTGGCTGGACACCTGGCAGCTCATTCCGGCGCCGCAAGCGGCCTGAGGCCGGTGGAATCCGGGCATTCTCAGCGGGCGCGCTCGCGGATTGTGCCCATGGCCTCCTCGATCTGGTTTTTCAAATCGGGGGGCGGGTTGGCTTCCAAGGCGGCCTGGTAGTTTTCCAACGCCTGATCCGGAAAGCCCCGTTTCGCCCAGGCCTGGGCCAAGAGGACATGAAGCATGCCGGCCGGTTGATCGCCCTTTTTCGCGATGGCGAGGAGCTTTTCCAGCGCGGAGACTTCGGTGGCGGGATCGTTGTCGGCGCGGGCGATGCGGGCTTGGAGCCGGAGGATTTGGGGATCATCCGGATGGCGGGCCGCCAAGCGGTGGATCTTGGCGGCCGCCTTCGAGAGCGCGCCCGATTCGAAAAGCGACAAGGCGAGCAAGTAGGAGGCCGGGGCCGAGGAGGGTTTCAACTCGAGCACCTTTCCGGCAGCTTCGCGGACCTCGCTCCAGCGCCCTTTTTCGGAAGCCAAGCTCGCGGCGCACAATAGAACCTGGGGATTGCGGGCATCGAGTTCGAGCGCCTGACGCATGAGTTTTTCGGCCGACTCGTCCCGCGGAAGCGCCCGGAGGATCAACGCGGCTTGCGCGAGATAAACCGCCCGCTCGGAGGGATCTTGGAAGAGGGCTTGGGCTGCTTCGGCGGACGGCTCGTCGGTCCCCTTGCCGCCACGCAGGAAAAGAACACCCTGGTTGTCGATGGAGGCCAGCCGCCAGCCCGGCGAGTCCAACAGCATTTCCAGAAGCGGAGCGGATTGGGACGGCCGGCCGGCCAGAACGACTCCGGAGAAGGGCGACTTCCGATCCTCCGCACGCCACTCGGCCGAGAAAACACTGAGGCGGGCCGCCGATTCCATGTCGGAACCCGGCTCCAGTTTTCCAGGGGCGAAGAGAGGGGCGAGAAACAAAGCGCCCGGATTGAAGAAAACCCGCCCCTCGATTTGCGAAGCCTTCTCCAAAAGCCCAACGGGAGCAAGCAGACGCGGGTCGCGGATTTCATGGCGCCAGACCGAGAAGCCATTCCACACTCCCCAGAAGAAAACACCGGTCGCCACGACCGGCAGCAACCGCCTTCCCCACCGGCCCCATTGCCAGGGCAGCCGCATGACCAGCACGGCGGCGAGAAGCAGCGCAAGAAAGACCGGCACGGCAGTTCCCAAAGCTCGGAGCACATCCGCCGAGGTCCAACCGCCCAGCTCGTAGGCGAGAGCGACGAACCGGTCGCGGAGGCCTGCCTCGGCGAGCCCGTGGCGGGCGGCGAATCCCACCGCCGCGCGCTGCATGGTTTCGGCGCGGTCAAAAAAACTCCCCGAGCCGGAGGCAAGCGCGGCGGCGAGGCAAAGGGCCAGGAAGAAGGTTTTTTTCACTCGGGATTGAAACGGATCGTTTGCCAAAGCCCCGGAGGGCGTTTAGCATTTCGCCATGCGTTCCCGCACGGCGGTTGTTGTTTTTATCACTATGGGTCTTTTCTCACTTATCGGCAAAGTCAAAGCCTTGGAGGTCGGGTCCCCAGCCCCGGATGTCACGGCCCCGGATCAGAATGGCGCGGAGTTTCGATTCGCCGAGGCCTATGCGAAAGGGCCCGTGCTTGTTTTCTTTTATCCCAAAGCCGGAACTCCCGGCTGCACGGCGCAGGCTTGTTCGCTGCGGGACGCGTTCGAAAATCTGAAGGCCGATAATCTCCAAATCATCGGCGTGAGCCGCGACACCGCCGAGGCGCAGAAAAAATTCGAGACCGAATACAAACTCCCCTTCCCTCTCATCGCCGACCAGGACGGCAAGGTCGCCGAGGCCTTCGGCGTTCCTGCGATGATGGGCGTGCTGCCGGTGACGAAACGCCAGTCGTTTTTAATCAAGGACGGCCAAATCGTCTGGAAGGCCGAGTCGGCCCAGACCGCGCAGCATGCGGCCGAGGTTCAGGCCGCTCTCGATGACCTGGAGTAGGTTTCAGCGTCTGGAGACGCCGACCAAATCCTCCACCGAGGCCAGGCTGCCGCGGCGCAAGATCATGAAACACTGATCCCCCTCCTGGCGGATCGCCGCCGAGTAACGCTCGTCGATCGTCGCCGTGCGCCACTCCCCCTCGGGAAGATCGATCCCGAACGGCTTGGCGGGAAAAACAAGAAACTGTGCATTGCGTTGCGGGATGGTGACGACGGCCACGGGTTGGTTTTCGATTTTGAGGATTCCCCCGGTCTCGGCCAGATGCGCGGCGAGGTGTTCCGGCACCTTGAAGCCATCGAATCCCTTCATCACAAACCAGTCCTCCACCTCGCCGACGGGCTCGCCAACGGGCTCAAAAGGCTCGTCCTCGATCTCGAGCACCCTCTCGGCGATTTCCAGCGCGTCGGGAGGAAACGCCGCCGGACGGCCCAGAAAATCCCAGGTCAGCACCAAGACCAGCAGAAGAAAACCCATCACCGCTGCGAAAATGGCAGGGTCGCGGGGGTTGAAGCGCCGGAGGGGCAGCGAGGCGACTTTCGAGACGAGCATCTCCTCAACCTCGGCCGGGATCCCCGCCTCGGCGAAAATCTTCCGTCCTTGGGCATCGAGCGCGGCCTGACGCTCGAAATCCGACTTCAGCTCCGG
>CAYOGR010000130.1:0-5878 GCA_964403605.1 uncultured Chthoniobacter sp.
CAGCCGACATGACATATTTCAGCCCCTGCTCCCTTCACTGCTTGCACTCCGCGGCTGCCAGGGCGCGTTCCAATGGCTGCTCGGCAACCGGGCAATCCATTCTTCCGCGATCCATCCCCTTGGTGGCGACGAGGGAGCGGGGCGCGTATTGCCGTTTTTTTCGAAGACTCATTTTAAAAGCAGGCTTGCAGGCAAAATCTGGCTCTTCGCTCCAGACTCCCACCCTTGGAAACCAAAGCCTGCAAAGTGTGCGGCAATCGGATTGCGGTTCGGGCCGAGGAGGGCCTCGGCGTTCCTAACGAGAGTCCCCTGCCGACTGAAAACCGAAATACTCGCGGGCGTTTCGATAGCTGATGTCGGCGACCAGACCGCCGACCAAGTCGATGTCGTCGGGCACGAGCCCGCGCTGCATGTCGCGGCCCAGGATATTGCACAGCAACCGGCGGAAGTATTCGTGCCGGGTGTAGGACAGGAACGAGCGGCTGTCGGTGAGCATGCCGACAAAGCGTGAGAGGACGCCAAGCTGCGAGAGGGCCTCGATCTGGCGGGTCATGCCATCGAGCTGGTCGTTGAACCACCATCCGCTGCCGAATTGCATTTTGCCGGCCGTGATGCCGTCCTGGAAATTTCCGAGCATGGTGGCGATGACCTCGTTGTCTCGCGGATTGAGGTTGTAGATAATCGTCTTGGGCAGGCTGCCCGCGCTGTCCAACCGGTCGAAATGCCGGGCCATGGCCGAGGCCACGGGCCAGTCGCCGATCGAATCGAAGCCGGTGTCCGGCCCGAGCTGGCGGAGCATGCGTGTGTTCGTGGAACGCAGCGCGCCATAGTGAATTTGCATCGTCCAGCCTTTGGCGGCATCCATCACAGCGAGTTCGTGCAGGAGGTGGGATTTGTAGCGCACCGCCTCCTCCGGTGTGATCGGTTGGCCTGCGAGGGCCTTCGCGAAAATCGCCGCCGCTTCGCTCCTCGGGCAATCCTCGGCCCAGACAGTTTCCAGGCCCCGGTCGGACAACCTGCATCCGTTGTCGGCAAAAAAATCATGGCGTTTCTGCAGGGCCAACAGCAGGTCGTCCAGCGAGGCGAGCGTCATGCCGGAAGCTTGTTCCAGCGCGCCGAGCCAGGCGGTGAAAACCTCGGGGCGGTCGATCGACAGCACCTTGTCTGGACGCCAGGTCGGAAGCACCCGGATCTTGAAATTTTTGTCTGCCGCGATGGCGCGGTGGTGTTCCAAGGAATCCACCGGGTCGTCGGTGGTGCAGACGACCTCGACATTCGAGCGCTCCATGAACCCGCGCGCGGAGAAGCCCGGCTGCGCGAGCATTTCGTTGCACCGGTCGAAAATGTCCCGTGCGGTGGATGGGCCCAGCAGGCGATTATCGATGCCGAAGTAGCGGGCCAGTTCCAAGTGCGACCAATGATAGAGCGGGTTGCGGAGCAACTGCGGCATCGCCCCGGCGTATTGGGCGAATTTCTCCCAAGGCGTCGCATCACCGGTGCAGAAACGCTCATGGATGCCAACCGAGCGCATGGCACGCCATTTGTAGTGGTCGCCGCCGAGCCAGAGTTCGGAAATGTCACACCACCGCTTGTCCCCCGCGATCTCCGCAGGCGGCAGATGGCAGTGGTAGTCGATGATCGGCTGCGCGGCGGCATGCTCGTGGTAGAGGCGTCGCGCCTGCGGCGTCTCGAGAAGAAAATCGTCGTGGATGAATTTCATGGCGGAGGGGACGAATCAGCGCACAACTCGGGCGCTTCCGCCCTTCATCAATTTTTCCACTTCCTTGCGCGTGGCCATCGAAGTGTCCCCCGGGGTGGTCGACGCCAGCGCGCCGTGCGCCGCACCATAATCAACGGCAAGTTGCGCGTCATTGTGCTCGAGGAATCCAAAAGCCAATCCGCTGGCGAAACTGTCGCCGCCGCCCACACGGTCGAGGATGTCGAGGCCGGGATATTTGCGGCTCTCGTAAAAGTGGCCGTCGTGCCAGCAGATGGCACTCCAGTCGTTCTTGTTGGCCGTAGCAACAGCCCGAAGCGTGGTCGCGGCGACTTTGAAGTTTTTGTATTCCTTCACCGCCGTTTCGATCATGCGCTTGAACGCATCGGTTTCGATGTTGCTCAAATTGTGATCGACCCCCTCGACTTCAAATCCGAGCGAGGCGGTGAAGTCCTCCTCGTTGCCAATCATCACATCGACATATTTGGCGATCTCGCGGTTGACCTCGCGGGCCTTGGCCTGGCCGCCGATCGATTTCCAAAGCGACGGACGGTAGTTGAGGTCGTAACTCACGATGGTGCCGTGCTTCTTGGCGGCTTGCACGGCTTCGATCGTCAGGTCGGCGGTGGATTCCGACAACGCCGCGAAGATCCCACCGGTGTGGAACCAGCGCGCGCCGAGTTTTCCGAAAATATGATCCCAATCAAAATCGCCGCGTTTGAGTTGCGACGCGGCGGTGTGTCCACGGTCTGGATTGCCCACTGCTCCGCGAATTCCAAAACCCCGCTCGGTGAAATTCAGGCCGTTGCGAACGGTGCGGCCGATGCCGTCATCCTCCCGCCATTGGATGAACGAGGTGTCCACCCCTCCTTGCATGATGAAATCCTCGATCAGGTGCCCGACCTCATTGTCCACAAAAGCGGTGCAGACGGCGGTTTTCAGACCGAAACATTTGCGCAGACCGCGCGAGGTGTTGTATTCGCCGCCGCCTTCCCAGGCGTCGAAGCGGCGGGCGGTGCGGATGCGCCCCTCGCCGGGATCGAGGCGAAGCATGACTTCGCCAAGACTGATTTGGTCGTAGTGGCAGGTGGATGGATCGCGGAGCGGGAGTGACATGGTTTTTTAGAGGTGGATGGATTTGAAATCTTCGGTCTTCCAGGCGGGTTCGCCAAGTTCGTCCGTGATGTGGGCGAAGCTTTCGATTTCCGCCTTGGTGAAAAGGAGGCCTCCATGCTCGTCGGTGAGCTTGGCCGCTTTCGCTTCCAACTCGCCCGGCAAAAGGCACTTTTCGTTGCCCTGGCCAAGAATGTCAGCGAGGCAGGCTTTGACATTCTCAGCTTGTGAACGGCCGAAAGCGTAGTCTTGGCCGTGCATCGCCTCGGGGTGGATGCATTGGAAAAAGAAGGTCGAGCCGCGCTTTTCTTGCGGGTGGCCTTTGGCCGTGCCGCGAATGGAGGGCAAACCGCCGCCAATGAACGCGGCGTAAAGTTCGTCGATCAACCCAAGTCCATATCCTTTGTGTGCCCCGAATGGCAGCAAGGCCACGGCTTTGTTGGGATCGATGGTTGGTTGGCCTGCGGCATCCACAGCCCACCCGGCCCCCAGTTCCTTGCCTTCGCGGGCGAACTGCTGCACTCGGCCCATGGCCACTGTGGAGGTCGCCCAATCAATGACGATGGGAAATCCCACGGCGTCCTGCGTCGGAAATCCCCACGAGTGCGGGTTCGTGCCCATCGTTGGCGTTTTGCCGCCGAATGGCACGACTTCCGAGGTGGCCGAGGTGCAATTCGTGTAGGCAATGTAGCCCTTGAGCGCGGCGTCGATCACATACCCGCCACCCCAGAGGTAATGCGTCGCGTTGTCCACGCTGACCATTCCCACGCCGTATTGATCGGCAAGCTGCATGCAACGATCCATCGCCTCGTAAGCCACGGCTTGACCGAGCTTGTTGTGTCCGTCCCACGACTCGGAAGCGGCAAAACGCGAGGGGAGTTTCTCAATCTCCGCGCCTGGCGTCCAACGGCCGACCTTGCTGCCGAAGAGATCGTCGAGGTGAAGGGCTTTGAGCGCATTGTGCGTGCGGATGCCGTGGCGCGCCGCGCTATGGCAAAAACGGGAGGCGGCCTGTGCCTCTTCCCGGCTGTAGCCGCGGGCCAGATAGGCGCGGGCCACAAGACTGTCGTGCTGTTCGGCGGGAACAATGAACCAGATGTCGGACATAATTTTTAGAGCAGGTTGGCTTGGGCCAGCGCGGGCTTGCCCTCGAGCACATTGATCAAGTTCTGCACGGCCATGCCCGCTTGGCGGACCACATTTTCATAAGTGCGCGAACCGATATGGGGCGTGATGACCGTGCGGGGCGCCGTGAGCAGCGGATGGTCGGGCGGCGGTGGCTCCTCGTCCATGACATCGGCCGCGTAGCCTCCGAGATGACCCGAGCGCAAGGCCTCGAGCAAAGCGGAGGTTTCCACCAGTTCGCCGCGCGCGCAATTGACGAGCAGGAGTCCGGGCTTTGACAGCGAGAGACGCTGGGCATTCACCAAGTGGCGGGTGCGGTCGGTCAGCATGGTGTGCAGGCTGACCACATCGCACCGCCGGAAAAGGTCGTCGGGATCGGCAAGGCGCGTGACACCATATTCCGAAGCAAAGGATTCATCCCAATGATTGCCATAGCCGAGCACCGTCATGCCGAACGCCGCAGCCCGCTTGGCGACTTCCTTGCCAATGCGGCCAAGTCCGACGATTCCGATGGTTTTGCCGTGCAGCTCGTGTCCCGTGATCCTCTTCCACTGCCCGCTGCGGACGAAGTTTGCCTCCTCGACGAGATTCCGGCAGAGAGCGAGTAGCAGCGCGAAGGTGTGCTCGGCCACGGTGGTGTGGTTCACGCCGGGGCAGAAGGTGACGGGAATTTTGAATTCCGTGGCGGCGGCCAGATCGATCTTGTCCAAGCCGATGCCGTATTTGGCCAAAACCTTCAGGCGCGGCAGGGATTTTTCGAGCACGGCGCGGGTGATGGCGTCGTCGCCGCAGAGAATCGCATCGAATCCCCCGGCGAGTTCGAGCATGCGCGCCTCGGAGAGCGGCCCGCGCTCGCGGACGATTTCATAGCCCCGCGAGGCGAGGAGGTCGTGATGCGAACCGGGCGTATCCTGGAACGAGGTGGTGGTGAGGAGGACTTTCATGTCAGTCAAAACAAGATTGGTGGAGTCTTACACACTCACCGGCCCCTCGCCCAACTCCAAGAAAAGAGGGTTAGCAATTCATTGTTTCCGGTAAAAAATGCTAACTGCGACGCGAGGCCGACCGGGAACGCAGGCTCCTCCCTTTTCAACAACCCGCATCTTCGCCACCGATTGAATGCTGCGAAGGAGATCGTCCATGAAAGCGGGTGTATGCCCGGGTGAAGTCGCCAAGATGGCGATAACCGAGCGCCAGGGCGGTTTCTTTCACTGTGGCATTCTCTTGCCTGAGCAAACGCTGCGCCTCGCGCATCTTGATCTCGAGAAACGCGCGCCCCGGGGAGAGCCCTGTGGAATCGCGGAACAACCGATGCAAGCCCATGGCGGACACTCCGAGGTAGTCGGCCAGCGCGGCGGCGGGCGCCCGGATCTCAAGATGCCGCCGCATCCATTGCTCGGCCAATTGCAGGCGTTGCTGGATTCGCATCTCGGAGTCCGGGGACCCCCTGTCGCAACGCGCCAGCGCGGCATCGAGCAGGACTTTCAAGGCCTCCAGCGAAGGCGGTGAAAATTCATCGGATCGCTGGATTTCACGCCGTGTCCGTTGATGCAAATCCTCGATTTCGGCCAGCAGGTCGTTTCCCGCGTTGCGCAACCAGCAGGTGCGGGCCGTCCATCGGTCGCCGATGCCCGGCGGTTCGGCCCAAATCCAAACCAAATGTGTGCTGGCCGCCGCGCGTTGGTCGGCCCAACCGTATGGCACATCGGGCCCCGCCAGGATCACCGAACCACGCCCCGTGCTGTGCCGCCGACGGGCCACAAGAAGTTCCGGCTGCCCTGAAAGAACAACCATGCATGTCCACCCGTGATGCAATCGAAGCGGGATGGGATGCCGCCCGTAGAGCCGCCGTCCCCAGCCGAGATAAAGAAGCCCGCCCGCAGGCTGGCCCGGGGGCAGCCAATGAGGCGCCCCGGGACCGGG
>CAYOGR010000131.1:0-5839 GCA_964403605.1 uncultured Chthoniobacter sp.
AGCATGGAGGCGCCGATGCCCATGCCGATGAAGCCGGCCTCGCTGATCGGGGTGTCCACGATGCGTTTGTCGCCGAAGCGCTCCCAGAGGCCTTCGGTGACCTTGTAGGCTCCGTTGTAGCGGGCGACTTCCTCGCCCATGATGACGACATTTTCATCGCGGAGGATTTCCTCGGCGAGGGCGTCATTCAGGGCTTTGCGGTAGGTGATGAGTGGCATGGGTGTGCTCTTTGGATTGAAAAACGCGGTGGCGGTTGGTTTTTGTTCGCCCGGTGTGGGTTCGGAATCTAGTCGCCGAAGAAGTGGCGACCGGTGTTTCCGGCTTCGGTTTTGTTGTCCACTTCCCAGTAGACATCCTCGAAAATCGATTCGGGCGAGGGATTTTCGCTGGCGAGGGCGAATTCGGCGGAGGCATTGGCCTCCTGCTTGATCGCCTCGTCCATCGCATCCATTTCGGCCTCGGTGGTGACGCCTTCCTCGAGGAGGCGTTTTTTCCAGAGGCGGATCGGGTCGTGGTGGGTCTTGTAGCGCTCGATCTCGTCGGCGGCGCGGTATTTTTTGGCGTTCGCGTCGGCAACAGAGTGCCCGTAGTAGCGGTAGGTATCGATCTCGAGCACGGTGGGGAGGGATTGCTCGTGGGCGCGGCGGATGGCGGAAGCGGTCTTCGCGCGCACTTCGTAGAGGTCCTCGCCATTGGCAATGTCCCACACGATGCCGTAGCCGTCCGCGCGTTCCGCGAGGCAATTTCTCATCGCCGAGGAGCGATCGATCGTGGTGCCCATCGAGTATTTGTTGTTCTCGATGATGTAAACGACCGGGAGTTTCCAAAGGGCGGCGAGGTTCAGGGACTCGTGGTAGGCGCCCTGGTTGACAGCGCCATCGCCCATGAAGCAGAGCGCGCAGCCTTTGAGGCCTTTGTATTTGAGCCCGTAGGCGAGGCCGAGGCCGAGAGGGGTCTGGCCGCCAACGATGCCGTGGCCGCCCCAGTAGTTTTTGTCGGGTGCGAAAAAGTGCATCGAACCGCCCTTGCCGCGCGAGCATCCTGTGGCCTTGCCGAGGAGTTCGGCCATGCATTCGTTCATCGACATGCCGACGGCGAGCGCGTGGCCGTGATCGCGGTAGGCGGTGATGATGTGGTCGTTTTTGCCGAGGAGGGAGACGGTGCCGACCGCCACGGCCTCCTGGCCGATGTAGAGGTGGAGGAACCCGCCCATGACGCCTTGGTTGTAGTATTTCAACGAAACCTGCTCGAAGCGCCGGATGCGGAGCATTTCGCGGAGAAAGCCGAGTTTTTGGGCCGGAGTCAGGTTGGCGTTCGATTCGGCTTTGGAGAAATCAACCGGGTCGACGGCAACTTCGTCTTCGGTGGCGCTGGGCATGGTTTGTGAAATATTGGGCATCTTTTTTCGGGTGGTTTCGGCTCGGCCAACTAAAAGCCGCGGCAATCTCTTTCAGTCGGCATCGCTTTGGCAATTCCGAAATGCACGGCCGGTCATTTTTTCGTCCCTCGGATCGGCACAGCTTTTGGGGTTGGTTTTTGGGATTGGGGGATTCGGGGCGATTGGCGCAATCTCCCGGCATGAAAAAAGTGCTCTTCCTGCAGCACGGGGATGTGGACAAGCCGGGTCTCCTCGCCGAAACGCTCTCCACGGAGGGTATCGGCCTCGAGATTTTCCACGCTTGGCGGGATGGCGATTTTCCGGTTTTGCAAGAATTCCACGCCCTGGCTCTCGGCGGGGGAGGGCAGAGCGCTTGGGAAGTGGAGGAGCATCCCTATTTGGAAACCGAATGCCGGATGATTCGCGAAGCGTTTCGCCTTGGGATTCCGGTCCTCGGTCTTTGCCTTGGCGCCCAGTTGATCGCCCGCGCCCTGGGTGCCGAGGTGCGCCGTGCGGCGCGCAAGGAGATCGGTTTTTTCCCGGTCGAACTCCATCCCGCAGGCATCTCGGATCCCATCGTGGGCGCGCTTCCTGCGCGGTTTCCCGCCACGCACTGGCATGGCGATGTTTTTGATATTCCCGGCGACGCCGCATGCCTCGGAGCCTCCGCGCTCACGCCCCATCAAATCCTGCGCCGTGGCACGAACGCCCTGGGGTTCCAATTCCACCTCGAAATGACGCCTCCCTTGTTTGAGGAATTGGTCTGGGACTCGGAGGCGTTTTTTCGGGATGAAGGACTGTCTCCCGAGGCGCTCATCCGGGAGGCCCGGGAGGTTTTGCCCGCCCTCGAGCCAAGCGCCAGGGAGGTTTTCCGAAGATGGGCTGCGTTGATTCGTTAAAAAAAATCCCACCGCGATTCTTGACATTGCCTCTGGGCTCCTTAATCTCCGCACCCCGCCTGACAACGGCACAAAAATCTTATGGCATTTACTGAAGTTATTCTCACCGCGAATATTCCGTCCCTCGGCGCCGAGGCCGACATCGTCAAGGTGCGCCGCGGTTACGCCCGCAACTTTCTTCTCCCGCACGGCAAGGCCCTCGAGATCACCTCGGGGTCGCTCCGCCAGATCAACCACCTCAAGGCCAAACGCGCCGAGCGCGAAGCCCGCGAGATGACAGCCGCCGAGGAACTCGCTTCGAAGATCAACAAGCTCTCCCCCGTTTTCACGCTCGATGCGGGAGAGACCGGCAAGGCTTTCGGATCCATCACCGCCAAGGACATCCACGACCGCATCGTCGCCGACCTCAAGCTCGAGGATCTGCCCAAGCACGCCGTCGACCTCGAAAAAGCCATCAAGGAAAGTGGTGAGCACACCGTGGCTGTGAAGCTCCACGCGGATGTGAGCGCGAAGCTCAAGCTCACTGTCAAGGTCAACGCCCCGGCTCCCGTCGAAGGCGAGGCCGCCGAGGGGGCTGCCGCCAGAAAGCCCCGCCGCAAGACATCCGCTGCGGAATAACCGCTGTTTTTGAAACCACCGGTTCGCTTCTTGCGGACCGGTGGTTTTCTTGTTTTTAAACCCCAAGATCCCTCTAGAATTCACGGGAAACCTTTGCTCCAGACATGCCCTCCGCCAATGAAAACCCAGGCTCCGTGAGCCCCTCCAAAAACGGATCGTCAGACTCCAAGGGCCGCAAAACCAAGCCGGACTACCAGCAACGCGCCGCCGCCTATTTGCCCGACACCCACCGTCCGCTGCCCCAGAGCATCGACGCGGAAAAAGGCCTGCTCGGCTCGATTCTCCACTCCGCCAGTGTGCTCGACGACTGCATCGCGCAGATGGAGCCGCGCCATTTCCACCTCCCGGCGCACCAGAAAATTTTCGAAATCCTCGTCGAGATGCGCAACTCCGGGCGGCCGATCGATCTCATCTCGGTGACACAAATCCTCGAGGACCGGCGTCTGCTCGACGAGGTCGGAGGCATGGGAGCCATCACCGATCTATTCACCTTCGTGCCGACGGCGGTGAATGCCGACTACTACCGCGAGATCATTCACGAAAAATTCCTCCTCCGCCAAATCATCGGCACCTGCACCGAGTATGTCGCGCGCGCCCACGAGGAGCAGGGCGACATCAAGATCCTGCTCGATGAGGTCGAGGCCCGGGTGCTCTCGATCGGCGAGGAGCGCCAGCGCTCCAGCCTCCCCACGATGAAGGAGATGGTGAACGAGGCCATCGCCGGCATTGAAAAACTCATCACCTCCCGGGGCAGCATCACCGGCCTCTCGACAGGATTTCACGAACTCGACCGCATGACGAACGGCCTGCACGAGGGCGAAATGTTTGTCATCGCCGCGCGCCCCTCGATGGGAAAAACCGCCCTCGCCATGAATATCGCCGAGCATGTCGCCCTCGATGGCGACAAGCCCGTCGCCGTGTTCAGCCTGGAAATGAGCGCCCAACAACTCGTGCAGCGTCTCCTGTGCTCGCGCGCCCGCGTGAACTCGAAAAATCTGCGCGACGGTTTCATTGGAAAAAACGACTTCAACAGCCTCGGCTCCACCGCAGGCATCCTTTCCAAAGCCAAAATCTTCGTCGATGACACCCCGGGTCTCAGCATCCTCGAGCTCCGCGCCAAGGCCCGCCGCCTGCGCAACCGCGAGAAAATCGAACTCGTCGTCATCGATTACCTCCAGCTCCTGCGCTCGAACTCCCGCCGCGCCCAGGACAACCGGCAGATCGAAATCCAGGAAATTTCCTATGGCATCAAGGCCCTCGCCAAGGAACTCAAAATCCCCGTCATTGTTCTCGCCCAGCTGAACCGTAATCCCGAGCAGCGCACAGGCTCCAGCGCCGGCCGTCCCCGCCTCAGCGACCTTCGCGAATCCGGAACCATCGAGCAGGACGCCGATGTCGTCGGCTTGCTCATCCGCGACAAATATTACGCCGAGGACGAGGAGGCGAAAAAGGAAGCCGCCGGCAAGGCGACTCTCATCATCGCCAAGCAGCGAAACGGCCCCACCGGCGATGTCCTGCTCACCTTCCTCGAGGAATACACCAGATTCGAGGACCGGGCCGACGAGCGGCGCGAACCGCAATAGGCGCAGCCAGCCCAGGGTTTTCTTTCCCTCGCCTCCACGGCGGGACGCCGTTCGTCAAATCCCCCCTGGGCTGTTCTCCGAGGCCGGAAATTCGGTCTGCATGAAAAGTTGCTCGCGGATTTTGCTCAGTTCCGCCTGCTCCGACATCTTGCGCGTCAGGTCGCGGATCCGCCGACCCAGCGTGCTCGCGAGGCCGATCAGAAGAATCGATCCCGCCGCGGGGTAATTGTTGATGAACTCCTCGAGGTCCGCCCTGGGAATCATCCAATACTGCGACTGCTCCACCGCCACGACCGAGCAGACCGCCGCCGAGGGATCGAAAATATCCACCTCACCGACCCATTCTCCGCTGTTCACCGGTCCGAGAAGAATATCGTTGCCCCCGTCGCACCGGCGCGCGTGGAAGAGACCGCTGATGATGAAGAAAAGTTTCCCGTGCGGTTTGCCCTGCTCGATCAGAACGCTGCCGGGTTTCGCCATATGGAAGGTCCCGTAGGCACTCAGCGAATCGCGATCCTCGGGGGACAAGTGGGCGATCAATCCTGCGGGAGGAAGGTGTGGTGTGTGAATCGACATGGATCTTTCTAAAGCGGATTTGCGTCGTTTCTGCAAACCGATTTCCCCGGGGACGGGCCTCAAAAGGTTTTCCGCCCGCCGCCTCGTGTGGGATGATCAAAAAATGTTACCGAACTTCGTGCTCGTCGGCTTCATGGGATGTGGAAAAACCACCGTCGGCCGCCGCCTTGCCTCTATCACCGGACACCGCTTCGTCGATTCCGACGATTTGATCGTCAAAGATCAAGGGAGGAGCATTTCCGCCATTTTTTCCGAAAGCGGCGAGGAGTGTTTCCGCGAGATCGAGGAGCGCATCCTTTCCGACCTCGTCGGCGTCGCCGGCGTCATCCTCTCCACCGGCGGCGGCGCGATTTTGCGCGAGGCCAACCGCGCCTCCCTCAAAAAAATCGGCATCGTCGTCTGGCTCGACGCCCAGCCCGATGTCCTTTTCGATCGCGCCGTGCGAAGCGGCCGTCGCCCCCTGCTGCAAACCGAAAACCCGCGCCAAGCCTTTGACAAGCTGCTCGCCGAGCGAACCTCCATCTACGAATCCACCGCCGACCTGCGCTTCGACTCCACCGGCATCGAACACGAGGAGGTCGCCCGCAAGGTTCTCGACCAAGCCATGCGCCACCACGCCCGCCAACCCTGAACTCCCGCGCGCTGCTGCGAATCAAAAAAAAATCCCGCCTTGACGCCGACGATTTCCATTCCTAGTATAAGTTTTACTCTGCGGGTGTAACTCAGTTGGTAGAGTGCAACCTTGCCAAGGTTGATGTCGCGAGTTCGAGTCTCGTCACCCGCTC
>CAYOGR010000132.1:0-5805 GCA_964403605.1 uncultured Chthoniobacter sp.
CGCTACGAGGCCACCGAGCAACTCATTTCCAAGGACGCGGATGTTGATTTCGCCGAGGCCACGGTGCGCCTCAACCGCGCCCAGATGGCCTACCAGGCGGCGATTCAGAGCGGTGCGATGATCCAGAGAAATTCTCTGCTCGACTACATTCGCTAATTTCCGTTAGACAGGATCGATGCTCGTTGAAGCCGCCATTTCGGGTCAGCAGGAATTTGCTCCTGATGACACGAACAACAAATTTTTCATGCCCGAGGGGCTGATTGGGCTTTCGGATTTCAAAAACTTCGAGCTGATCGTCGATCCGGACACGCTGCCCTTCGTTGTTCTGCGTTCTTACAATGGCGATGAAATCCAGATTCCGGCGCTGGAACCGGTCAATTTTGTTCAAGATTACAAACTCAATATCAGTGACGAGGATGCCGGAGCCCTTGGTTTGAAGGGGGCGGATTCCAATCCGCTGATTTTGAATGTCGCCACCATCAAGTCGTTCGAGCCGCAAAAGGTGACGCTCAACCTGGCGGCTCCCATTTTAATCAACCGGCGCACACGCATCGGCAAGCAGGTTGTCTTGGTGAATTATCAGGACTACTCGACCGCGCATGTGCTCATCGACGAAACCGCGAGCCACTAGACCGACCCATGCTCACGCTTTCACGAAAAATTGGAGAGACCATCCAGATCGGCGATAACATCGTCCTTCTCATCAAACGCGTGGATGGAGAGGTCGTCCGCATCGGCATCGACGCCCCGAAAAGCATCCCGATCTATCGCGGAGAAATCTACGAGGAGATCAAGGCCCAAAACCTCGAGGCCATCAAGAATCCGCAGACTTCGCTCACGAAGCAAAACCTCGGCAAACTCCGTCTGGCGGCCTCCTTCGCCCGCAATCTCGCTCCGAAGCCGGCCAGCCCGCCCGACGCCTCGGAGCAAAAGCCCGGGACGGAATAATCGCTCCCAGGCCCGGTTTTTACCGGAGTTGATTTTCGGGGGTCGGGCCTCTTTACTTCCGCGTCCATGTCGATTCGTTTTTTCAACACGCTGACACGCCAAATCGAGGATTTCACGCCTCGCGAGGCGGGGGTGGTGCGTCTCTACACCTGTGGTCCGACGGTTTACAATTTCGCCCACATCGGAAATTTCCGGGCTTACATTTTCGAAGATTTGCTGCAGCGGCATCTGGAATTTCGTGGCTTCCGAGTGGATCGCGCAATGAACCTCACGGATGTGGATGACAAGACGATCCGCGGCTGCCGGGCGGCGGGTTTGCCTCTCGCGGACTTCACGGCTCCCTTCAAGAAGGCGTTCTTCGACGATCTCGACACGCTTCGGATCAAGCGGGCGAACCATTTTCCCGAGGCCACCGAGGCGGTGCACATCGAGCGGATGATCTCGATGATCTCGACGCTCGTCGAAAAAGGCCACGCCTACCGCGCCGAGGATGGCTCGGTGTATTTCCGAATCCGCTCCTTTCAGAATTACGGCAAACTGGCCCACTTCCACCTCGAGGATTTGCGGGATGGAGTTCGTGTGCGCAATGACGAATACGGCAAGGAAAATGTCGGTGACTTCGCGCTCTGGAAAGCCTGGGACGAGGCGGACGGGGATGTGGGCTGGGAAAGCCCGTGGGGCAGGGGACGGCCCGGCTGGCACATCGAATGCAGTGCCATGGCCACGGGAATCCTCGGGCCGGAACTCGATATCCACTGCGGCGGCGAGGATAACATCTTTCCACACCACGAGGCGGAGATCGCCCAAAGCGAATGCTGCACCGGAAAAACATTTGTCCGCCTGTGGATGCACTGTCGCCATTTGCAGGTCGAAGGATCGAAAATGGCCAAGAGTGCGGGCAATTTTTTCACCCTGCGCGACCTCATGGAAAAAGGCTGGACCGGCCGCGAGGTTCGCTACGCCTTGATCTCCGTCAAATACCGCGAGCCGCTGAACTTTACCTTCGAGGGCCTTGCCGGGGCACGGAGCGCGCTTCAGCGTCTCGACGAATGGACGGCGCGCCTGCACCAGACGGCTGGATCGGAAACCTCGGAGAGTCCTGTCGAGGGGTTGGAGGCTTTCGGCGAGTCGTTGGATGACGATCTCAACATCTCCGCCGCGCTGGCTTCGGTTTTTGAAACGGTTCGGCTCACCAATCGCAAAATGGACGAGAGCGCCCTGTCGGCCGCCGAGGCGCGCACACTTCTGAAATGGCTCGAGCGCGTGAATTCCGTTCTGGCGCTCGAACCGGAGATCGAAAAAATCCCGGAGGCTGTGGAGTCCTTGCTAACACGCCGGGCGGAGGCACGGGCTTCGAAGGATTGGAAGCTCAGCGACGCGTTGCGCGACGAAATCCTCGCCATGGGCTGGATGGTCAAAGACACCAAGGACGGCCAAAAACTCTCTCCTGCCGGGCGGCACCCGGCCCCGATTTCTTAAAACCATGTATCCCATCGACGATTTTTTCGACCTGAGTCATTGCGAGCACCGCGCGATTTTCGAGAACGCGGAGAATGTCTGGGATGTGCTCTCGCAAATCGGGGCCTACCTGAAATTCCGCATGAAGCCTGGCATCCAAGGCCGCCTGATCGGCAAGCCGTTCGTGAGCGGGGCGGTATTCGTCGGCAAAAACACCGTCATCGAGCAGGGAGCGATGATTAAAGGTCCTGCATGGATCGGGGAGAACTGCGAAATTCGCAATGGCTGCTACATTCGCGAGAATGTGATTCTCGGCGATGGAGTCGTGGCGGGAAATTCCTGCGAGTTTAAAAACTGCCTTGTTTTCGACCAGGCCCAGATCCCGCATTTCAACTATGTCGGCGACTCGATTCTCGGCTTCCAAGCCCACCTCGGCGCCGGGGTGATTTTATCGAATGTTCGTCTCGACAAGGCTCCAGTCACGATCCCGAGTTCGGAAGGGCGGATCAACACCGGCCTTCGAAAATTCGGGGCGATCGTCGGCGATCAAGCGGAGATCGGCTGCAATGCCGTCCTCAGCCCTGGCTCGCTCATCGGACGCCAAAGCGTGATTTATCCCGGCAGCAACTGGCGGGGCTATCTGCCTCCGCAGCACATCGCGAAACTTGAGCAGGAATTTTCCCTCGTTCCTCGCCGGATGCCCGCCGAGTGAGGGCCGAAGCGACTCAGATCGACATCGAGTAGTCGAAAATCTCGCCGGTTTTGAAAAACCGATTGATTTCGATTTCGGCGTTCTCGCGGCTGTCGGAGGCGTGGGCGATGTTTTTCATCATCGTCTGGCCGAAGTCTCCGCGGATCGTGCCCTTTGCCGCTTTGGTGGAGTCGGTCGGCCCGAGGAGTTCGCGGATGCGCTCGACCGCGTTTTCCCCGGCGAGGGCCAGCGCGATGATCGGCGAGGCACTCATGAAGGCTTCCACTTCGGGGAAGAAAGGTTTCGTGGCGATGTGGGCATAGTGCTCGCGCAACAGGCCCGCATCGGCACGGAACATTTTGCAGCCGCGAATCTGGAATCCGGCATCTTCGAAGCGTTTTAAAACCTCGCCGGCCTTGTGTCCGGTGATGCAGTCGGGTTTCAGGAGAATCAGTGTCGTTTCCATTGGGGCGGTCAATCTAGCGGCCGAAAAGGGCAGGGGAAGCAGATTCTTGCAAGGCGGGCGCATGGATTTTGCTTCGCGGCGCGGGGATTTTTCTGGATTCTGAATCTGTGAAAAATCCCGTTCCAGTCCGCATTGGCATTACTCCCGGCGATCCCGCGGGGGTCGGGCCCGAGGTCATTGCGGCAGCATTGCGGGATTTAAAAATGCCGGAGTGTTGCGAGATCGAGGTTTTGGATTTTTCCAGGGAACACGCGCCCGGCTCTCCAACTCGCGAATCCGCCAGGGAGGCCTTCACGGCTTTGGAGACGGCTGCCCAAAAGCTCGCCGCCGGCGATTGGCAGGCGGTCGTCACGGGCCCGGTTTGCAAGCGCGCCATGCACGAGGTCGGGTTTGATTTTCCCGGTCAAACCGAATTTTTCGCCAGCCGCGCCGGGGTCGAAAATTTTGCCATGTGCCTTACTGGCGGAGCGCTCACTGTGGCCTTGGTTACGGCTCATGTGCCGCTCGCGAGTGTTTCTGGCCTCCTCGCCTGCTCGGAAATCGTGCGTGTCGGAAAACTCCTCGCTGACTTTCTTCTTGCGAAGGGTGTCGCCAAGCCTCGAATCGCCGTCGCGGGATGCAATCCCCACGCCGGCGAAAATGGCGATCTCGGCCGCGAGGAAATCGAAATCATCGCACCGGCCGTTGCGGTTTTGAAGCGCCATGGGGACTTCCAGGGCCCCTTCCCGCCCGACACCGTGTTCCACCGCGCCGTGGAGAGGGAATTCGATGGTGTCCTTTGCATGTATCACGACCAGGGGCTGATCCCGCTGAAGCTCCATGCCTTTCACGAGGGGGTGAATGTCACGCTGGGCCTCCCATTTGTGCGCACGAGTCCCGACCACGGCACCGCCTTCGAGATCGCCGGTCGAGGCATTGCCCGCCCCGATAGCATGAAAGCCGCCATTCGGCTGGCCGCGGAACTTGCCCTGGCCCGCCGGGCGGCTTGATTTTTATCGGCGAAAAAGATTGCCCGCTGCCTCGCGGAGGCTATCTTGCCCCACTCGCGCGCGGCTGACGCAGCCGCAGGTCGCTATCCTATTTTTCCTGACAGGAGGCGGTTGCGAAAAAAAACAAGGAACAATCAACCATATGGCAGCATTGCAAGAATTGATCGAACGCTCGATCAAGAACTATCGTGAAGGAAGTATCGTCAAGGGACATATCCTTGAGATCAGACCCCGGGAATTCCTCGTGGACATCGGCTACAAGAGCGAGGGCGTGATTCCCGCCTCCGAATTTGATGAACCTGAATCCGTCGAGATCGGCGACGAGGTGGAAGTCCTCCTCGAGCGTCTTGAGAACGACGAGGGCATGGTCGTCCTCTCGAAAGAAAAAGCGGCCCAGCGCCAGAACTGGGAAAAAATCGTCGGCGTCTTCAAAGGCGACGGCCTCATCAAGGGCAAAGTCCGCTCCGTCGTCAAAGGCGGACTCACCGTCAATGTCGGCGTGGAAGCCTTCCTCCCCGCCTCGCAAATCGACATCGTTCCGCCGAAAGACCTCCAGCAATTCGTCGGCAACATCTACGATTTCAAAATCGTCAAAATCAACGAGGACCGCAAAAATGTCGTCCTCAGCCGCCGCGAGATCATCGAGCAAGAGCGCTCCGAGAAACGCCAGGCCTTCCTCTCGAAGGTCGATATCGGCTCGCAAATCACCGGCACGGTCAAAAACATCACCGACTTCGGTGCGTTTATCGACCTCGACGGCATCGACGGCCTCCTGCATGTCACCGACATGTCCTGGGCCCGGCTCAACCATCCTTCGGAACTCATCAAGGTCGGCCAACAGCTCACCGTGCAGGTTCTCGACATCAATAAGGAAAAAGAGCGCGTCTCGCTTGGCCTCAAGCAAATGCAGTCCAATCCTTGGGACAAGATCGAGGAGCGGTTCCCCGTCGGCCAGAAGGTCGCCGGCAAGGTCACCAATCTCATGCCCTACGGCGCGTTCGTCCAAATCGAGGACGGCGTCGAAGGTCTCATCCATGTCTCCGAACTTTCCTGGACAAAGCGCGTCGCTCGCCCGTCCGATGTCCTCACCCTCGGCCAGCAGATCGAGGCGATCGTTCTCGGCGTCAACAAGGACGAACAGAAAATCTCGCTCGGCGTCCGTCAACTCGAACCGAATCCTTGGGACGAGATCGAGCTTCGCTACATGATCGGCAAGCAGGTCAAGGGCAAGGTCCGCAACATGACCGCCTACG
>CAYOGR010000133.1:0-5803 GCA_964403605.1 uncultured Chthoniobacter sp.
CGCGGAGAGAATCGACGGACACAAATCTCTTCAATAGATCATAATACATCACTAAGGGCCGTCTACTTGCCCAATAAAATGGGGAAATTAATCCTGCTGGCCTGCCATCGTGGCGCATGGTAATTCCCACAAGCATGAAACCATCAACGCCCGTTCGCTTGGGTATTATTGGAGTTGGCATCATGGGCAAAAATCATGCCCGCCAAGTTGCAAATGGCGCGGTGCCGGGTTGTCAACTAGCCGCCTTGTGCGACCCCAACCCCCGGGCAGGCGACGATTTCCCGGATGTTGCATTTTTTGACAGTCCCCGTGAGCTGTTCGCCTCGGGATCCCTCGATGCCGTGCTGATCGCCACCCCCCATTACCAGCACACGGAACTCGGCATCGCCGCTCTCAAGGCGGGATTGCATGTGCTGGTCGAAAAACCAATTTCGGTCCACAAAGCCGAGGCTCTTCGACTCCTCGCGGCCCATCGCAACAAGAAACAGGTCTTCGCCGCCATGTTCAACCAGCGCACCGACCCGCACTATCGCAAGCTTCGCGACCTGGTGCGGTCCGGCGAATTCGGAAAAATCCGCCGTATCCACTGGACCATCACCGATTGGTTTCGGCCTGACGCCTACTACAAGCACGCCGGATGGCGGGCGACCTGGGAGGGGGAGGGCGGTGGCGTTCTGCTGAACCAGTGCCCCCACAACCTCGATCTTTTCCAGTGGATCTTCGGCATGCCTTCCCAAATCCGCGGATTTTGCCAATTCGGCCGCTACCACGACATCGAGGTGGAGGACGATGTTACAGCCTATTTCCAATACCCCGATGGAACGACGGCCGTTTTCATCACCTCGACCGGCGAAGCTCCGGGCACCAACCGGCTGGAGGTCGTCGGCGAGCGCGGTCAACTCGTCATGGAAAACAACTCGATGCGCTATCTCCGCAACGAGGTTCCCATGTCCGAATTCAGCCGCACCACTTCCGAAAAATTCTCCCGGCCGGATGTTTGGGAGGTGAAAATTCCCCTGCTCCCGGATCGCGGCGAGCAACACCTGGGCATCCTCAAGAATTTCACCAACGCCATCCTGAACGGCGAGCCCCTGATCGCGCCCGCCTCCGAGGGAATCCACTCGGTCGAGCTGGCGAATGCGATCATCATGTCCTCGCTGGAAAATCGCACCGTCGACCTTCCTATGACGGCTGCCCGATATGCGAAACTCCTCACCAAACTGATCAAATCATCCAAAAAAAACCTTAAAAAATGAAAACCACACAAATCGCAGCCCAACTCTACACCTGCCGCGACATCCTCAAAACACCGGCGGAAATCGCCACGACGCTCCGGCGCCTCCGCGAGGCCGGCTATCAAGCCGTCCAATTGAGCGGACTTGGGCCGATCGATGACGACGAATTGCTTCGAATCCTGGACGGGGAGGGAATGGTCTGCTGCGCCACCCACGAATCCGGCAAAAAAATTATCAACGACCCGCAATGGGTGGTGGAGCGATTGAAGAAATTACGATGCCAGGTCACCGCCTACCCCTATCCGGAGGATGTGGATCTGAATGATCTTGCGAGTGTTCAAGGTCTCATCGCCAAGCTCGAATCCTCGGCATCAATCCTTGCGGCGGCCGACTTGACGCTCTGCTACCACAACCACCACCATGAATTCCGGAAACTCGAGGGATGCACGATTTTTGAAAGAATCTTCGACGGAGCACCGCATCTCCAAGGCGAGCCCGACACCTACTGGGTGCAATACGGTGGAGGAGATCCCGTGGACTGGTGCGAGCGTCTTGCCGGGCGCCTGCCTGTCATCCACCTGAAAGACTATGCCGTGAGCAAAGAGAACCAGCCCATCCACACCGAAATCGGGGCGGGCAATCTTGATTTCAAACGCATCGTCGCTGCGGCCGAAAAGTCCGGCTGCCAATGGTTCATCGTCGAGCAGGACACCTGCCCGGGCGATCCCGTTGACTCGCTGGCCCAGTCCTACCGCCACCTCGCCGAGCATATCTGCGAGGGATAGCGACGGCTTTCCGATACCGCTCGATACCATCTCAGGCAGTGCAGGGAATCGCTTTGCGCGCCAGCCCACCCCTTGGAGTTCTCCACTCAACCCTAAAACGGAATTGCTCCGAAAGGACATGCGGTTAGAAGCGAGGAGAATTTTCAGAGGTGATTAATGCTCTCCCCAGCTTAGGGGCATTGGATCATCCGCGACTTTTCAGCACCGCGTGGGAGTGGCATAGACACTGGATCAACTCGCTGTGGCTGCCCTGGCGTTTCGCCGGATCGACCTCCAGCATGCGGTTGATGGCGCGAACCGTTGCATTGGAGACCCCTGGGGCGGCGGCGCTCAGATCAACCCGGCATTTCTTTAACCGACGGAGTTCCGCCAGCGGGACATTTTCTGTTTCGTAGGGAGGGCGTCCCGCCAATGCATGAAAAAGCGTGGCGCCCAGGCTGTAGATGTCGCTCCGAAAGTCCTCGGGGCGCTCGTCGAGTTTCTCTGGTGCGATGTAGTGGGGCGTGCCCCAGATCTCGCCAAGCGATTTTGCACCCGGACCGAAATCCACAAGCTTTGGAGCGCGGGAATCGGAGAATAAAATATTCGCCGGTTTGATGTCGCGGTGCAGAAGACCCTCTTGCGACGCAGCCTCGAGCCCCTCGGCGACCTGGATTCCTATCTGGAGCACCTGCGCCTCGTCCACCGTGCCGAAGGCTTGTATCAAATCGTCGAGCGAACCCCCGCTGAGAAACTCCATCGCCATGTAAAAAACTCCCCGGCTCCTGCCGAAATCGAAAACCCGGACGATGTTCGGGTGAAGGAGGCCCGCCATCGCACGCGCCTCTTGCTCGAGTGCATCGGCACCCGCCACATTGTCACCCCTCTCGAGCTTCAGGATCTTAAGAGCCACCTCCCGGTCCAGATTCATATCGATGGCCCTGTAAACCGCCCCGATGCCGCCCTCGGCCAGCGGCTCGAGGATTGAAAAATGATCGAGCCGACGACGGGCAATGAACTCCTTTCCGCAGCTGGAACACGCCACTCGCGTGAACAGTTGCATTCCGCCCATGTCCATCACCTCCCCGCAGGCGGGACAACTTTCCAGCAGGGCCATTCTGTCGCCGCAGGGTGGATGGGTGAACTCTCTTCCGGACATGAAGTGGGACGGGAGTTTACCGGAATGGAGAAATTGCACTAGCTTGAAACCATGACCGATCTTCCTACAAACCGCTTGGAAACCGTCGCCGCGGCGGCCGATGCCGACATGCGACTCGACCGGTTCCTCGGCGGTCGGTGCCCCGATTTTTCGCGCTCGCGCTTGCAGGGGTTCATTCGCGATGGCAGGGCCCTCGTGAACGGCACCCCCGCCAAGCCCTCGCTTGTTCTGCGCGAGGGCGACACCGTGGTTTTGGAAATCCCGCAGGAGACCGCCCCCTCCCCGCTCGCGGCGCAGGATATTCCTCTGGGAATTCTTTTCGAGGACGACCACCTCTTGGTGATCGACAAACCCGCAGGGCTCGTCGTCCACCCGGGCGCTGGCAACCGCGAAGGCACCCTCGCCAACGGCCTCCTTCACCACTGCGTGGGCATAGAAGTCGTCGGAGGCACGGAGAGGCCGGGAATCGTCCACCGCCTCGACAAGGAGACCTCGGGATGTCTTGTCGTCGCGAAAACCGAGCAGGCCCACCGTTCGCTCGCCGATCAGTTCGCCTCCCGAAAAGTGGAGAAAACCTACCTCGCTCTCGTCGATGGGATCCCCCGGATGCCCCATGGCAAAATCGAGGCCGCCATCGGCCGCCATGCCATCCACCGCCAGAAAATGGCGGCCGTCGAGCGCGGCCGCGAAGCACTCACGCTCTACCGCGTCCTCGAATCCCGCGAGGGCAAGGCCCTCGTGCAATGCCACCCGAAAACGGGCCGCACACACCAGATCCGCGTGCACTTGAAACACCTCGGCCACGGCGTGGTGGGAGATCCCGTTTACGGTCGGCGGGGCAATCACACCCGCCATTTTTTGCACGCCTGGAAGCTGGCCTTCACCCATCCCGCCACCGGAAAAGTCCTGTCCTTCACGGCACCACTGCCGGAGGACTTTCCCGAATGGGCGAGAGAGGCGTCGCAGAGGAACGCTCCGAAATTTACAAAACCCCGCGCCGCCTAGAGAATCGCCACCTTCCATGACATTACTCGACCGCCTTGAAAAATCCCTCGGCCGCTTCGCCATTCCAAACCTCATACGCTATGTCGTCGCCCTGAATGCGCTGGTCTTCCTGCTCGTGACGATCGAGCCCGGCTATGCGAGCGCACTGGAGTTGGATCGTTCGGCCGTGCTCCGCGGCGAGGTCTGGCGGCTCGTGACATGGATTTTCATTCCGGAAACAACCCGGATTTTTTGGATCATTTTCTACCTGCTTTTCACCTGGTGGATCGGGGACATGCTGGAGGCGAGCTGGGGAGCATTTCGGCTGAATGCCTACTACTTCCTCGGCATGCTCCTGTGCATCGCCTCGGCCTTGATTTTCGGCGTCAGCGGCGGGAATTTTTTCCTGAACCTCTCGCTCTTTCTCGCCATTGCGACGATTGCTCCGAATTTCGAAATCCTCCTGTTTCTGATCCTGCCTGTGAAAATGAAATGGGTCGCGCTTTTCAGCCTGGCGCTTCCAGCCCTGTATCTCGTTGTCGGGCCGCTCTCGACCAAAATGATGGTCGTCATGTGCCTGGGAAACTACCTCCTCTTTTTTGGCCCAACCTTTGTGCGGAACCGCATGGAGCAGCGTCGCACCGCCGCTCGCCGCGCGCGTTTTCAGGGAGATTCCAAAGCCTCCGAATCCCTCCATCGGTGCGAGACCTGTGGTGCCTCCGAGATTTCGCACCCCGACCTCGAGTTCCGCGTCACAGCCTCCGGCCAGGAATTCTGCGTGGAGCATCTGCCTTCAAAGAAAGCCTGACGCCTCATTATTTTTTCGCCTTCACCAAATCGCTTTCACCCCCGGGTAGAGCGGGATTTTTTCGTCCTTCGTAACGATCCGGCATTTACGATGAATCGCTTCCGCTACGAGAATCCTATCGAAAGGATCGTTGTGGATATCCGGGAGAGCCACGCCAGCTATGGCAATTTCCCTCTGCAACGGCAGTTCTTGCACCCCGTGATGTCTCAAAGCCCTTTGGATAAATTCCTCTGGCGGCAGAGGCAGAAAAAGACGCCCCTTCTTTTGTAGCAAAGCAAGTTCCCAGGCAGTCACCACAGAGATAAAGAGGGAATCCCTGTCTTTTTTTATCGCAGCAAGCGCCGCCGGGGACAGAGCGCCTTGATCGGATGCCAACCAGACAAATGCATGCGTATCCAGAAGTGTCATCGCAAATTCTCTGGCCAGTCTCCTGCCTCCAACGGAGCTGTGGGATCCCCCAAAAAACGAGCACCAGCCAGCATGGGATCAGGGTCTAAACTTTTCGAGGGAATGGATGCATGCGGCACCAGATCGGCGACCGGAATCCCATTACGGCACAAAACAATGCGCTCCCCCTGCTTCTCGACCGCAGACACCAATCTCGAAAACTGAGTCTTGGCCTCATAAAGGTTCACCGTAACCATGAGTTAAAACTAGAATCAGACCAGACTAGATCAAGTCTATCTTTTAACGCATTTTTCGCATCTGCGACTTTTTTCTATGGAAAAAGCCGAGCCTTTGGAGGGCGACGCTCCGTCGGCGCCCATTTCCCCGCGCGCCAGCGCGGCCCCTTCTTCTGACAGGGGCGGGCTTCGCCCTACAAAAGTGGGCCGCCACGAGGGACAGCCCTCCA
>CAYOGR010000134.1:0-5697 GCA_964403605.1 uncultured Chthoniobacter sp.
GCCGTGTTCGGGGCTCAAGCAACCGCTCCTCTGGAGCACCTCAAGATGCGGAAAAATCCCTTCGCTTGAAAGCGATTTTAGGCATACTTGTGATTCGTGGTTCTTTAGGCTGGCGGTCGATTTGTAGTCTGCCCTGAAAGACTGAAAAGCTCTTAAAAGACACAAGTCGTTAAGAAAAAAAGCACCCGTAGCTCAGTGGATAGAGCACCGGTCTTCTAAACCGATGGTCGCTGGTTCGATCCCAGCCGGGTGCGCCACCTTCTCAGCCGCTTGTGGAGCTTGGATGCTCTCCGGAAGGGATTGGGGGCTTTCGCTGCGGCGGGAGCCAAATCACCTGAGTTAGGTTCGGATTTCTTTTGATCCATCGCCGATATTTTTCGAGAGGCGGGTTGCCGCTGCCGATTGATTCTGCTTTTCTACGGGGCTCATCATGAATGTAGCTCTGGACTATCAACCCAATTGTATCGTCAACCTCGAGATCGACCTGCCCTCCGACCGGGTGACGAAGGAATGGAACACCATCGCCAAGGAATATCAAAAACAGGCCCGCATTCCGGGCTATCGGCCCGGCAAGGCACCGATGGCGATGATCGAATCGCGCTACGGCCGCGAGATCGAAGCCGAGATCTGCGACTCCCTTTCCCGCGATGCGGTCATCGAGGCCTCGAAGGAAAAAAACCTTCGCCTTCACGCCATCGACAAGATCACCGAAACGACCCTCGCCCCGGACAAATCGATGAAAATCCGCGCCGTTGTCGTGCGCACGCCGGACTTCGATCTTCCCGAATACAAAAATCTCTCGCTCGAGGTTCACAAACGCACCGTCACCGATGCCAGTGTGGATCAGCTTCTCGAATACCTGCGCGAGCCTCATTCGACCTTCGAGCCTATCACCGACCGCGCACTCGCGATGGAGGATTTCGCCGTCCTGACCTACGAGGGCAAAGTGGATGGCCAACCGCTCTCCGAGGTGGCTCCAAAGGCCCCCGCCCAGCTGAGCGGCCGCCGCAACGGCTGGCTTCTGATGAACGAGGGCACGCTCATTCCGGGATTTGCCAAGGCCATCGAAGGCATGAAAATCGACGAGGAGCGCCGCTTCACACTCGATGTTCCCGAAAATTTCCCCGTTGCCGAAATCCAAGGCAAAAAGGTGGACTACACCGCGACACTCCATGGCATCAACACGCGCAAGTTGGCTCCGTTGGACGACGCCCTCGCCGACAAGATCGAGCCTGGCTCGACCATGGAATCCCTCAAACAAAAAATCCGTGAGCGCCAGCAGGAATCCGCCAACTACCAGTTCGATATCGCCAAGCGCAACGCGGCTGTCAAAAAGCTCCTCGGCCTTTTCACCTGCGAACTCCCCGAGCAGGCCGTTGCGATTGAAACCGGCTCGATCATCAAGGACATCGTTTCCGAATCGCAGGCCCGCGGCCTGAGCGACGACGACCTCAAGTCGAATACCGACCAAATCGTCGAAACCGCCACAGAGAACGCCCGCGAGCGGGTTCGCGCCAATTTCGTCCTTCTCCGCATCGCCGAGCAGGAGAAAATCGAGGAGTCGGAGGCCGAGCTTTACCAGGCGGTTTTCGAGATGGCGCAGCGCCACCAGATTCCCGTCAAGAAACTCGTAAAAGATCTCTCCCGCAAAGGCGGAATCGGCCGTCTACGGGAAGAAATCCGTATCACCAAGGCCCTTGATTATGTGGTCTCGAATGCTACGGTGACCGAGCTCGCCGAGCCGCAGGAAGCCACTCAACAAGCCACCACCTGATTTTTCCATCATGCTAGTCCCAATCGTCGTCGAACAAACCGGCCGCGGAGAACGCAGCTACGACATCTACTCCCGCCTCCTCAAGGATCGCATCATCTTCATCGGCACGCCGATTGACGACAATGTCGCCAATCTCGTCATCGCCCAGATGCTCTTCCTTCAAATGGAGGATGCCAAAAAGGACATCAACATCTACATCAACTCGCCCGGCGGATCCGTCACCGCCGGCTTGGCGATCTACGACACCATGCAGTTCGTCACCAGCGATGTGAACACCTACTGCATGGGCCTCGCCGCCAGCATGGGAGCGGTTCTCCTTTGCGCCGGCACCAAGGGCAAACGCTACGCCCTTCCGAACTCCGACATCATGATCCACCAAGTCTCGGGCGGTGCCCGCGGCCAGGCCAGCGATGTCGAGCGCCAGGTCGAGTTCATGTTCAAACTCAAGAAGCGGCTCAACCGGATCATCTCCCACCACACCGGCCAGCCGGTCGAAACCGTGGAAAAAGATGCCGATCGCGACTACTACATGACTGCCGACGAAGCCAAGGCCTACGGCCTCGTGGACGAGGTGGTGAAATCCCGCAAGGATCTCCCCGACTCCGTCAAAGCCGCCGAAAAAGCCGCCGAGTAATCCGGAGCCCCCCGCAAAATGGCCCGCGCAAACAACCTCACCATGTGCTCTTTCTGCGGAAAGAGCCAAGCCGAAGTCCGCAAACTCATCGCCGGGCCCGGCGTTTACATCTGCGACAGCTGCATCACGATTTGCCGAGGCATCCTCGAAAAGGAATTCAAGGACGAGAGCAAGAAAACCAAGCCCTCCTTCCGGGTTCCAAAGCCGGCCGAGATCAAGAAAATGCTCGATCAGCATGTGATCGGGCAGGACATGGCGAAGAAGGTTCTCTCCGTCGCGGTGCACAACCATTACAAGCGTCTCACCCAAGCCACGAGCAACCTCGAGGCGCTTGACGAGGTGGAGATCGAAAAAAGCAACATCCTCCTCCTCGGCCCCACCGGCTCCGGGAAAACCCTCCTCGCCCGCACACTCGCGGACATCCTCGATGTGCCCTTCGCCATCGCAGACGCCACCTCGATCACCGAGGCCGGCTATGTCGGCGAGGATGTCGAAAACATCATCCTCCGCCTCCTCCAGAGCGCCGACTTCGATGTGAAGCGCTGCGAGATGGGCATTATCTACATCGACGAAATCGACAAGATCGGGCGCAAAACCGAAAATGTGAGCATCACGCGCGATGTCTCCGGCGAAGGCGTCCAGCAGGCCCTTCTCAAAATCCTCGAAGCCGCTGTCTGCAATGTCCCGCCCCAAGGCGGCCGCAAGCACCCGCAGCAGGAATACATCCAGATCAACACCGAGAAAATCCTGTTCATCTGCGGCGGAGCGTTCGTGGGCCTCGAAAAAATCATCCAGCGCCGCCTCGGTGGCCGCACCATGGGCTTCAACGCCCCGGCGATCGGAACCGGCTCCGACATATCCCGCGGCGATTTTTTGAAAAAAGTCGAACCCGAGGATCTCATCTCCTTCGGGCTCATTCCCGAATTTATCGGCCGCCTCCCTGTCGTCGCCTCCCTCGAAGAACTCACCGAGGAGCAGCTCGTTCAGGTTCTCACCGAACCCAAGAACGCGATGGTGAAGCAATACTCCAAACTCCTCGGGATGGACGGCGTGGGTCTGAACATGACGAAGGACGGCCTCCGCGCCCTCGCAGCCGAGTCGATCCGCAAGGGAACCGGCGCCCGTGCCCTCCGCTCCATGATCGAGAGGATCATGCTCGATGTCATGTTCGACTGCCCGAGCCGGGACGATATTTTGGAGGTCACCATAAACCGCGCCGTCGTCGAAGGCAAAAAAGCCCCCCTCCTCCGCCGCAAGCAGGAAAAAGACGCCGCCTGATTTTTCTCTCGGATCGTAGCGCAGGCGTCCCGCCTGCGAGCGTTTTATCCAATGGCAGGCGGGACGCCTGCCCTACAAAAATCACTACTGCCGCGCCATGGCCAAAACCTCGGCGGCGGTTTTGAAATGCGTCTTCGCGTGGGCCTCCAAAGCCTCCTCGCCCTTGGATCGGATCAACGCCACGGCGGCTTTTTTCACTAGGGCGGATGCGCCTCTTGGCAGGCTCACGCCGCTCTCGGTTTCCTTCGCCGCCAGCCAGTCGATGAATTTCTCCCGGGCCAAAATCGAAGCCGCCGCCACAGCATAGTCGGACTCCGCCTTCGTGCGCTGCTCCAGCTTGATACCACGCCCCTTTGTCATGAGCGCCCGCTCGAGCACGCGCACATCGGCGAATTTATCGGAAAGCGCACGCGGACAATCGGGGCACAACTCGCAGAGATCCTCGATCACACGGGCATGGCCCCACGCGAGCAGGCGATTCAGGTTTCCCATCTTCCGCTGAAGCTCGTTGTAGCGCGGCGGGGCAAGCGTCACGACGCTGCTGGGCACTCGGTTTCTGCGAATCACCGCCGCCAGTTCGCGGATGCGTTTGTCGCTGGTGATCGCTTTGCTGTCCTGCACCCCGGCGTCCTTCAGCGCCCGCGCGATCTGGGGATTCACATACACGCCGGCGATCACCAGCGGCCCGAAGAAATCCCCCTTCCCGCTTTCGTCGATGCCGAAATGCGGCTCGAAAAGCTCTGGCGAGTGGATCTCCTCGTAGCCGAACTTCGCCTCGCCCAGCACCCGCGGTTCGAGAACCAGCGTAATGAAATCCTCGACTCCCCTCCCCTGAATCAACGCCTTTGGGCCCTTCTCATAAACGGCGACCGTGAGTTTGCCCTTCTTCGCGAAGTAGAGCATGTAAGGCCGAGCCTCGAACTCGAAGCCCTCCGCCGCCAGCACACCACGCAGCACCTCGGCTTGGTCAACCGTGAGCGGGGCCGTGTGGCTGGCGAGAGGTTTTGGTGCGGACATCCGAGTGTTTTGCGCGTAATTCCTCAAGCCTGTCCAGATGTTAGACGAGAAAACCCGCTCCGGTTTCCACAAGGCACTTCAGGCTTGGTTCCACACACAAGGCCGTTCGCTTCCATGGAGGGACGATCCCTCGCCCTACCGGGTCTTGGTTTCGGAGTTCATGCTGCAGCAAACGACCGTCGCCGCCGTGCTCTCCTACTTCCACCGATGGATGAGTGCTCTCCCGGATGTCGCGGCGCTCGCTGCCGCGCCCGAGCAGAAAATTCTCAAACTGTGGGAGGGCCTTGGCTACTACTCCCGTGCGAGAAACCTCCACCGCGCCGCGCAAGCCATCGTTCGGGATTTCCACGGCGAAATCCCCTCCGACCCAGATCAACTTCGCTCCCTCCCCGGCATCGGCCCCTACACCGCCGCCGCCGTCGCGGCCTTCGCTTTCGACAAACCCGTTCCCGTTCTCGATGCAAATATCCTGCGCTTGGTCGCGAGACTCTTCGACTTTCGAGACGACATCACCACCGCCGCCGGGCGGGCCTTTTTGGAAACCGCCGCCACCGCGCTGCTGCCACCATCCGGCGGCCGCTTCCACACCTCGGCCCTGATGGATCTTGGTGCCACAATCTGCCAATCCGGCCCACCCGATTGCCTGCTCTGCCCGGTGCGAAAATTCTGCCGCGCCACCGAGCCTGCTTCGCTTCCCGTGAAACCAGCCAAAAAAGCCATAACCCGCCTCGTCGAGTGGCGCGGCCTCGCGATCCGCAAGCGTTCCCTTTTTCTCACGCAATCCCCCGGCCCGCGCTGGAAGGGACTCTGGCTGTTGCCTCCCGCTGATCCGAGCGACACCGAACCGCTGGCCAGCCTCGACTATTCCATCACCCGCTACCGCGTGACCCTCCACCTCCGCGAAGTGGAACCGCATCCCGATTGGAAACCCTTCGCGCTCGACCAGCTTCCCCCCATGCCCACTCCCCACCGAAACGCCCTCGCGGCCGCCAAG
>CAYOGR010000135.1:0-5692 GCA_964403605.1 uncultured Chthoniobacter sp.
GCTGGTTCCTTCGCGGGATCCTCTGTGGCTACGAGGACAAGGTCGCCTTTGCGAAAGTCGATTTTACGGTAGGCATTCGGGCGGTCGGATGGCGCGGCTGAAGCGCCAGCGGGAGTCGGATTTGCGCCGGTTGCGTTGTTGTTTTCCGTCATGCCCCATTCCTCGGCATCCACGCCCTCGTCGAAACCGAAAGTGATGATGTCGCCGATGTGGATATTGATGACCTTCGCGTCGGCCATGCCGGGGATGGAAGGGAGTTTTTTTAGAATCGCATCGGCGGCGGCTGCTGCTTTTTCGGCTTTGCGGTCGGTGCCTTCCTGTGGAGCGGCTTGGAGGCTGGTGAGAGTGAGCAGTGTGGTTGCAAGGAGGCTGTAGGTTCTATTGTGGATCATGGTATTGAGTGGGTTTGCGGTTGTCGGGGTATGGAAAAGTCCTCTGAAGTCGATGGGTCTTGTAGAGCGGGGGCGCTGTCATTCTCCAATGCGGGGGGCATGTCGTTTGCCTCGTTGTCCGTCTTGATTTTCAATATACCGATCGGCGTGGCGCAAAGAATGCCGTCGGGCGTGATGGCTTCGAGGGTGGCATCGCTCGTCAATCGGGATCCGGGGTAGAGGCGGTCGCCGGATTTGAGCAGAAGGTAGGGAAGGTCGCCTGTGAAGACCGAGGCGAGATTGTTTTGGAGGGATTGGCGGAGGTGTTTCGGATCGAAGGCGGGCCGAGTTTCGGGCGTTGGCGCGGCGGGAACATCCCGGGCAGGGGTGGATGCGGCAACCGGCAGGTAGGCGGGCGGATTCTCGATTGTCTCGAACAAATCGGGCGCCGGCACGGTGAAGGCCGGATCCTGCCAGAAGGCGCTGGGGAGGGGGATCATCTTGGTGTCGATCGTGATTTCCGAGGCGGTCACTCTTGCTTCAGCAGTCGTGGCATAGCCGTCCTTGCGCAGGTCCTTCACGAAATCCATGATCGTGAAAGCGGTGTTCCGACCAAACAACGCAATCGAGGCAACGCCAATGCCGGCGAGAACGCCGATCAATTGGGTGCGAACGAAGCCGCTTGGTGGATTTTTCATGCGAGAACCCGAGGAAATCTGGGGTATTTACCTACACCGTTGGAATTGAGGAGTCGAGTGGCATGTCTTCGAACCGCGGGGATTCAGGGAGCAGGTGTGCTCGGGACAACCGTCGTGCCGTCTTCAACCGCCGAGGGGTTGAGTGCAACGAATTCATCTCCCGGCAAAAGCTCGGTCTGTTGCGGGCCATCGGCCCAGCGAACCCGGGCGTAAGTGCCATTGTCGACCTCAATGGCGATCTGCCGCTTGCGGGCCACGCCATTTTCTACCTTCATCAAAAATGGAACGCCACCCTGCCTTAGAATCGCGCTGGAGGGAATGAGCGGAGCGTCTTTGAAGCGTGTGGCCACGAGTTTCAGGGAGCCATACATTCCCGGCATGAGACCGGCGGATTCTCCGGGTTGAAGACCGCCCGGGAGAGCGGGCTGCTTTCCCCCCTTGAGGTTGTTTTGTGGCGATGCGGCGAGATTTTGGATGAACGCATCGAACCGCGCGGCTGTGCCGTTGAAGAGGTCGATCTGGACCTCGCGGGTGCGGTCGTTGTTTGCAAAATTGGGGGCGTAGCGGGTGGGTTTGCACTGAAACAGCCGGCCGGGAAGCGCGTCGATGGTCAACTCCCCACGCGTGTTTTCATCCAGAAAAGTTCCAAAAGATTCGGGGACTTGGGCGCTCACGGTAACGATGTCCGTCCGTTCCAGGCTGAGCAGGGGATTGACCTCTGGAATAGCCAGCGCACTGGCGACAACCGCACCGGGATCCACAGAGCGGGCCGAGACCACCCCGTCGAATGGAGCCGCCAAGGCCGTGCGCGTGCCAGGCGCGCTGATGGCCTCGATCTCCACGAGCGTCTCACCGGCTGTGAAGGAATCGCCGATGTCTTTTTGCAGCATTTGGATCGTGCCAGCGACGATAGGAATGAGATCGACCTTGAAATAGGCGGCGACGGTGGCGGGTTGTTCGGTTGTGACCTCAATGCCCGTGCCAATCGATGGCTTGGCGATTGTGACCGGTGCGGGGGATGGCTGGTTTTGAGCGATGGCAGAAATCAGGCTGGTGATTCCAAAAAACAATGCGGCGGTTTGTGTTTTCATGTGGTTGGTTGATCAGGCGAATTCCCTATCGATGGCTTCATCGGATGCCGGGCGGTTGCGAACAATCGCGACATAAAGAACGGGAACCAGAAAAAGGGTGAGGAGCACCGAACTCGCCAAGCCGCCGACGACAGCGCGGGCCAGGGGAGAGGAGGCCTCCGCGCCGCGCCCAAGGCCCAAGGCCATCGGCGCCATCGCCAAGGTTGTCGCAAGAAATGTCATAAGAATCGGTCGGAATCGAGTTACAGCCGCCTCCTGGATCGCTTGGAGGGCGGTGAGGCCTGTTTCCCTCCGCCGGCGGTTGGCGAACTCCACGAGAAGAAGGCCATTGTTCACAGCGATGCCGACAAGAAAAACCGTGCCTAGAATCGACTGCACATTGAGCGTCGTGCCGGTGAGCCAAAGCATCCAAATGACGCCAAGGAAGCCGAGCGGGACGCTGGTCATGATCACCGCTGGAGTGCTCCAGGAGCGGAACAGAACGACTTGAAGCAAATACACAAGGACGATGGCCAGCAGAAGACCGAGCCCCAGAAGGCGGAAAGTTTCGTTCATGCGGTTGTATTCGCCTTTGATCGAAATTCGCATGCCGGGGGGGAGTTGTAGTTCCTTTAGAGCCGTTTGCACATCGGCAGCCACAGCGCCCAGATCACGGCCTTCCGTATTCACGAGAACATTCGCCACGCGCTTGAGGCTGGAGTGGTTGATTTCCACTTCACCGTTGGTGCGCCGGGGCGTGACGAGCGTGCCGAGGTTCACACGATTGCTGGTCGGGGCGGAAACGCCAACCGGCATTCCAAGAATGTCATCGAGGGTGCGATCGACATTTTCAGGAAACTGGACGCCGACGAAGTATTGGTTTCCCGAGTTGGAATCGATCCAGAAATTGCGGTTCACAGATACACTTGAATTGAGAGCGACCACGACCTGTTGCATCACATTTTCCGCCGTGAGCCCCAGTTGCGCGGCCTTCACCCGGTCGACATCGAAAACAAGGTAGGGGGCGTCGTCTCGCTGCAAAATCCGAACATCAACCGCTCCGGGAATCGGCTTCACCAGAGCACGGATTTTTCGGGCTTCGGCGAGAAGTTCCGCCGTGGTGCCGCCTTCGATTTCGATATCGATCGGCGAAGTGGCACCCAGATTCAAAGCGGTGGAGATCATTCCGCCGGTGTCGAACTCCGCTTGCAGGTCCGCGAAAGCAGGATCAGCGGCCAGGGCCTCCCGGAGTTGCACCGCAAACTCCATCGCGGTTTTCGAGCGTTGAGGAGTCAGTTGAATGCGAATAATGGCATCCTGCTGGCCGGCATTCGTGGTGTAGGCGGCGGACCAGTCTGGATTCAGGCCGATCTCCGAGATGATCGACGAACGATCTGGCGCGGGAATCTGCGAGCGGAGGAATGCCTCAAAAGCCTTCACCCGCTGCAGCGCTGCTTCGAGGCGGAGGGTCGAGGGGGCGCGCAGGCGAACGGTAATCTGGCCCGAGTCGACCTTTGGAAAAAACTCCCACCCGATTTTCGGAAAAAGAGCCAGAGTGGCTGCTGAAATTGCGAGAATGACGAGGAGTGTTTTGGACGGATGGCGGAGGCAGGCCGCCAGCGCGTTTCCGTAACCTCGTGTCATGGCCGCGAGGATTCCCTCTAAAACAGGGACGCCCCTCGTTTTTTCCTCCGGCAGGAATCTCGAGCACATCATCGGCACAAAAGTGCGTGAAAGAAGAAACGAGGCCAGCATTGCGAACGCCACCGCAATAGCGAGCGGGCCGAACAAAAAGCCTCCAATGCCCGGAAGAAAGGCCAACGGAGCGAGAACCAGCATGGTTGTGCAGGTTGCCACAAACACGGGCAGGATCACCTCCGCGCATCCATCAAGAGCCGCGCGAAGTCGGGATTTCCCCATCAAAGAGTGGCGATGGTTGTTCTCGAGTTCCACAATCGCGTCGTCCACAAGAGGCCCAATGGCGAGCGCGAGTCCGCTGAGGGTCATGATATTCAGGGTGTTTCCAGTCCAAAAAAGACCAACCACCGCGCCAAGCAAGGCGAGGGGAATCGAAAGCGTGGCGATCAGCGTCATTCGCCAATTTCCAAGGAAGCCAAGAATCATCAACGACACGAGCGCGGCACCGAGGAATCCCTCGAAAACGAGCGCCTTCAGGGATTGCACAACAGACACCGTCTGGTCCATCACGAGCCGGAGCGAAGTGCCGGGCGGGAGTCGCTTTTCCATTTCCGGAATTTGTTTTTTCAAGTCCTCAATCACTCCCAGGCTGCTCGCGCCGCGTTGGCGGTAAATCGGAACGAAAACTTCGCTTTTGCCATCAACCAAAACACTGGAGGTCTGTATCGTCGAGGCGTCCTCGGCGTTGCCAATGTCCCTCAGGAACACCGTCGCGCCGCCGAAAGTGAGCGGCATGGAATTAAAGTCCTCCACTCGCTCGAACATGGCGTTTGAATCGAGGAGCATTTGGTTCGGCCCGAAATAGGCGGTGCCGGGCGAGAGCATGAGATTGTTGCGGCGCAGCGCCTCGACGACGGCTGTGGGAACGATATTTCGAGCCTCCATGCGCAAAGGATCGAGATAGATCATTACGGTGCGGTCCCGGCCGCCGAGCACCACCGGAGCGATGCACCCCTGAACGGCACCGAGCATGTTGCGAACATCGATTCGGGCGATGTCCTTCTGCCTGGCATCATCCATGCCAGGGTTTGTGACCGTCAAAATCCCCACCGGCAATGTGCCTGTCGCATCGAACGGCAGGGCGACCGGCGGGAGGGTGTTCGGAGGAAGGTTGGGAAGCGCGCCGAGCGCAAGCGAGTTCACCAGCGTCAGAGCCTCGTTGGGATCGATATCATCGCGGAACTGAACCCTCACCACGCTCACGCCCGGCACGGATCGCGATTCGATCAACCGAGCCCCTGGTGCCTGTCCCACCCAGCGTTCGAGGCGATTGGTAATCGTTTTCTCGATCGAGGCGGCAGGCATGCCGGGGTAGTAGGTCAGCACCTGAACGGCTGGAGCTTTAAAGGCGGGAAGGATATCCACCGGAATCCGGACCAGCGCCACCGCCCCCAAAATCACAATCGCGGCCGCCATGGCCAGAACCATGTGCGGATTGCGAAGAGATGCCTTAATGAGCCACATGGTGCAAGGGCCTCTCTAATCGCATCGAATGCTGTTGGAAGCCAGAAATTCATCGGGTTTTTCGCGCCACATTTTTCCAGATGGCATGGCTTCACAGCCTCAGGTGGAGGGATGTCTTGAGCGTTCGATGCTGAAAAGCCCGATCCAGCCCTTGGTGGCTCAGTTCAAGCTTGAAACTAAAATCATCCAAATGATTGGGTGAAACTTAAAGGAAGACCGCCCTCAAGGGCAGTGAGCCCCACGCAGGGATGGCGGGGCTGATTTTTTGTCAATCATTTGTCTCAAGCCCCCTATTTGGATCGTCTATTTGGACTTTTTGGAGGGCTTGAGTTATTGATTCTTAAGAGAGCGCAGCCGATAGGACTCGAACCTATAACCTTCTGATCCGTAG
>CAYOGR010000136.1:0-5657 GCA_964403605.1 uncultured Chthoniobacter sp.
TTGGCACGCGAATTGCATCCTAACCCTCGCCGCATGGGAAAATGGTAAAAAAGAAACAAAGCGCACCCTCAAGCGGCTTGAAGGTGCTCAAAAATCCACACCACACACAAAATGGCTAAATACAAACTCGAATACATTTGGCTCGACGGCTACGAGCCCGTTGCCAACCTCCGCAGCAAGACCACCATCAAAGAATTCGCCAGCTTTCCCAAGCTTAAGGATCTTCCCATGTGGGGTTTCGATGGTAGCTCGACCCGCCAGGCCGAAGGCCACAGCTCGGACTGCCTGCTGAAGCCCGTTGCGGTCTTCCCCGACTCCACCCGGAAAAACGGCGTGCTCGTCATGTGCGAAGTCCTGCTGCCCGACGGCACCCCGCACCCCTCCAACTCCCGCGCCACCATTCTGGACGATCCGGACGCGTGGTTCGGTTTCGAGCAGGAGTATTTTCTTTATCAAGATGGACGCCCCCTCGGCTTTCCCGCCGAGGGCTTCCCGCCACCGCAAGGCCTCTACTACACGGGCGTCGGTTACAGTTCCGTGGGTGACATCGCCCGCGAGATCGTTGAGCGCCACCTCGATCTCTGCCTCGATGCCGGCATCAATCACGAAGGCATCAACGCCGAAGTCGCCAAAGGCCAATGGGAATTCCAGATCTTCGGCAAAGGCTCCAAGCGCGCCGCCGACGAAGTGTGGGTCGCCCGCTACCTCCTCCAACGCCTCTGCGAGCAATATGGCGTGGATGTGAACTTCCACTGCAAGCCACTCGGCAAGGACTTCGACTGGAACGGCTCCGGCATGCACGCCAACTTCTCCACCAAATACATGCGCGAAGTCGGCGGGAAGGAGTATTTCGAGAAACTCATGGCCGCTTTCGACAAATTCAAGAACGAGCACATCGCCGTTTACGGCCCGGACAACCACCTCCGCCTCACAGGGCTTCACGAGACCCAGTCGATCGACAAGTTCAACTACGGAATTGCCAACCGCGGCGCTTCCATCCGGGTCCCGCACAGCTTCGTCAACAGCGGCTACAAGGGCTATCTTGAGGATCGTCGCCCGAACTCCCAAGGTGACCCCTACAAAATCGCCAGCCGCATCCTTCAAACGATCTCCACGGTTCCAACCGCCAAGGCACCCGCCAAGAAGGGCAAATAACCAGGCACCCACTCCGCAAAAACGCCGTCCGGAAATCCTGGACGGCGTTTTTTTGTGTCGGAATGCTTTTCCATGGAGCCCGACCAAGCCTTTCCCCGCGCCGTTCCTGCAAGCGCCGAGTTTTTTTCCTATAAATCCAACAGCTTCTGCTCCGCACCGGGAGACGCGGCTCGAGTCGCCTGACGCTTGCGGCTGCCATGTCGCAAAAAGACTTTTTTCGCCTCTGCGCGCGCGGTTGGCTGACGGCGAAGAAGTGCGATTTTCGCACGCGCTTCACGATAGGCCGTGGCGTGATCGACGATCGGTGGCGGGTAGTCCGTGCCAATGCGACAACCGGAAGCGAACTGCTGGTCGACCGGCATCCGGTGCGGCTCCGCGAGCCACGAGGCGGGCACGCCTTCCAATTCCGGAACCCACATTTTAATGAACCGCCCTTCGGGATCCTGATCCAGCGCCTGCTTGGCCGGGGAATAAATCCGCACCGTGTTGATGCCCGTGGTGGCGCTCTGCATTTGGAACTGGCTGAAATGAATGCCCGGCTCGAAATCCAGAAAATGCCGCGCAAGAAACACCCCCGTCGGCCGCCAGTGCAACCACAGATGGTGACTCGCGAAGCTCACCAGCATGGCCCTCATGCGGAAATTCAGCCAGCCCGTGGCCTTCACGCACCGCATGCAGGCATCGACCATCGGATATCCCGTGAGTCCGTTTTTCCAGGCCTCAAGCCGACGCACAGCCTCGGCGGTTTCGGTGAACTCCTCGCGAAGTCCGTTGCAAGCCCGCGACATGTTTTCAAATTCGATGCGCGGCTCGTCCTCGAGCTTTTGCATGAAGTGGCAATGCCAGCGAAGGCGCGAGGAGAAACTCCGGAGCGAGGCGCTCCAGCGGCGATCCACGCGCGCTCCGCACAGCGCGGCTTCCTTGAGTGTGCCGATGCGTTCTTCCAGCAAACGAACGGTGGTCGCCATCGACAGGCACCCCCAGGTGAGATACGGGCTGATGCGGGAGCAGGCGGACCACCCCTCGAGCGGACTCGACATGGCCGCCCGGTAATCGGCGCCGCGATGATTCAGAAACGCATCGAGCGTGGCCTCGGCGATCCCCTCCCCGCCGCGTTGCGCCCAAGGTTTTGTCGATCCCGCATCCCCGCCATCCGGCACTGGCGGGTCATCCTTCAGCACAGGCCCCTGCAACCGCTCCGGCGCTTCCACGAGCGCCCGGTGCATTGTGCGCTGCCAGCGCTCGGCCCAGCCATTGCGATTTTTCAACCGCCGCACCACGCCGTCCTGCCGGAACTCACGCCAGGGAATTCGACGCGCACGGCACCACGCTTGCACCGCCAGATCCCGGCGGTAGGTCCAATCGGCACCCGTTTCCTCGTGAGACCACAAACAGGCGATATCGATCTCGGAAGCGAGACGCTCGAGCACCACGACTGCATTTCCATGGCGCTGAACCAGCCCCACGCCTCGTTGACGCAGCGAAGCGTTCAGGTCGACAAGGCATTCGGACTGGAAAATCCGATGCGAGCCGTCGCATTCGGGTGTCGCCCACCATTCGGGTTCATGAATGAATAAACACACGACCGGCCCTTCGCGCGAAGCGGCGGCGAGCGGTTGGTGGTCGGCGACCCGGAGGTCTTTTTTGAACCACACCACATGGGCAGCGGGGCGCCTCATCGATCAGTCGAACGCTTGCGGCGGCAGGCGTCGCTGCAATGGCGCACCTCTTCCCAGCACCGCTCCCATTTCTTTCGCCAGACGAAGGGGCGTCCGCAGACCGCGCAGACCTTCGAAGGCAAATGCTGTTTTTTCACCCCTTTCATTCGGAGAATTTGGCCAAATCCGCCAACTGGGGACGCACCGCATTCCAAAACGGAAAAAATCCCGCCTTGGCCAAGGGAAACACCCGCCTGTCCCAGCGCCGACGGATTGGCACGATGGCAATGCCTCGATCGGCACACCATGCGAAGAATGGGGCGAGCGAGTCCCTCACCGGCCCGACAAACGGGGCCGCCATGACGATCCGGCGCAGAGATCTGGTTTCCACCCAATCCTGAAGCGCGTTCAAGTTTTCACTCGCCGCCACTTCCCTCTGGAAATGGGATTCCGCACGCGAGCAAGCATCCTCCGTTGCGAGCCGCAACCAAGCAGCGCGGAGGGACGAGCGGGGAGGCGTTTTCCAAAAATGAACCGCCTCCGGGCGAAAGCTCCGCAGGGGTCCGCATTCCAGCGACAAGTCCTCTTCGTGGAGAAGCAGACCCGCCGGAGCGTCTCCGGGGGTTTCCACGCTCTCTGCGATTTCGTGCCGCGAGCGGTCCGCCGTATCCAGCGGGATATCGATGGCTGGCTCGCCCTCGAGTTGGTTCAATCCTTCCCCGGGCGCATCGGGCCAGTAGGTCTCGAGGTTGGAACGACGGACGAGATAAGTTTTTCCGGCCGTTTGAAGGCCGGCGACCCAGCGCCAGGAGAGCGTGTTGCTCGCGGCATCGGCATCGAGAAGATGATCGAGAAAAAATCGCGCGCCATCCCTCCACGGCAGGCCGGCGCGGTGAATCCAAAACGACGCCCACCACATGCGGGCGTGGTTGTGGAGATAGCCGGTGGAGACCAATTCCCGGGCGAAGGCATCCATCGCCTCGCAACCGCTCCGCCCCGTGCACAGGCGCTCGGCAAGGGGTTCGGCGGCCGGAGTGAAATCGACGAAGTCGCGCCACACGCCGGGCCGCATTTCCAGCCAGCCTTTCCAATACGATCTCCAGACGACCTCTTGGAGAAACTTTTCCACCGCCGCCGGCTTGTGGACCTGCAGCACAGCCCGGAGGACTTCCTCCTCGGTGACCAGACGATGGGTGATGGCCGCCGAGAGCCTGGAGACATGCGAGTGGCCATCGGCGATGTGGTTCCGCAAGCGGGCATAGCGCAGCACCGGCCCGTCGACAAAATCGCCCAATGCGCGCAGCGCCTCCGGGCGGGTGGCGGGAATCAGTCCCGCAGCCATTCGGGGAGGCGGGTTTTGACTCGGGCTCCAATCATGCTCAGCAGGCTGTAGAGGCCGAAGTAGGCGCGGTTCAGATAAATGCTGTCGGGCGATCCGCGCTGGCCCCGAAGGCTGCGCAGGCTTTCATCGCGGCGGTTCTGCTCGCCGAGATCATAAATCGAGCGCATGAAGGCGGGATCGGAGAAATCGAAGTGCCCGTCGCGGAATGGCCGGGTCAGAATGGCGATCGAGGCGGTGCAAAGTTCCCGAAGGCGGGACCGGAATTTTTCGGGATCATCGGGCAGCACGATCTCCAAATCCACCAAAGCCTCCTCCAGGGCCGCCCGGTCCTCGAGAAGCCTCTCGTCGAGAAATCGAAAATGTCTCCGGTAAAACTCCGACTCGATTTTTTTGGTGCAACCGAAGTCGAGAACCACCAATCCGCCGTCGCGAACAAGAAAATTTCCCGGGTGCGGATCGGCATGGAAGAGCTGCAGGGTGTGGATTTGGAATTCGTAAAAATCCCAGAGCGCCTGGCCGATCCGGTCGCGCTCCTCGCGGCTCGCAGCGCTTTTGGCGAAACGGTCGAGCGTGAGGCCGTCCACCCAATCCATCGTGAGAATCCGCCGGCAGGACAACTCCGGAAAGTAGCGCGGAAAGGACACGCCCTCGAGGTGGGCCGAGGCCCGGGAGAGTTCCATCGAGCGCTGGAGTTCCAAGGTGTAATCGGTCTCCTCAAGCAGCCGGGATTCCACCTCGCGGAAGTAACCCTCCACATCGCGCTCGCGGAATCCGATGATCTGGAGCGCGACGGGTTTCACAATCCGAAGGTCGCTTTGCAGGCTCTCGGCGACGCCGGGGTATTGCACCTTCACCGCATAGGTGCTCCCGTTTTTTGTGGCTTTGTGGACCTGGCCGATCGAGGCCCCGTGGGCGGCGGCTTCTGAAAACGAATCGAAAATCTCGAGCGGATCCTTCCCCATCTCGCGCCGAAAAGTCCGAGCGACCAGCGGGTAGGAAAGCGGCGGCGCCGAGTATTGCGCCTTGGCAAACTGCCCCGCGTAAGCGGCCGGGAGCAGGTTCTGGTCGATGCTGAGCATCTGCGCGAGCTTGAGCGGGCCACCCTTCAATTCGCTGAAGGTTTTGTAGACCGCCTCGGCGTTTCGCTCGTGGAGGTTGTTCTCATCGGGTGCCGAGCCGATCGAGCGTTGGCCGTAGTGTTTGAGATAATTGATACCCACCCGTGCGCCCGTGCCGGCAAAGGCCGCCATGCGCCCGAGGCGGGAACTGCGGATCGAGGTTTGACCGCTCATCGATCAGGATTGATGCCCGCCCCGTGGCACCAGGAAACGCAGCAGATCAAAAGCCGAGTCGATCGCTTGCGTGCGCATCAAATCGAAGGCGAGGTTCACGGATTTTTCCACAAACGCATCGGAGCGCTCGTAGCGGGCGCTTGTATCCTTCACATGAAAATCGATCACCGAGCGCAGGACCAGATACATCGCCGTGGGATAAAGACCGGC
>CAYOGR010000137.1:0-5554 GCA_964403605.1 uncultured Chthoniobacter sp.
AGCAGGCAGAAGATGGGGAGCGGAAGGCGGAGGGGGGCTTCAAGGAGGGTGGGCGTCCCGCCCACCGGATGGGAACGAAGTGGGCGGGACGCCCACGCTCCTTGAGTGAGGGTGGGCGGTTTTGGGAAGCCGGCGGGCATTATTTTTGGACTTGGCATCGGGGCAGGGGGCAATCAACCGCGATTGCGCTTGGCTTGGAGCGCGGCGCGGACTTTTTCGAGGGGGAGGGTGTTGAGGACATCGTCCTTGGTGAGCCAGCCTTTGCGGGCGATGCCGATGCCGAAGATCAAATCCTGCAGGCCGGCGGTGGAGTGGGCGTCTGGGTTGATCACGCATTTCACGCCCTTTTCCTTGGCGAGTTGCCACCAGCGCCAATCGAGATCGAGGCGGCGGGAATTGGCGTTGAGTTCGATCCAGGTGCCGGTGGCGGCGGCCGCGTCGAGGATGGCGGGGATGTCGAGTTGGTAGGCTTCGCGGCCAAGCAGCAAGCGGCCGGTCGGGTGCGCGAGCATGGTGACGAAGGGATTTTCCATCGCGCGGATGATGCGACTGGTCATCTCGGCGGCAGGCATGGTGAACGACGAGTGGATGCTGGCGACGACATAGTCCAGCGAGGCGAGGATTTCGTCGGAGAAATCGAGCGAGCCGTCCTTGAGGATGTCGCATTCGGTGCCGGTGAAGATGTGGATATCTTTTTCGGCGGCGTTGATTTCGGCGATGCGGGCGATCTGCGCGGCGAGGCGTTTTTCGTCGAGTCCGTTGGCTTGGAACGAGGCTTTCGAGTGGTCGGCAATGCCGAGGTATTCGAGGCCGAGTTCCTTGGCGGCGGCGACCATGTCTTCGAGAGTGGAGCGTCCGTCGCTTTCGGTGGTGTGGTTGTGAAAGGCGCCCCGGAGGTTGCTCCATTCGATCAGGCGCGGGAGGGTGTGTTTCTCGGCGGCTTCGATCTCGCCGTGGTTCTCGCGGAGTTCGGGTTCGACCGGGTCGAGGCCGAGGGCGCGGTAGATGTCGGCCTCCTCGTGGATCTCGGGGAGCGGCTCGCGGAGTTCGCGGCCCTCGGCGGCGCTGAAGCGATATTCATTGAGCGACCAGCCGCGTGAGAGGGCGCGCGAGCGCATGCGAACATTGTGCTCCTTGCTTCCGGTAAAATAATTCAGGGCGAAGGGAAACTCGGCGGCGCTGACCGCGCGAAGGTCGCATTGAATGCCGTTCTTGAGGATGACACTGGATTTGGTCGCGCCGTGGGCGAGGATGTTTTCAACGAGCGGGTGGGTCGTGAAAAACTCCATGACGGCCTCGGGGTTTTTGGAGGAAACAAGGAAGTCGAGATCGCGGACAATTTCTTTTTTTCGGCGGAAGCTCCCGGCAATCTGGGCCTGACCGGCGGCGGGATGGCTGCGGAGATCCTCGAGAAGGCTGTCGGCGAGGGCGGCAATGTCGCCGTAGCGGAATTCGCCGGCGTGGCTGCGCATGTGCTCGATGGATTTGAGGATGTTTGCGGCGGTCTTTTCGCCGAAGCCGGGGAGTTCCGCGACTTTGCCGGCCTTGCAGGCGCGCTCGAGGCTGGTGACAGAATGGACCTTCAGCGAATCCCAGAGGACTTTGATTTTTTTTCCACCGAGTCCCTGGATGTCGAAAAGCGTGAGGATGTCGGGCGGGAACTTGTCGCGCAGGTCGTCGTAATAGTCGAGGCGGCCGGTGGTCGAGAGCGTGGCGATTTTTTCGGCGGTGGCCTTGCCGATGCCATCCACCGAGACGAGACGATCCTCCGCGACGAGCTTTTCCAGGGGCTCGGCGAGCGTTTCGAGCGCCTTCGCGGCGTGGAGGTAGGCGCGGATTTTGAAGGGGTTCTCGCCTTGGAGTTCCAGGAGGCGGGCGATGTTTTCGAAGACGGAGATAATTTCGTCCTTGCTCATCGGGTGTAGGTGGTGAGGCGGTTGCGCCACCCGGGGAGCCACTTCGCTTCGTTGCGGGCGGGCGGGGAGTTTTTGATCCGGCGGGTGAGGACGGTGTCGGCGGCCTTGGCGAACTGCGGGAGGGCGTTTCCGGTTTCCGGCATGGTTTCGAGAACTTGGAGGAGGCCCCAGCCCTGGCCTTTGTAGCGCTCGTTGGGATTGGTCCCCTCGCCTTTGAAATTCACATAGTCCATGAGCGCGTAGAATCCGAGCGGCTCGGCGGCCACGCGGCGGAAGTTCGCCTCGATGCGGGCCCGCTGGGCAGGTGGTGCGGCGGCGAGGATTTTCGGGAGGGCATTTTCGAGGCGCATCGCGGCGTAGCGGGCCTGGTCGGCCACGGTGGAGGCCAGCATTTGGCGCAGCGCGGAAAGGCGGGGGCCGTCGAGATCGGCCATGAAATCGGCGCGTTTTTTCCAAGGGCACGGGCCGAGCATCCAGTCCTGGACGGGCGCGCCGCGGGATTTGAGGTAGCGCGCAAGGCCGGGCCAGCTTTCCTCGAAGGGGCCGCGGAATCCGGCGGGATACCAGATGAAGTGGGCGATGCCGAGCGAGGGGAATTCCTCGCCTTTGTTCCAAAATGTGAGTCCGGAGACGGTGCCGGCGCATTCATTTTTCCAGATACGCTTGCCGATCTCGAGGGCTTGCGAATCGGAGAGGCGGATCTCGGCGGCTTGGGTGGTGACCATGGCGAGGAGCACAAGCGTGGCGAAAAGTTTCATGGAAAAGCCAATGGAAGCATCACGCCCCGCGCCGCGCACGGAAGAAATCCTTCAGCATCGTTCCGCATTCCTCGGCAAGGATGCCGGAGGTGGTGAGGCAGCGGTGGTTGAGTTCGGGCATTTGCAGGAGATTCACAAGGCCGCCCGCGCCGCCGCCTTTGGGATCGGGACATCCGAAGATCACTCGCCGCAGGCGGGCGTGAACAATGGCTCCGGCGCACATCGGGCAGGGTTCCTTGGTGACATACAGGTCGCAATCGGTGAGCCGCCAATCGCCGACAGCGGCCTCGGCCTGCGTGATCGCGAGCATCTCGGCGTGGGCGGTGGCGTCCTTGAGCATCTCGACCTGGTTCCAGGCGCGGGAGAGGATTTCGCCCTCGCGCACGACCACGGCGCCAACCGGCACCTCGTCGGCGGCAAGGGCGCGGCGGGCTTGGCGAAGCGCCTCGCGCATGAAGTATTCGTCGCTGGAAAAGTCCATCGGAGAAGACTATCGCGGGGGGAGGGAGTTGGGCAAAGCCATCGTGGGGGGTGTCAGATGGTTTTCTGCAAAAGCTCCACGCATTTTTGCGTGTTCGTTCGAATTCCCTCCACCAGATCCGTGACAACGGCATGTTTGATTCCGTCATTGGCCAAGGCATGTGCCGTGCGTTCCGCAGCATCGGGCAGGATGGCGGCGACTTCGGCGATGCGCGCGAGGTGTTCCTTGGCGGGAATCCGGAGTTCTCGTGCGCAGGCTTCCCATTCGCGTTTTTCAATCCGCCGCAGGCGGTATTCCGACCCGATTTTCATGGCAAGCGTTGCAGTGCGCGGTTGGATTTGATGGGGATAGGGAAGACAACTTGCCAAATCGTATAGGGGCGCGAGACGGACTTGCCCGCCTTCCGCCAAAAGGAAGGAATAATTTTTGGCATGGCCGTCCGTGCCGCCGATGAGCCAATTCAAAATCAGGGCATCAGCAAAGCGCTTGGAATCTTCGTCGGAAGCGGTCGAGTGGGTGCGGATCAACTCCATGATGGCCTTCGCTGAGGGGCCTCCCTGATTTTGATATTTTTTCTGGGGTCGCACCGCGAGCGCTTGGCACATGTCCTCTTGATGGATGCGGTGGATGAACGAGCCTTTGGCAAGGCGGTCGTAGCGCTCGATCACAATGACTGGAAGACCGGCGCAATCGAGGACGGTGGAATTTGCCACGGCAAAACCCAGCTCCGCCGCGAGTCTCAGGCAGAAGTGCTCGTTCTCGGTTTGTCCATCGAACGCTCCGGTCGAGGGCTTGAGAATGTGCGTGGTGGGGGTTCGGCCCTCCGGAACGCCCCAGCGGGCGGAGTCTGAATCCCGGTAGAGGGCGATTTTGGGCTGGGCTCCTGCGAGGCTGAACTGGCCCTTGTCGTCGCCCAGACGGGTGGCCGCGGCATCTCGAACCAGAAGGGCGATGCGCTCCTCCAATTCGCTTTTGGAAATCCAGCATACCGTTGGCTTTCGCGATCGACCGAGCAGATCTTCGACTCGATCGGGTTGCGCGAACTGGATGGCACCGGCGCAATCCTCGCCGACATGCTCGATGAGTCGGAATGGATTTCGCGGGGAGACGCGGAATTTTTGCCCCCAGCGCTGGAGCACGACTTCATTGTCGGGAAGCAAACCCCACAGGAACGCTTCGGTGGCGGAATGTCCGTGATCCCTCACGACAAGTGGCATCGAAAGGGACATGGGGAATGAGGAGGCGTTGCTGGTCCACGACGCGTCGTATTGGAACTCGAGACGACCACCCTCGTTTCGGATCTCTCCCATGAGGCTTCCCGCGGCGATGGCGATCAATCGGTTGCTCATGGCTTTTGGCGTGTTGTCCGGTTGAGTATGGAGGACAAATCGGTGGCTTCACGCGAGGGGCGAGCTGGCAAAGCCGGTGAGAGGTCGACTTGAAGATCGAGTTCCTTGAGGGTGCGAAGCACAAGACCCCACTCGACGGTGGATTTGCCTTTTTCAAAATCAATAATCCATTCACGACCCACTCCGACAGCTTGTGCCAAGCGGGCCTGCGACCAGCCTTTTTCGCCGCGGCGCCGACGGGCCAGAGACGCGATATCCCGGACGGTTCGGGTTTTCATGCATTGAAAATAGCATGTCGTCGAACGGCAACAATATATTTTGTCGGCGATCGGCTACTATTTAATATGTTGCCAAACGGCCACAGAGGGAATCGCCGCTGGAAAATTCTGGCGAGGCGGGCTATCCCGTTTCCATGTCCCAGCGCAAAACCATCGTTGCTCCTTCCATTCTTGCGTGTGATTTCAGCCGGCTTGGCTCGGAGGTCGAGCGCGTGTCCGGGGCCGGGGCGGATTGGATTCATTGTGATGTGATGGACGGGCATTTTGTGGATAACATTTCTTTCGGTCCGGCGTTTGTGGAGGCCGCATCGCGCCACACGAGCCTGCCGCTGGATGTTCATTTGATGATCCAGCGCCCGGATGAATATATCCCACGCTTTTTGCCTTTTGCCTCGTCGATCACTTCGCATTTGGAGGCCGAGCATGATGTTTCCAAAACTCTCGCTGGAATCCGCACGGCTGGTCTGCTGGCGGGGTTGGCGATCAGCCCGGCCACGCCTGTCGAGGATGTGCGGCCTTTTTTGGGGCAGTTTGATATATTGCTGGTGATGACCGTGGTGCCGGGATTTGGTGGGCAGGCTTTTTTGCCGAAGATGCTCGACAAGGTTCGGCTTGCCGCCGACTGGCGCGAGTCGGAGGGGCTGGATTTTGAGATCGAAGTCGATGGCGGCATCAACGCGGCCACGGCCGCGGACTCGATCGCCGCCGGGGCCAATTTGCTGGTGGCGGGAACTTCGATCTTCCGGGCGGACGATGTCGCCGGGGAAATTGC
>CAYOGR010000138.1:0-3649 GCA_964403605.1 uncultured Chthoniobacter sp.
GGTGGGATGCCTTCCTTCGAGAAAGACTTTCAAAGCCTAAATAAATTTTTCTAACTATATGAAAAAAATATTTATAAAAACATAATTTGCAGATTTTTCGGCACTGCGCACCCCATCTATGGAGGCAATGTGATAAACCAGTCCGTCAACACCAACCAAAAAAATCCACCCCCGTGTTGCTGAGGTTGCAACACCTCCCCGGATATAATTCGCGCCATGAAGATTCAATCCAACCTTAACCCTTCGAAATACAAGTCAAACCATGAGACGCAAACACATCTCTAGAAGAGGCCAACGAAAGATGCCCGACATTTTTGGAGATTCAACACCAACCACGAACCCTATGAAAAAACTAAAAACAGGCAGCAAAATACGAGTCGTCAACAACTCCAACGATCATAATTACACCGTTGGAGCGGTTTACACGGTATCCACCATCGATACAAACGACAACACCCTCAAGGCCACCGATGCCAGTGGCACCACGGGCAATTGGATCAGAATGAGCGATGTAACAATGATTGGAAATGTGGGGTGGGAATTCATCAAGAAGGTTCTTCCCTCGGATGTGACTCAGTTTCTGGGGGCTTTTGATGGCATTGATCAGGTGGAACTCACTGGAGAAGTGAAGGATGCCATCCTGCTCAGCCTTCCCGACCTTCATGATCGCATTCTCAAGGAAGCTCTAAGGCCGAAGGGCGTTCCCTCAGGGGTTCCGACGGACAGCGACTCCGATCCTGATGATATTTTCAACACCTGATTCGTTAAAACGGAAAACCATTCTATGACAATTACAAATAACACGGCAATAGGGCAGGGGACTCGTCTTTGCATCGGAGGCTTGGGTTCGGCTGCAACAGCCACGGCCCGCCAGGTTTTGATCGAACTTGGCGCCGAGGGAACTTCCTTCCGTCCCGGATCGGACGGCATCGTTCTTCCCGACAATGCCACGGCGGAGGATCGGGCTGAGGCTCTGGCACAAGGCTATGCGGTTTTCACGCTATCGGAGTTGGTGCGCTTGGCGCGGGGGGCTGAGGAGGAGCGGCCGGCCATTTCCGTTGAGGAGAATTCCCTCCGCATTCTGGATATCGAGATCCCTCGCGGCGACTCCGACTCGCAGGCAGATCCCTCACGGTTCCAGCATCTTTGCCTTGACCGCCTTTTCCTGACCACGGCCCGGAAGGTCGCGCTCTCTGTGCGCCACGGGATTCCCTGCATGCTGGAGGGCGAGACCGCCACGGCGAAAACCACGGCGATCCTCTGGCTGGCCATGCTGGCCCGGCAGGAGGCGGTGCGTGTGAACCTGAGCGGACATACCGACACGGGCGAGTTGGTGGGGCGATTTGTTCCATCCACCAAAGGCGGTTCCCGCGCTCCCGCGTGGGAGTTTGCCGAGGGATACATTCCGAAAGCCCTTCGCGAAGGATGGTGGGTGATTCTCGACGAAATCAACCTCGCCGAATCCCAAGTGCTTGAGCGCTTGAACCCCGTTCTCGAAATGCCGCCCACGCTCGTTTTGACCGAGAATGACGGCCGCCGCTTCGGTCCGAAAGGTGATGTTCCCGTTTCGGAAAAATTCCGCATCTTCGGGACAATGAACCCGGGCGAATACTCGGGTCGCGCCACGCTCTCGCCGGCTTTTCGGGATCGATGGGGCCTCTGGGCGCATATCGCAAAGCCCTCCGAACCCGAACTCCTTGATATGCTGCGCTGTCTCGTCACTGGCGAAAGTCCCGCCTTTGTCTGGGAAGGGGTTCGTTGGGTGCCTCCGAAGTCCGAGCCCGTATATCCCTCGCTCTCGAATTTTCCCGATTTGGAGGCCACGCTCAAGGCCATCTCCTCCTTTCACGCGCGGATCTCGGGCGCGTCGGGGGATAACGAGGCCCCGGCATCCATCGGTCGGGTCAAACGGGAGCGCTATGTGTTCACCCGTCGCACGCTGCTCAATGCGATGCGCCTGATCCAAGAAAATTCCGCCACCGCCTCGCGCCTTCGCGGCGTTGCAGCGCGTGTGCTGGCTGAAATCTACATTCACCGTCTCTCCGATCCTGCCGACCGCTCGGCTGCTCTTTCGTTGCTGCGCGCCACCGGCCTCGCCTGAACCATTCCGCATTTCGCATTTCCCAAAAATGAACTCACCCCACAATCGCCACATCCTTCTTCGCGAACTCCAAGCCCTCGCCGCGCAGGTCACGGGCGAGGAGGTCTGCGTGATCGAAGGCGAGGCGGGATGCTGTTGGAGTTGGAATTGGCAGGATCGCGTCATCACGGTCGCTCCCGAATACCTTGGTGAAAAAGCCGCCGATGTGTGCCGCGCCATTCTACTTCACGAGGGCGCGCACTGCGCCATCACCCGCATCCACCACATTCTCGAATTCGAGCGCCGCAGCCTCTACCAAGACCTCCTCAATGTGCTGGAGGATTTCCGCATCGAGTCCTGGCTTGCCGCCGTGTTTCCGGGTTGCGCGGCTTGGCTCGCCGCTGCGAACGGTTTGGTTTACCGCAGCATCCAGTCGATGCCTTGGCCTCCGAGTTTTCAGGTTCAGTTCCTGAGGGGGCTTCTTGAGTGGACCCACATGGATAAATTTCCTGAAGAGGGGCCTGCCGATTGCGTGAAACTGGCTCTGCGCGAGACCCGCCAAGCGGTCTTGGAGCAAACCGCCTGCCATCCGCTCACTGCCCGTGGTCGAGGCGCGGCTATCGAGACAATGAAGGCACAGCAACGCATGCTGGAAATCTTCGATCGCACGATCCGCCCGGTATGGGAACGCCTCGTCGCCCTGGATGAATCCGAGGGGCGTTCCCGTGTGACTACACTTCGCGAGGTCGATGGGATGGCGGTTTCGTGTCCGCGAAACAAGGCGATTTCCTCCAAGCGCATGGGAGGGAATGCAGGTGGGGGCCGGATGAGCCGGGGAGAGACACTTCCCCGATGCTACCTTGAACGGGCCTATTCGCTTTCAAGCCTCATTGATCCCCTGGCCGAGGATTTGATTCGCATTTTGGAGACCACCGCCCGCCAAAAACCTCTCAAGGGTCAGCGCCAAGGCGATCGCATCAATATGCGGGCGGCGATGCAAGCCGAGGCGGATCCCCGCCTTCGCGACAAAGTCTGGGAGCGCCGCCAAATCCACACGCGCTTCGACCCGCTGATCGTCCTCGCGCTGGATTGCTCGCAGTCGATGGAAGGCGAGAAATTCGACTCGGCCTACGAAGCCGTCGTTCTTCTTTCGGAAGTATGCCTCCGCTCGGGGTTGCCCATGGCCCTCTGGATATTCAACCACGATGCACGCCAGATTGTGTCGCCCTATGGTTTGGGAGACTCGGATTTCCACCGCAGCCGTATCGACCGAGTTCGTCAGGCCTGCAGCGGTTCCACGGCCATGCATCTTGCCCTTGAGGGCATTCACGCAAGCCCTGAACTAGAGCAGTTCGCCCACCCGGTGGTGTTCGTCGTTGGCGACGGAGATCCCGATTGTAGGTCGGCTTCCGCCGCCAGTATCAACCGTCTGCAAGCGACCGGTGTGCCTGTCTTTGGAGTCGGGATTGGCCCGGAAATGCGCCAGATGGCCTCGCTTTTTTCCGACTCCGTCCTCGTCCCGAATGTTTCGGTCTTGGCAAAAACCCTCGGCCGAATTCTTCGCAAAAC
>CAYOGR010000138.1:3749-5543 GCA_964403605.1 uncultured Chthoniobacter sp.
CTGAAAACTTTTTTCCCATGCACTTGAACCTTGCCGAAAAAAACCCATCCCGCCTGCTTGCGGCCATTCAAAACGCGATCTCGGAGCGCCAAGGCTCGCTGAAGCTCGAATTGCTTGGGCCCGGAGTGATGCTTCCCGACACCGCGTTGATGATCTACCACGCGTTCCGCAAGCGCCCCTCTTGGATGAGCATTCACGCTCATTCCCACACATGCATGATGGATGGAGCCATCTTGCCCTGGTTGCTCGCCGACACCCGCTCGATCCGACCCGATGCATGGATCCAAGTGTCTGAGGCCGGCGAATTCCTCCATGATTTTGCCTGCGGTCGCGGGGACTATTCGACAGCGGTTCTTGCGGCCGAGGAGACGGCCGCCGACACGGATACCCGCACGATTCACCGGCTTCTCGACGAGTTTCTGCCGGTGGCAGAAATCGCCGGCCTGCGCCTTTTCGAGCCTGACTTGCGGGAACTCGGTCTCATCCGGGGCGAGGATGAACCGGACACCCTCGCGGAGCTCTTTGCCGGCAAACCTGCGGCCATCAAAAAAACGAAAAGGAAAACGCCCGGAAAATGAAAACAACCACCTGCAACCCCGCCCACAGCGAAATAGCCGATGCCGATGAATCGACATCCGGCGAAACCAAGCCCTCGCCATTTGTAAAAATCCTGGACTCCATCAAGCCCGAAAACCCGATCAGCCTGAAGAGCGCGTTTTTCACTGTGCTCGGATTGCACCTCCTCGCGGTTGCCGGCTTGGTCGCTTTTTCGGCGAATTCCAGCGCTCAATCCTCCCGGTTGGCCGAGGACAAAAAATATGCTCTCGAAAATGCTCCCATGGTTGGCGTGGAGAGCGCCGAAACCCCCAAGGCCAAGCCGGAAAAGGAACCGGCGAAGCCAACTGTTGTGGTGGAGCAAATAGCCGTTCCGAAACCGAAAATCATCCAAAAGGCGCCCGAGAAACCCAATCCAAACTACCCCCAATTCGCGAGGGAATATGTCGTCCAAAAGGGCGACACCTTCACGAGGATCGTAAGGAAATACCGTCTCGACGCCGCCAAGCTCAAATCCCTCAACGGCATCAAAGACGAGAACAAACTCGTAGTCGGCCAAAAGCTCAAACTTCTGTAAACCCGAACCACTCTCAGGCCATGAAAGACATCCTCAAATTCACCACTTTTCGACTGCTGGAATGTAGCGCGGGCGTCCCGCCCGCGAGCCTAAGCCATTCGGTCTCACGCGAGGTGCCTGGCCCGCATATGCACCCCGGAAAATCCACAAGCTTCGAGACTTTGGCCATGAGGAGGCGCTAATCTTGCCGTGGATGGGATTTCAAAGGAGAACCGACGCCCCGTGGCATCTTGAGGCAACCACGCGATGACCGATTGGCGCAACTTTGTGAGGAATGAACCTGTGGGAATCAAAGTCATACCCGAGTTCATCAGTCCTGGAGGAATGGTCGGCTACCGCTTCACCTTCAAGTTGCCCCAACTCCCTCCGCCCGGGCATCTCGCGATCGACTTTCCCTACATCCAAATCGACAACTGGCAGATCCGCTTTTTTCCAATTCTCAAGAGTCGATTGGAGTGGTTCGGCGAGAGCGCCGTGCGATGGTCGAGGCAAAGGAAAAGCCCCGAATACCGCCGCCAACTCAATGAGTTTATCCTGCGACTCGAAACACTCTCTCAAAACAAATCCAGCACCTCACAACAACCATGGCCCTAGCCTGCGAATTTCTCAGCGTCCTCATCCCGATCAAAAACATCGATACCCACTTTCCCGGAGGCTTCGTC
>CAYOGR010000139.1:0-5516 GCA_964403605.1 uncultured Chthoniobacter sp.
GGAGGCGATGCAACTCTCCTCGTCCCGCGCGGGGATGACCACCTAGAGCAGCGAGGGCGAGGTTGGCGTCGATAAAAAGATGCAAACGGCCGAACATTTTGTGATTACGATGCCGTGGGCGGGCAAAGTGAGATCTGCCGCAGTAACTTGCGTGGAATGGATTCAAAGTGTGGGTCTCGGTGAACGAGAACCATATTGTGAAATTCCGTCGAAGAAACCGACCCGCGATCCCGCTTGACTCAAAAGTAGGAATTCCTACTTTGAAGGTATGAATGCCGTTCTGTCTGAAAAAGGTCAAATCACGATACCCAAGGCGATCCGAGATTTGTTGGGACTCGTTCCTGGCTCGGTTTTAGATTTTCAAGCGAAGCAGGGAAATATCGTTGTCAGCAAGGTTCTCACTCAAGACCCCATCCAATCCTGGCGCGGTAAGGGAAAACTGCCTAAGGGCCAATCGGTGATGGAATATCTGGAAATCCAGCGCGGCGGGAAATGAGGACGGCTCTTGATTCCAGTGTGATTCTGGATGTGCTCACAAACGATAAAACTTGGGCGGATGCCTCCCAAAAATCCCTAAATCAGGCCATGTCCGAGGGATCCTTGGTCATCGGTGAGTGCGTGATGGCAGAAATTACTCCGGCATTGGATAGCAGCGAACTCGCTGTTTTCTTATTGGATTGGGGAATCCAATTTGTTCCCACCAGCCAGGCGGCAGCGATCCTCGCCGGAGAGATGTATAGCACTTACCTCAGAAGAAAAGGAGTATCGAAGCGAGTTCTGCCAGATTTCCTGATCGGCTCCCATGCTTTGCACCACTCCGATCGATTGTTGGCAAGGGATCGCGGGTATTACCGTGATTATTTCACTGATCTTGTCCTGCTTGAACCCACTTCCAAGGGATGATGAGAATTTGCTTAGAATGAATTTTGCCGATTCTGTTCATTCTGTCCGAGATCCGTTTTTGGCTACAAATCTACCCATCGCGATCCTCGCTGGTGGGTTGGCAACACGCCTGCGGCCTCTCACAGAGCGGATTCCCAAAGCGCTTGTCGAGCTAGCCGGGCGGCCGTTTGTGGATTGGCAGCTCGAGTTGCTTGCGGCGGCGGGCATCAAGCGCGTCATGAGTAGTTCAGGAAGAGGATTTCAGGTAGTCCCCTCGCGAGAAATATTTTTCCAGCCACACATAGAGGCAGATGAAGAGGTAGCGGCTGCCCATTTCCTTGATCTTGAGTTTGGCGACTCCGGTGCGGCGGTTGCGCCAAGTGATGGGGATGGTGGTAAAACTAAAGCCACGGATGATGGCTTTCAGCGGGAGTTCGACCGTGATGTTGAAATGCGGGGAGAGGATGGGGCGCACGCCGTCGATGACCGTGCGGCGGTAAGCTTTGAAGGCGTTTGTGGTGTCGTTGAGGCCGTGGCGGAAGAGGAACCGGATGAAAAGATTCGCGGCGCGGTTCAGGGCGAGCTTGAGGGGCGGGTAGTCGATCACGCCGCCATGCTTGAGGAAGCGGCTGCCGAAGACGCAGTCATGGCCTTCGTTGAGGGCATGCCAGTAGCGGACGACATCGCGGCAGTCGTCGGATTCATCGGCCATCATGAGGACCACGGCGTCGCCGGCCATGGAGTCGAGGCCTTTGGTGATCGCACGCCCGAAGCCGTGCGGGCCGGGATTTTGAATCGGGCGGAGGGCGGGGATTGTGGCGGCTTCGCCTTGGAGGATTTGCCAGGTGGAATCGGTGGAACCGTCGTCCACCACGACGATTTCGTGGGGAACGCCTCTGAGCGAAAGCTCGAGGTGCAGGTGCTCGATGGTGGAGGCGATGCAGCCCTCCTCATCGCGCGCGGGGATAACAACTGAGAGCAGCGAGAGTGGTCGGGCTGGCTTGGCTCCAGGCAGGGCACGCATTTTTAGCCTTTCCAAACGGGCAGGCCGGCTGAGCGGGCCAGATTGGATTGATCTTCGTCAAAGGTGAGGAATTCGTCCGCGCCAGTCTCGCAAGCGATGGCGATGTGGAAGAGATCCATCGCGCGGATAGGCAGGTCGCGGGAGTGAACTGCGCTGAGCTCGTTGGCGGTGCGCACGGTTTCAATCCAGCTGAACTCGACATGGAGCCAGTAGCCCAGGCGGATTTCTTTTTCGAGGGCGCGGATAACAGAACTTGATTCGGCCAAAAAGCCCAATCTCTCGGCTTGGCGGATGGCGTTGAACACTTCCACGCGATGCCATGGGGTCCATAAGACGGCCGCATTCTCGTTGATATCCCAGAGCGAGATGGCCTTGGGGTGATGCGGATCGCGGGTGTTTTTGAAGGCAATCCACCAAGAAGTGTCGGCGTAAAAGGTCACCTTTTTAAAGATCGCACGAAGGCCACGGAGTCAAAATCCGGCGGCGTGCCCCAATCGGAGCAGAGCGACTCCGCGAGTTCCCGAGTCATTTTAGGGCGGCCGCCAATAGGAGAGACGACGAACTTGGGTTTACCATTGGCCGTGACAATGAGTTGGTCTCCAGCGTGGAGATCGTCAACGAATTTCGAGGAATGGTAGAATTCCCGGGCGGTCACGGTTTTCATGATTGTCTAACACTATGTTTGACGAATTGGGGAGTCAAGGAGTCGGAAGGTCAGGACACATCGGCTTCGGCGCGATTCCAAGCCGCTCCAAAAAACCGGCAGCGGCGGCGTAGTCTGACGGAATGCCAATGTCGAGGAACGGGGAAGCCGATTGAAAAATCTTGACCCGCCGCTCAATCACAAGCGCATGAAGAACAGACTTTTCCAGCGAAATAGGTTCGACGCGGAGAGACGCCAAAAGTTTTTGTGAAACGAAATACACACCCGCATTGATACTGCCGGAAGCGGGAGAGTTGGATTTTTCTTTGAAGGAAATGAGCCAGCCATCTGCGTCCCATTCCAGCGCTCCGTAGCGCGAAGCATCGGGCACCTGCGCGGCGGCAATGCAAAATTCTGCACCCTCTGCTGCTTCGGCGAAGGCCTTGAAATCCGGCTCGAACCAAGTGTCGCCATTCATGATCAGGACGCGCTCGCTTTGCAAAAATTTCTTGGCCAGCGCCAAGGCTCCGGCAGTGCCCATGGGCTCTTTTTCAACGGAATGTCTGATAGGCATTCCCAGCCACTCGGAGCCAGTCTTTTCCTGAACAAAATCGGCCATGTAACCACTGCAAAGTGTGACGGCGCGCGCACCGCGAAGAGCAAGCATATCGAGCAGGTAGAAAAGAAAAGGTCTGCCAAGAACTAGCGCGAGCGGCTTCGGCACATCATCCACCACGCCGCGCAACCGTGTGCCGAGCCCGCCAACGAGGATGGCCACATCAATGCCGGAGAGAGGGAGGGATTTCTGGTTAAGCATCCAATTTACTCGAATAGGAAACTAATCGTTCAGTGTAACACTCACACATTCGCGTAGGTGCTGTTTTTCAGGATGCGGTAGCCTTTGAGGAGTTCGCGGATGCCGTCGTCGAGGCTGTGGGCGGGTTTCCAACCGGTGGCGAGGATGCGCTCGTTCGAGACGATGTAGTCGCGCTTGTCCGGATCTTCGCCAATCGGGGCTTCGAGATAAACAAAACCGGGGATGTGTTTTTGGATGGCGGCGCAGAGTTCGAGCTTCGTGAGATTCGCATCCTCGAGACCGACATTGTAGGCGCGGCCTCGCATGGTCTCGAAGTTGTCGATGGCGTGGAGGAACACGCGGGCGACATCGCGGATGTGGATGTAGTTTCGCTTGAAATGGCCTTCGAAAATGACCAGCGCCCTGTCGTTCACGGCGCGGTAGACGAAATCGTTTACGAGAAGGTCGAGTCGCATGCGCGGGGCCATGCCGAAGACGGTGGCGAGGCGGAAGCTGATGCTGTTTTCGCGCTCCAGCACGGCCTGCTCGGCTTCGACCTTGCTGGTGCCGTAAAGCGAGATCGGCTTCAGCGGCGAATCCTCGGTGCAGGGAATGCCGGGCTGTCCGATGCCATAGCCGCTGTTGGTCACCGGCATGAGGATGTGCTGCGAAGGCGAGGCAAGTTGGCAGAGGAGGCGGACGGCATCGCGGTTGATCGAGACGGCACCAAGGCGGTCGCGCTCGCAGAGCGGTGCTCCAACAAGCGCGGCGAGCGGAATCGCGGTGTCATGGGATTTCAGCAATTCGCCGAGCAAGCGCTCGTCGCGGCAATCGCCCCGCACGACATCGAAGGCTTCCGAAGCGCAGCACTCCGCCAGCGGGTTTTGCCGGAACATGAAGCTGTCGAGCACGGTCACCGAGTGGCCTGCCGCGAGAAGTTGTGGAACCAAAACCGAACCGAGGTATCCGGCACCGCCAGTGACGAGGATTTTCATAAAGCAAAACCGATTATTGAAAAACCGCCGGAGGAACAAGGTGCGAAAAAAAGGGGCTGAAGCGTCAAGCGCATTGGCTCAGGCGTTAGAAGCTTTTTTGATTTTTTACGCTGCTAACCGCAACCCGTCCGAGAAAGACCATGCGGGCCGCCGGCCTGCAGGAAGTGCGTCTTCAATTTGATTTCGAGGGCACGAAATCCTGACGATGGGGTAGCCGCCGCGCGGGCTTTTTCTGGGGAAAATTGGTTCGGCCACCGGCGATCTTGGGATGGGTTGGACGCAGTTCCCACTTGAGCGCTCGAAGTAAGCCGGTATCTTACTCCCGATGACCTCCACGCTTTCCACAAAAGGCCAACTGGTTTTCCCGGCACCGCTGCGAAAACAGGATCGGCTTGAACAGGGCCAGACATTCGAAATCGAGCGCCTTGAAGAGGGCGAGTATCTCGTCCGCAGGGTTCCTGGCGAATCCGAAGGGGGATTGGTGGAATGGTTGCTCGAGTGCCCGGTGAAGGGGTGGTTCCAACCAATCGAATCGGAATCGACGGACACGCTCTGAGGGGCCCGGGGCGATGGAATACCTGGTGGATGCGAATGTGCTCAGCGAGCCGACGAAGCCAAATCCCGACAACCGGGTGTTCGCTTGGCTGGGGCGGAACGCTCGGCATCTGAGGGTCTCTTCGATTGTGCTTGGGGAGTTGGAATACGGCGTCTTGCTTCTGCCTGCCGGGAAAAAGCGGCGGCAACTGGAATCTTGGTTTGCCGGAGCGCGGGACCGGTTCGCCATTTTGGATTTCGATGCCGGTTGTGCGGCGGCATGGGCTGGGCTGCTTGCAAGAATGAAAAAATCCGGCAGGGCCATGCCGGTGAAGGACAGCCTGATTGCAGCCACGGCGCTCGCCCACAATCTCGCCGTAGCCACGCGCAACACGCGGGATTTTGCGAATGCCGGCGTTCGGGTGGTGAACCCGTTTGAATACGATGGACTTTGAAAATTTGCCCGTTGCGATTCTTGCCGGGGGCTTGGCGACGCGGCTGAAGCCGCTCACAGAGCGGATTCCGAAGGCGCTGGTGGAGGTGGCGGGGAGACCTTTTGTGGATTGGCAACTGGAGGCGCTGCCGCACAGGGGGTGGAGCGTGTGGTTTTTTGCGTGGGCCACCTCGGGGAAATGGTCGAGG
>CAYOGR010000140.1:0-5502 GCA_964403605.1 uncultured Chthoniobacter sp.
CTCCAGTCCTCGCCGCTTGGCTTCGAATCCCTCGTTCAAACCTCCCTCGCCAACAACCGCGATCTCCAAGCCGCGCGCTACGCGGTTTGGAAAGCCAAAGGCCGTCTCGCCCAGGCCGGCAAATGGCCAAACCCCGAACTCGAACTCTCCGGCCTCAGCGATGTCGTCTTTCGCAACGAGGGCGCAGGCGCCTTCACCGTCGGCCTTGCTCAAACATTCCCCGTCACCGCCCGCCTCACGCTCACGCGCGAGGCCGCCCGCTTCGATGTCCTCCGCGCCCTCCGCGAAATCCGCAACAGCGAACGCCTCCTCATCGCCGAAGTGCGCGCCACCTCCATCCAAATCCTCGAGGCCAAGGCCCGTATCCAGGCCCTCCAGCAACTCCTCGCCGAGTCTGAAAAAACCTCCTCCCTCGCCGATCAACGCCTCGCTGCCGGGCAGGGAACCCTCGCCGAAAAAAGCCTCGCGCTGGTGGACCAACGCCACACCGCCAACGAACTCGACTCGGCCAGACTCGCCGAAACCCTCGCCCTCCTCCGATTGAAAACCCTCCTCGGCCTCGGCGCGAACGATCCGCTCGAACTCTCCGACACGCTCCAGACCGCCATGCGAAAACTCGATGCCGCCTCCCGGCCCGCATCCATCCACCGCCCCGATGTCGACCTCCTCGCCCTCGAAGAGGAAAAAGCAGGCATCGAAATGGCCCTCGCCCGCGCCGAGGCCTGGGAAGGCATCCGTCTCGGCATCGAATACACCTACGATCAAAACACCGACGAACCCGAGGGCCTCGGCACCGACCAGTTCCTCGGCCTCGCCGTTTCGATCCCGCTCCCCGTCTGGGATCAAAAGAAAGGCCTCGTCGAGGAACGCACCGCCCAGCGCTTCGAGACACAAGCCCGCCTACGCGCCGCCAAGCTCGAACTCGAAAACGCCCTCGCCTCCGCCCTTCGCCGCGTCGCCCTCCTCAAATCCCGCCTCGCCGCCTTCGACTCGAAAACGCTCGAGCCCGTCGCTCAATCGTTGGACGAACTCACCACCGCCTTCGAAACAGGCCGCGTGGACATGCGCGACCTTTTCATCATTCGCGAAAAACTCGGCCAACTCCGCCTCGAGCGCATCGGCCTCGAAGCCCAACTCGCCCTAGCCCTTGCCGACCTCGAATCCACCACCGGCAACCACCCCGCCATCCGCCGCGACTACCTTGCCAAATCCAACGACTGAATCCCATGAAACCAATTGCAGAAGATTTAACCACAGAGGGCACAGAGAACACGGAGGTGGAGCCAATCATAGGCATTGATAACGCTCCATTTCACCGCGAGAACCATTTTCCCGATCCCATCCAGACCACCGACTTCCGCCAAAATGGTCCCGGGGACCGCGCCCGCCCCCGGGCGCAATGGGTCGCGCCTCGCGGCCCATTTATCGAAAAACCAACGGCCGCAGGCCGCATTCTTCTTCTTGCTCTTCTTCTCAGCCCCCCACTCCTCCTTGCAGGCCCGGGCCACGATCACCACCACGGCCCCGAAATGGGCACCGCCGCTCACACCGGTCCCGTCGCCCTCAGCGAGGCCCAGCGCAAAAACCTCGGCCTCGAAACCACCGAAGCCGCCATCGTCGATCTCGCCCCCTCGGTCGAAATTCCCGCCATCCTCGTCGTGCCCCCCGAAAAACACGGCTCGGTCAGCGCCCCCTTCGCAGGCCGCGTGATCGAAGTCCTCGTAAAACTCGGCCAGCAAATTCCAGCCGGAGATCCCGTCGTTCGCGTCGCGCCACTCGCTGTCGGCAGCCCCGCACAAACTCTCACCTCACCGGTCTCGGGCCATGTCATCCGCCAAAATGCCATGCCGGGCCTCGCATTCACTCCGGAAACCTCGCTCGTCGAAGTGGGGGACGACACCCAACTCCTCGCCCAGGGACTCATCTTCCAATCTCCCGAACTCAACAAAATCCAAATCGGCGCACCCGCCGCGCTCACGCTCGATGTTTTCCCTGGCGAGGAATTCCCCGGCGTCCTCCAGCGCCTCGATACCGGCCACGCCGCCGAGGATCCCGGCTTCCACCTCTACGCCGCCATCCCGAATCCCGATCACCGCCTTCGCCCGAATTACCGCGGACTCCTCCGCATCGCCCTCGGCGAACCCCAACCCGCCATTGCCGTCCCCCGCCGCGCCATCCTCGGCTCGCTCGGCAAACTCTTCGTCTTTGTGGAAAACGAGGACGGAAAATTCGAAAAACGCGAAGTCGTCACCGGCATTCGCTCGGGCAACCTCGTGGAAATCCTCGAAGGTGTCCTGCCCGATGAAAAAGTCGTCACCGTCGGCAACTACCAACTCCAATACCTCGGAGCCGAATCCGCCGGTGCTGGGGACGACCACGGCCACAGCCACTGACGCCAATGCCTTTCCCAAAATCCACTGTTGAGTTCCTCAATGCAGGTCCGGCGTCCCTCCAAAGTTTGTCCTGTTTGCACGAAAAAGAGAGGGGAACAGGCGTCCCGCCTGTTTGCGGCACTGGTTGCATGGTCCTAGAGAGAGCTGATTTTGCAAAGGGAGCCAGCCTCCACACGGCCGAGACGGCCATGCCCCCTTCTTCCGCGCGGGAATCCGCACCTTCCGTAAAGTGTGCATCTCCACCGACCTTATTCCTATAGCACCCCATGTTCGACCGCATCATCGCCTTTTCCATCCGCAACCGCCTGCTCGTTGTGGCCCTCGCCGCGCTCGTCACGGCCTACGGCCTTTGGATTCTTCGCAGCCTGCCGGTGGATGTCTTTCCGGACCTCAACCGCCCAACCGTCACCATCTTCACCGAAGCCCCCGGCCTTGCGCCCGAGGAGGTGGAAACCCTCGTCACCCTCCCGCTCGAAACCGCCGTCAACGGGGCCACCCATGTCGAGCGCGTGCGCTCGCTCTCGGGCATCGGACTCTCGCTCATCTTTGTGGAGTTCGATTGGAGCACGGACATCTACCTCGCCCGCCAAATCGTGGCCGAGCGCATCCAGGGCGTTGGAGAAACCCTTCCCGACGGCATCCGCCCGTTCCTCGGCCCCATCTCCTCGATCATGGGCCAGATCATGGCCATCGGCCTCACCAGCGACAACCCGCAGGTCGGCCCCATGGAACTCCGCGGTCTTGCCGAATGGGACCTCAAGCGCCGACTCCTCGCCATCCCCGGCGTGTCCCAAGTCACCATCCAAGGCGGCGACCTCAAGGAATACCAAGTGCTCGTCGACCCCGTGAAACTCATTGGCTACGGCATCTCGCTCCACGAGGTCCGCACCGCCCTCGGTGAAACCAATGTGAATTCCTCCGGCGGATTTCTCCTCGAACCCTACGAGGAAAAACTCATCCGCAACCTCGCCCGCGTCGAAAGCCCCTTGGATCTCGGTTCGACGGTGGTCAAAGCCACCCCCGGCGGCGCGAACATTCTCCTCCGGGACATTGCCGAGATCCGCGAAGCCGGCCCCCTCGTCAAACGCGGCGAAGCGGGCATCAACGGCCAACCCGGCGTCATGCTCGCCGTAGGCAAACAACCCGATGCCGACACCGTCAAACTCACCCGCCTGATTGAGAAGGAACTCGAAACCCTCCGCGCCACGCTGCCGGAGGGCGTCACCATCCACGATGACATCTTCCGCCAGTCGAATTTCATCGAGCGCGCCGTGACCAATGTCGAAGAGGCCCTCCGCGACGGCAGCATCATGGTTGCGATTGTTCTTTTTCTCTTCCTGCTGAATTTCCGAACGACCTTCATCACCCTCACCGCGATTCCTCTTTCGTTGCTCATTTCCTTTGTCGTTTTCAAATGGTTTGGTCTTGGCATCAACACCATGACCCTCGGTGGCCTCGCCGTCGCGATTGGCGAGTTGGTGGATGACGCCATCGTGGATGTGGAAAATGTCTTCCGCCGCCTGCGCGAGAACCGCCTCTCGCCGAATCCCAAGCCCGTCGCCGGGGTTGTGCTCTCGGCCTGCCGCGAGGTGCGAAATTCCATCGTTTTCGCGACCCTCATTGTCGTTTTGGTTTTCATACCCCTCTTCGCCCTCGGCGGTATCGAAGGTCGCATCTTCGCCCCGCTCGGCCTCGCCTACATTGTCTCGATCGCCGCCAGCCTGCTCGTAGCCGTGACCGTCACTCCGGCGCTCTGCTCCTACCTCCTGCCTGGAATGAAACGCATGGCGCATCCGAAGGACGGCGCGGTCGTGCGTTTTTTCAAAGGTCTCGTCGCCCGAATTCTCGCCGTTGGCTTCCGAATCCCAAAAACCCTCTTCGCCCTCGTGCTGGCCGCCTTCCTCGGAGCCCTCGCCCTCGTTCCATTCCTCGGCCGCGAATTCCTCCCGCCCTTCAACGAAGGCAGCGCCACGGTCTTCGTTCTCACCGCGCCCGGCACCTCGCTGGAGGAAAGCTCACGCATCGGCCAAGTCGCCGAACGCCTTCTCCGCGAAGTCCCTGAGGTCCGCACCATTGGCCGCCGCACCGGCCGCGCCGAGGGTGACGAGCATGTTCAGGAGGTGAACTCCGCCGAGATCGAATTCGAACTCGCCCCCTCCAAGCGCCCCCGCGCCGAAATCCTCGCCGAAATTCGCGCCAAGCTCGCCGAGATTCCCGGCGTCTTCACCAGCGTGGGCCAACCCATCTCCCACCGCATCGACCATCTCCTCTCGGGTGTGCAGGCCCAAGTCGCGATCAAGATTTTCGGCGATGATCTGGATACCCTCCGCGAAAAAGCCGCCCAAATCCGCGACATCGTCGCCGCTATTCCCGGCTTCACCGATGTCCAAGCGGAACGCCAAACGCTCATCCCGCAAGTCCATGTCCGCATCAACCGCGAGAAAGCCGCCCTCTTCGGCCTGCGCCCCGGCGAGGTCGCCAGCTACGCCGAACTCGCCCTGCGCGGCAGCGAGGTCACAAAAGTCCTGGAAGGGCAACGATCCTACGCGGTCACCCTCCGCTTGCCCGACTCCGCGCGCACCGATCTCGAATCCATCCGCAAAATCCCGATCGACACCCTCAATGGCCAACTCGTCCCGCTCGGCCTCGTCGCCGAAGTCGAGGAAGCGATGGGCCCGAACATGGTGAACCGCGAGAACGGCCAGCGCCGCATTTATGTCTCCGCGAATGTCGCCGGACGCGACCTCGTGAGCGCCGTCGAGGAGGCCCGTCAAAAAATCTCCGCCGAAGTCGAGTTGCCCACCGGCTACTTCCTCACCTACGGCGGCCAGTTCGAGAGTCAGGCCACCGCTTCCCGACTCATCCTCCTCCTTGGTGCCGCCAGTTTCGCCGGGATGTTCCTCGTCCTCTACCTCCAATTCCAAAGCGTCTCGCTCGCCCTCCAAGTGATGCTAAACATCCCCCTCGCCTTCATCGGCGCTGTGGTTGGAATCTGGTTTTTCTCGGACCGCACCGTCTCGATCGCCTCCATGGTCGGCTTCATCGCCCTCACCGGAATCGCCGCGCGAAACGGCATCATGATGGTCTCCCACTACCTCCATCTCATGCG
>CAYOGR010000141.1:0-5494 GCA_964403605.1 uncultured Chthoniobacter sp.
ACCAAGGCGAATACCGTCCCCTCAAAACCGCTCCGAATCTCCGCCGCGGCTGGGAATTGAAATTGTCCACCCTCGCCGACCTCCACCTCGCCCTCGACGCCCTCTACCCTGCCGCACTCGGCAACTGGCGCGCCGTCCTTCTCGGCGAAAAGATTGCCCCGCCCCTGCGCGAAACGCTAAATCGCCAGACCGGCATGTATCGCATCACAGGACTCCTCACCCGCGACGAAGCCTCTGGCCTCTCCGCGAATCTCTGCGCCGCAGGCTGCCTGCGCCAAATCCTCTGGCCCATCGAACCCGCCGACCCCGCCCCGCATCCCGCCGAACCGCCAGGCCGCATCCCGCTTCTCTGCGCGAACATTTGCAGCCTCTTCCTCGGCGAAGCCCGCACCACCGTGAAATCCCGACCCGCCACCCCATGAGCACTCCCGCCCGCGTCAATATCCGCACGCCCGAGGTCATGGCCCAGGTCCAGGCCCAGGTCGAACACCACTACCGCAGCGAACTCGTTGAAAAAATCCGAGCCCAAGGCGGGGTTCTCCAAGCCGGAAACACCACCATCCGCCTCGCGAAGGAATTTGGCTTTTGCTACGGCGTCGAACGCGCCATCGACCTCGCCTACGCGGCCGCAAAAGTTTTCACCGGACGCCGGATTTTTCTCCTCGGCGAAATCATCCACAACCCCGATGTGAACGCCCAGATCGAGGCCCTTGGCATCCGCTACCTCGCCGCGCATCCCGGCGACGCCGACCTCGCCGGACTCCAACCCGACGATGTCGTCATCGTTCCCGCGTTCGGCGCCGAGGTCGATGTGATCAACGCCGTCAAAGCCCACGGCTGCCAGATCATCGACACCACTTGCGGCGATGTCATGAGCGTCTGGAAACGCGTGCGCCAAAACGCCACCGAGCGCGTCACCTCGATCATCCACGGCAAGGCCGCCCATGAGGAAACCCGCGCCACCGCCTCCCGCGCGCTCGGGCAGGACGGCCAGGGCCACTTCCTCATCGTCTACAATCTCGACGACGCGAATTTCATAGCCGACTTCATGATCCATGGCGGCGATCCGGAAAAATTCCTCGCCCGCTTCCATGGCGCGACGAGTCCGGGCTTCGATCCCCTTGCCCACCTGCAGCGCATCGGCGTCGCCAACCAAACCACGATGCTCCGCAGCGAAACCGAATCGATCCAAAACCTCCTCCGCGACGCCATCGCCCGCCGCGACGGCGGCAGCACCGCGAACTTCCGCTACTTCGACACCATCTGCGGCGCCACGCAGGACCGCCAGGACGCCCTCTTCCAGCTCCTCAAAGAATCCCTCGACCTCCTTCTCGTCGTCGGCGGCTACAACAGCTCGAACACCACGCACCTCGTCGAAATCGGCGAAAAAAAACTCCCCACCTTTTTCATCCGCAACGCCGATTGCATCGAGTCCGCCGCATCGATCCGCCATTTCGACATCCACGAGAAAAAAGAAATCGAATCCCCCGACTGGCTCCCAAACCGCGCCCACCTCACGGTCGGCATCACCGCCGGCGCGAGTTGCCCGAACAATCTCATCGAGGAAACCCTCCAAAAGATTCTCTCGCTGCGCGGAGCGCGGGTGGAGGGGTGAATCGAGGGCGCGACAGCGCCCCTCGAACATCTGGAGGGATGACCTCCGTGTAATCCCACTTTTGCGGCAAAGCCGCCCCTATTCTTTTCGCTTCAAACCAACTCAGGCTTTTTCCATCGCGGCCATCACATCGGCCTCGATTTCGCCGTAGATTTTCGGATCGCTCTTGAGAAGTTCCTTGGCGGCGTCGCGGCCCTGCGCAAGCTGGCTGCCCTTGTAGCTGAGCCAGGAACCGCGCTTTTCGACGATGCCTTTTTCCAGCGCGAGGTCGAGGAGCGAGCCGGTATTTGAAATGCCTTCGTTATACATGATGTCGAACTCCGCCTCGGTGAACGGCGGGGCGACTTTGTTTTTCACGACCTTGACCTTGGTGCGGTTGCCGGAGATCGATCCGTCGCTGTTCTTGATCGCGCCGATGCGGCGGATGTCGATGCGAACGCTCGCATAGAATTTCAGCGCTTTTCCGCCCGGGGTGGTTTCGGGGTTGCCGAACATCACACCGATCTTCTCGCGGATTTGGTTGGTGAAGAGGCAGATCGTGTTCGCTTTTGAAATGAATGAGGTGAGCTTGCGCAGCGCATTGCTCATCAGGCGTGCTTGAGCACCCACCACGGCGTCGCCGATCTCGCCTTCGAGTTCGGACTTCGTCACCAGCGCAGCGACGGAATCGAGAACAATGATATCCATCGCATTCGAGCGGACGAGTGTTTCGCAGATGCGCAACGCCTCCTCGCCCGAACTGGGCTGGGAAACAAGAAGTTCGTCGAGGTTCACACCGAGCTTGCGGGCGTAGTTGGGATCAAGAGCGTGCTCGACATCGATGAACGCCGCGAGGCCGCCGAGCTTCTGCGCCTGGGCGATCGCCGTCAGCGTGAGTGTGGTTTTACCGGAACTCTCCGGCCCGTAAATTTCCACGATACGGCCGCGGGGAAACCCGCCGACGCCGAGCGCGCGGTCGATCATGATGTTGCCGGTGGGGATTGCCTCCACCTGGGAAACCGTGGCGTCGCCGAGGCGGCGAATGGCTTCGCTGCCGTAGTCTTTTTCGATCTGTTGGAGGGCAAGGTCGAGGTTCTTGAGGCGGGCTGCGGCCGCCTTGTCATTGGATGCGGAATCGTCGGATTTGGCCATAAAGAGGGGATGACTATGGACGCGCCCGATAGGGCGTGAAACAAAAATCCGTCACCCTCCATCAAAATCTCGCCGACTCCATCGCAGGCCGCTAAAAACACGCGCCATGAGCGAACTTTTCCAGCAAGCGGTGGCCCATGCCCTCCCGCTTCTCAAGTCGATTGATGGCGGCGTGAAGCCCCCGCCCAAAGCCTCGCTGGCCGCTCTCAAAAAACTCAAAGCCTCCGCCAAGGCCCTCCCTCCCGCAGCCCCTACCCCGACGATGATTCCTGAGGGAAAAAACGCCGGGGGGTGGACCTGGGCCACGCTGGAGAAGGCCATCCTTTCCTGCCAGAAGTGCCCGAATCTTGTCTCCTCCCGCACGCAGGTCGTCTTCGGGGTTGGGAATCGCAACGCCGAACTCCTGTTCATCGGCGAAGCGCCGGGTGCCGACGAGGACAAGATCGGCGAACCTTTCGTGGGACGCGCCGGGCAACTCCTCACAAAAATCATCGAAGCCATGGGATTCACCCGCGACGATATTTTTATCGCCAATGTGCTGAAGTGCCGCCCGGACATGCCTGCCGGGGAGTCGGGCAACCGCAAGCCCCGGATGGACGAAATGACCACCTGCCTGCCATGGCTCCGCGAGCAGATCCAACTCGTGCAACCCCGCGTGATGGTCGCCCTCGGCGCGACGGCGGCGGAGGGACTCCTCGGCGAGACCCGCCCGATGCGGGAACTCCGCGGCCAGTGGCTCGACTTCCAATCCACCCCCGTGATGGTCACCTACCATCCCGCCTACCTGTTGCGGAACCAAACGATCACCGAGAAGCGCAAGGTCTGGGAGGACATGCTTCTCGTCCTCGAAAAAATGGGACGCCCGATCAGCGAAAAGCAGCGCCGCTTCTTCACCCAAGCCGCCTAGCCGATGACGGCCCGAGACGCATTCCACCTCGGCTTCTACCATTTCATCGTCGGCTCGCTGAAAGCCTTTCTCCACCTCGGCGCGCGGGTGCGGGTGGTTTCGTTCTCCAAAATCCCCGACGGCGCGTGCGTGATGGTCTCGAACCACATCAGCCACTTTGACCCTCCGCTCCTCAGCGGATGGCTGTCGCGCAAGATCGACTGGATCGCCATGGTCGAGCTTTTCGGCACCAAGTGGTCCAAGGCCGGCTTCACCTGGCTCGATGTGATTCCGGTGGATCGTCACGGAGACGACCGCCAGGCGCTCCGCACGGCCATCAAGCGACTCGAAGCCGGACGGATGATTGGCATTTTTCCCGAGGGTGGCATCCGCGACGGCGCACGCTCGATCCTCTCCGGCGCGGAAATGCGCGAAGGGGCGTTCCTGCTCGCCGCAAAAGCACGCTGCCCCGTCGTTCCAATCGCCATCCTCGGCAGCGAGCGTCTCTACAACCGCCGCAACTGGCTCCCGTGGCGGCGGGCCAAGGTTTACATCGCCATCGGCGACCCGGTTTTTCCCGGCGAGGGAGGCCGCAAGCAGCTGCGCGATGACACTGCCGCTGCATTGATTCGGCTGAAGGAAAGACTCGTCGAGACCTGCAAACTCAGCGAAGACGACCTTCCCCACTCGCCACAACAGCGGATGCGCGAGCCATGAGCGCCCTTTGGAACAAACCCCTCGCCTGGCTCGTGGACGGCGCGATGTGCAATATGATGCATGTCCTCCAATGGCGCCGACGCGCCGAGGCCTGCACCCGGGAGGAATTGGCGGACTACATCGCGCGGCATTCGCCGATGACCCGCGAGGAATTCTACCGCATGCCCGCCGCGGCCCGGCCGAGCTTGAAGAATGCCTGGATCGAATGGGACACCCCCCACCCCACCGGACATCTCGAAAACGACCGCGCCCGGGTGCGTTTCTTTCCCGCCCGCCACCAAAACGCGCCAACCGTTCTGATCCTCCACGCGCTGATGAGCGCCAGCGACATCGGCTACCGGAGGCTCGCCGCGTGGTTCAATGACAACGGCTGGAGCGTCGCCTTCCCCCATCTGCCCTACCACTACTCGCGCACCCCAAAGAAAACGCTGAACGGCGAACTCGCCATCACCGCGAATCTCGTCCGCAACGCCCAGGGACTCCGACAAGCCGTGGTCGAGCAACGCCAACTCATGGCCCTGCTGCGCACCCGCGGCACCCGTGAATTCGCCGTTCTGGGAACCAGCTATGGAGGCTGGATCGGCGGGCTTCTCTCCCTGCTCGAGCCGGATTTCCGGTTTGTCGCGTTGGTGCAACCCATCGTGAACACCGAAAAAGCGGTTTGGGAAAACCCCGGTGCCGCTGTGATGCGGCGCGAACTCCGCTGCCGGGGTCACTCCCCCGGCAACACGCTTCCCTTCGAGCATCTGGCCTCCCCGCTGCGCGGTAGGCCCCTCTGCGACCCCGCCAATATTCTCGTCACCGGCGGCCTGCACGACCGCATTTCGCCGCTGGCCGACCTCGAAAAGCTCACCGAAACCTGGCCCGGCTCCAAACTCCTCCGCGTCCCCCAAGGCCACTTCGGCTACCGCGCCCTGCGGGAGACGATGACGCAGATCGACCCTCTGATCACCGGCTAGCAGTCGGCCTCTTGATCATCGTCTCCGAATGAAAAACCTCCCGCAGAGCCGCCGGGGCGCCGGGGGAAGGAGATGGCACGGACAGCGCGTTCGCGCCTGAGGCTTGGGCGCTGACGAAGCATCGACCGCCAAGGATTCGCGGGCGTGGCGCGCGGGGAGCAGCGTCCCTTTTTCAATCTCCTGCCC
>CAYOGR010000142.1:0-5475 GCA_964403605.1 uncultured Chthoniobacter sp.
CCTACTTTTGCTTGTTCGGAGGGTTGCGCTGTCGATAGGTTATAAATTCTTAAAACCCACAGCGGTTTTTTAAACCAATTCCAACATGAGCGAAACGGCAACTCCAGTGGCGATGGTCAATGTGCAAGTGGACGGGGAATGGAAACAATTCCCGAAAGGCACGCGCTTGATCGAGGCTTGCATGCAGAGCGGGAAATTCATCCCGCACTATTGCTACCATCCCAAACTCAGCACGCCGGGAAATTGCCGCATGTGTCTCGTCGAGACCGGGCGCCCGAAGATGACGCCGGACCGCCAACCGGTGCTCGGAGCGGATGGACGCCCCGAGATCGCCTGGGGCCCGAAGCCGGAAATCTCCTGCGCGGCCGAGGTCGCCGAGGGCATGGGCGTGCGCACCTCGTCACCTCTCGTGGAGGAATGCCGCAAGGGCGTGATGGAATTTTTGCTGATCAACCACCCGCTCGATTGCCCGATTTGCGACCAGGCGGGCGAGTGCCGGTTGCAGGAATTTTCGGTCGAATACGGCAAGGGCGAGTCGCGCTTCCGCGAGGAAAAGGTCAAAAAGCCCAAGCGCGTGGATATCGGCGAGAGGATCGTGCTCGATGATGAACGCTGCATCATGTGCTCGCGCTGCATCCGCTTCATGCAAGAGGTGGCGCACGACGATGTGCTGGGCTTCGTCAACCGCGGCAGCCACACGACGCTCACAGTCCACCCCGGCAAGCGCCTCGACAACAATTACTCGCTCAACACGGTGGACATCTGCCCGGTCGGCGCGCTCACGAGCAAAGATTTTCGCTTCAAGATGCGCGTTTGGTTTTTGAAGGAAACCAAGAGCATCGATGTCTCCTGCGGCACGGGCTGCAACATCATCATCGGCAGCCGCGAGAACCTCGTTTACCGCATCACTCCCCGCGAGAACGACGAGGTGAATTCCTGCTGGATGCCCGACAGCCACCGCTTGAATTTCCACTACCTCCACAGCGAGGATCGTCTCGTATCGCCCGTGGTGAAAGGCGAGGAAGTGCCTGCGAAATGGCCCCGCGCCATTGCCGCCGCCGCGCAGCAACTCCAGGGTCGTGATCCGGCCAAGACGGCTTTGATTGCCTCCGCGAGGATGACGAACGAGGAGATGTTCCTCGCGCGCCGTCTCGCCGCCGCGCTGAAGATCGAGAATTTCGATGTGTTGCCGCGTCCGCAGAAGGGCGATGGATTTTTGATCTCCGACGATGGAAACCCAAACACGGGCGGTGCGAAGTTGCTCGGCCTGGCGACTGGGAAGCTCTCTGAGATTGCCCGCCGCGTCCAAGCCGGCGAAATCACCGCACTGGTTGTCCTCGGCGAGGATGCCGTGGATTGCGGAATTCCCGAGGAGTCCTTGAAAAAACTCGAAGCGCTTGTTGTCGCCGGAATCCTTGCGAATAAGACCACTCCTCATGCGAGCGTGGTGCTTCCCACCAGCGCGTGGGCCGAGAAGCGCGGCACGATGATCAACATCAAGGGTCGCCTCCAGCGCCTCAACCAAGCCATTCAGCCGCCCGGGCAGGCCCGCGACGACTGGGAGGTTTTGCGCGACCTCGTTCAGGCCGTCGGCGGATCGAATGGGGTTTATTCGATCGAGGAAATTTTCAAGGTCATGGCGAGTGAGGTTCCCGCGTTGCAGGGCCTCACGATCAGCCGCATCGGAGATCTTGGAGTCCAGCTTCCCGCTTGATCATGCGGTGCCTTGTTTTTGGGCTGGCGCTCGTTCTGGCCTTGGCCGGATGCGGTGGGGGAACCCACGCCCCCACACCCACGCCCCGCTTCACGCGCATCGATTGGCTTGGGAACCAGTGCTACCGCATCACCTCGCCGATCGGCACCTCGATCCTCACGAATCCTTATGCGGCGAAAACCGGCGGTCGCACTTTGCCCAGCCCGTTGAAAACCGACATTGTGCTCGTCACGACCGAGCGGCCGGATTCCAACAACATCAATGCAATCGACAACCAGCCGGCCATCCTGCGCGGCGGGGTGGGGATCGGATTGAGCACCATCACGGGCATTTCGATCCGAGGAATCCCGACCTACCGCAACCCGGAGATTCTTTCCGTTGACGGAATGAATCTCACCTACACTTGGATGATGGACGGGATGCGGTTTTGTTTCCTTGGCCGCCAGACGAGGCCGTTCGATGCCGACCAACTCTCGCAAATCGGCGCGGTGGACATTCTGTTTTTGCCGATGGACTCGCTGGGCGGCGAATCGCGCAATGCCATCCTTTCCCAGTTGCGGCCCAAGGTCGTTATCCCGATGGGGTCGACCGGCGGCTGGTCTCATGGCGATTCGCGCGGGGTGCAGGGCTCGACAGTCTCGTTCTCCCGCCAAATGCTCCCGGCTCAGCCGGTCACCTTCGTTTTCAACAAATGAAGAAAAGAGTTCTCGTCACGGGCTCCGGCGGGCGCGAGCACGCGCTGGCTTGGAAACTCTCGCAGTCGCCACAGGTCGAAAAAATCTACGCCGCCCCGGGCAATTCCGGCACCGCGCAAGTGGGGGAGAATGTCCCGATCGCCGCCGAGGATGTCGAAAAGCTCGTCGAATTCGCGAAGGCGAACCGGATTGATTTCACAGTCGTGGGGCCGGATGACGCGTTGGCTGCTGGCGTGGTGGATGCTTTCGAGGCGGCGGGGTTGAAAATTTTCGGGCCGCGCGCCAAGGCTGCCCGGCTTGAATCCTCGAAGGCGTTTGCCAAGGAATTCATGCAACGCCATGGAATTCCCACGGCGGACTATCGCGAATTCACCGACAGCGCGGAGGCGCTGGATTTTTGCCGCTCGGCGAAATATCCGCTCGTGGTGAAAGCCGACGGTCTTGCACTCGGCAAGGGCGTGATCATTGCCCAAAACCTCGCCGAGGCCGAGGGCGCCGTGAGGTTGTGCCTCGTGGATGGCGCGTTCGGAGTGGCCGGCAAGCGAATCGTCATCGAGGAATTTCTCGAAGGCGTTGAGTGCTCGATTCACGCGCTGGTGGATGGCTCCTCGTATTTGCTCCTGCCCGATTGCCGCGACCACAAGAAGGCTTTTGATGGAAACCTCGGCCCAAACACCGGTGGCATGGGAACGATTTCGCCCTCGGGTTCGGTCGATGAGTCCCTGCGCACGAGGATCTGCCGCGAGATTTTGGATCCGTTTTTGGCGGGAATTCAAAAGGACGGCTTGGCCTTTCGCGGAATGCTTTTTCCCGGCCTCATGCTCACGGCCGAGGGACCGAAGGTTCTGGAGTTCAATTGCCGCTGGGGCGATCCCGAGACCCAAGTCCTCGTTCGGCGGTTGAAGTCCGATTTGCTCCCGCTGCTGGAGGCCTCGGTGGAGGGAAAGCTCTCCGCGAGTGCGCCGGATTGGCATGCCCAAGCCGCCGTCTGCGTGATTCTTGCCTCGGGTGGCTATCCCGGTTCCTATGAAAAAGGGAAGCCAATCTCGGGCCTGGAGTCCGCTGGAAAGTTGGACGATGTCGTGGTTTTTCACGCCGGCACCAAAGCGCAGGACGGCCAAATCCTCACCAGTGGGGGGCGCGTGCTCGGCGTCACCGCGCTAGGCCAAAACCTCGCTGTGGCGCGGGCATTGGCGTATCAAGCGGCCGACCGAATTTCCTTCGACGGAATCCAGCGCCGGAATGATATTGGCGCGTGATGAGGCTTCTCCAGGAATTGACCACCGAGGACACAGAGAGCGCGGAGTTTTTTCAGAAGAGGCTTTTGAAAGTGCGTCACTCTCGAAAAGTTTTTGCACTCGGAATTGCGGGTCTTTTTTTGATCCCGGTGGCGCAGGCTGTGGAGCCTTATGTAGGTCAGGCGTCTCGCCTGACATCGAACGATTTACCCGCAGGCGAGACGCCTGCGCTACAATCCAGAAGCCCTCAAGCGTCCGGATTTTGGTATCCATCGGTCGATTCCCTTGATGAAGCACAGGTGCAAAAGGCCTTGGAGGCCGTTCGCGCAAACTTTCTTTCGAGCGAGCAACTCGACAAGGCGTCGCAGCGTGCGCTTTTGCAGGGGCTGATGGCGCGTTTGGGGCCGGGAGTTTCGATTGTTGAAACCGACGCCAAGCCGGAGAATCCGCTGGGATTTCCTTTTCTGGCGGAGATCCTCGATGACCGCGCGGGCTACATCCGCCCGGGGAAATTGGACGCCGCTGCGCTGGCGCAGATGGATTCGGCTCTTAAAAATTTCGGGGAGAAATCGATTGGGGCCGTGATTCTTGATTTGCGGGGAATTCCTGCCGAGCCGGGCTTTGAAGGCGTCCCCGAGGTAGCGAAGCGTTTTTGTCCAAAGGGCGCGGTGCTTTTCACGGTGCAAAAACCGAACACCAAAAAGGAGCGGATTGTTACGAACGATGTCGTGCCAGCTTTCGAGGGAATCCTCGTGGTGCTGGTGGATCAGGACACTCGAGGCGCGGCCGAGGTTTTGGCGGCCACCCTTCGAGACAATGCGAAGGCGATGTTGGTAGGTTCGCAAACCGCCGGTGCCGCAGTGGAGTTCGCTGACTTCCCGCTAGGCGATGGGCGTTCGGTGCGGGTCGCGGTGGCGCAAGCTCTGGCACCGAAAAGCGGAGCGCTTTTTCCAAAGGGTCTGACGCCCGACATCGCTGTCCGGCTCGATCGCGAAACGCGCGATAAGATTTTTGATCAAGCCGCCAAGGAGGGCGTGGGCCGTTTTGCGTTCGATGTGGAGCCGCCGCGCATGAACGAGGCGGCGCTGGTGGCCAATACCAATCCCGAAATCACCGAGGACTCGCGCGAGAAGTCATTGCCCGCGCTCCGGGATACCGTTCTGCAACGCGCCGTGGATCTGGTGACGGCGATCGGTTTTTACAAAAAGTAGGCGCGCTCAGCGTTTCTTGCCGCGTGCCGTGTGCGTGGCTTCAACAGTGAGTGACAGCCCGCCGCGCGAAGCGAAGGCCCCGCGAACGGTCATGCTTTTCGGCGAGCACACGGCGACCAAATCCTCGAGGATGCGATTGACGATTTGCTCGTTGAAGGCCGGGGTGTTTCGGAACGAGGCGAGGTAGTATTTCAGGGACTTCGTCTCGATGCAGCGCGCGGCGGGGACATACTGGATGGTGATCTCCGCGTAGTCCGGCTGGCCGGTGACGGGGCACACGGACGAGAAATCCTCGGTCTCGAGAAAGATCGTGTAGTCGCGGCCGGGGTGGCTGTTCGGGAACGAATCGAGGATTTGGCGCGAGGGCTCGGTCGGCAGCGCAGAGGCTTTGCCCAAAAGGCGCAGAGGGGCTTTGGCAGAGGATTTGGCGGGTTGTTTCATCATGTTCGCGCAGGAGACTGGCATGGATCGCCGCGATCATCCAGCGGAAGGAAGGAAAGGTTTTTTTAGGCCCTTGAAAAAAATTTCTAAAGGCCCTCTCAGGGGATGCCGATGAATACCACCAAGGAGAAAATCTCCAACACTGGGGTCGAACAGTGAACCAAAACGGCCCGACT
>CAYOGR010000143.1:0-5433 GCA_964403605.1 uncultured Chthoniobacter sp.
TCCACCCGCTCGTTTGCACCGCCTACAACGCGGACTTCGACGGCGACCAGATGGCGGTCCATGTGCCGCTCTCGGTCGAGGCGCAAATGGAAGCCCGCATGCTCATGCTGGCACCCAACAACATCTTCTCGCCTTCCAGCGGCAAGCCGATCACCACGCCGTCGCAGGACATCCCGCTCGGTTGCTACTACCTCACGCAAAAACCCCGCGCCGAGGATGCCGACGAGAAAAAGCGCCGGCCTCTCTTTGAAAATGCCGACGAAGTGGAACTCGCCCTCTCCGAGGGATCGATCCGCACGACCTCGCGCATTCTCTTCAAGAACCCCGACAAAGGCCTGGTGACCGTTTACGGAGACACCGAAAAGAATGTCCTCGAAACCACCGCCGGTCGCGTGGTCTTCAACCAGATTTGGCCGAAAGCCCTCGGCTTCTTCAACAAGGTCTGCGGCAAGAAACAGCTCTCCGACATCATCTGGCGCTGCTACAAGGTCGGCGGTCAGCAGACCACCGTCGAAACCCTCGACAAGCTCAAGGAACTCGGCTTCCGCTCCGCCACCCGAGCAGGCGTTTCCATCGGAATCAACGACATGATGATTCCTCAGGAAAAATCCGACCTCCTCGAAAAGGCCTACCGCGAGGTGTCCCAAGTCGAGCAGCAATACCGCCGGGGCATCATCACCGACGGCGAGCGCAAGAACAAGGTGCAGGACATCTGGACCCACGCCGGCGAGGAGATCGCCAACGCGCTCTTCCGCACGCTGGAATACAACGAGGGCAAGCGCGATATGAACCCCGTGTTCATGATGGTTGATTCCGGAGCCCGCGGCAACCGCACCCAGATCAAACAGCTCGCCGGAATGCGCGGCCAGATGGCGAAACCCTCGGGGGAAATCATCGAGCAGCCGATCACGGCAAACTTCCGCGAAGGTCTCACCGTTCTCGAGTTCTTCATCTCCGCGCACGGCGCCCGCAAGGGTCTCGCCGATACCGCGCTCAAGACCGCAGACTCCGGCTACCTCACCCGCAAACTCGTCGATGCCGCCCAGGATGTCATCATCACCATCGAGGATTGCCACACGCCCAACGGCATCGTGGTTCGTCCGATTTACGAAGGGGACGAGGAGGTCGTCAGCCTCTCGACCCGAATCATCGGCCGCACCAGTTGTGAAACGGTCAAGGATCCGATCACCGGCAAGGCGATCATCAAGGCCAACCAACTCGTTGACGAGGAAATCGCCGCCGCATTGGACAAAGTCGGCCACGAGCAACTCAAGATCCGCTCGGCCCTGACTTGCGAATCCAAGCGCGGCATTTGCATCAAGTGCTACGGCCGCAGCCTCGCCACGGGCGGCATGATCAAGCTCGGCGAAGCCGTCGGCATTATCGCCGCCCAGTCGATCGGCGAGCCCGGAACCCAGCTCACCATGCGAACCTTCCATGTCGGTGGTGCCGCCAGCCAGACCTTCAAACAACCGATCGTCAAGGCCAAGCACGAGGGAGCCATCCGTTTCAACGAACTCAAGGTCGTCGAAACGGTGGACAAGACCTTCGTCGTTCTTAACAAAAACGGAACCATCACCGTGCACGACAAGGATGGTCGCGAACTCGAAAGCCACAACATTGTCGTCGGCTCGGTTATTTCTGTCGCCGATGGTGGCCATGTCAAAAAAGGCCAGACCTTCATCCAGTGGGATCCCTACAATGTCCCGATCATCACTGAAAAAGCTGGAAAGATTGAATTCCGCGACATGATCCCCGGCGTCACCATTCGCCAGGAAGTCGATGAATCCACCGGCGTCCGCGGCAATGTTGTCATTGAGCACAAGGAGGATCTCCACCCGCAGATCGTCATTGTGGACGAGGCCAAGAATGTCCTTGCCAGCTATTCCATTCCAGCCGGCGCGCATATCGAGGTCAAGGAGGGCGCGAAAGTCCCCGCCGGACAGCGTGTCGCCCGCACGCCTCGAAAGATCGGCAAAACCAAGGACATCACGGGCGGTCTCCCGCGTGTCGCCGAGCTTTTCGAAGCCCGCCGTCCAAAGGATGCCGCAGACATCGCCAAGATCGACGGCGTCGTCGAGATCGGTGGAACCGTCCGCGCCAAGCGCCGTCTTATCGTCAAGGATCCCGAAACCGGGGCCGAGGAGGAGCATCTCATTCCGCTCAACAAACACATCATCGTCTTCAAGGGCGATCTCGTGAAAAAGGGCCAACAACTCACCGAAGGCCCCGTCGTCCCGCACGAGATTCTCGACATTTGCGGCCCGCAGGAGCTTCAGGAACACCTTCTCAACGAGGTTCAGGAGGTCTACCGGCTGCAGGGCGTCGAAATTAACGACAAGCACATCGAGATCATCGTTCGCCAAATGCTCCGCAAGGTGAAGATCACCGAGCAGGGCGACACCACTCTCCTCTGGGGCGATCAGGTGGACCGCCTCGTGTTCGAGGCCGAGAACGAGGCCGTCATGGCCAAGGGCGGCAAGCCTGCCGAGGCAAGTCCCGTGCTGCTCGGCATCACCAAGACCGCCCTTGAAACCGACAGCTTCATCTCCGCCGCATCGTTCCAAGACACCACCCGCGTCTTGACGGAGGCCGCCACTCTTGGCAGGGTGGATCGTCTCCGGGGCTTCAAAGAGAATGTCATCATGGGTCATCTCATCCCTGCCGGAACGGGTTTCGAAACCAACCGCAAGATTGGAATCTCCCATACCGGAGGTGCTTTGGAAGCCGCCTCCAAAGAGGAAACCAAGAAAGTCGCCAGCTAATAAAACTCAACATGTCAGAATCCACAGCCACACAACCAAACATCGAACTCATGACGGAGCTCCTCGAGGCCGGTGTCCATTACGGACACCAGACCAAGCGTTGGAATCCGAAAATGCGCGACTACATCCTCGAGGAAAAAAATTCGATCTACATCATCGATGTCGCACTCACCATCGATCAACTCACCAAGGCCACATCGTTCCTGAAGGGAGTCGTGAAAGACGGGGGCAAAATCCTTCTCGTTGGCACCAAAAAGCAGGCCCAGGAAGCCATCCGCGAAGCGGCCGAGGCGACCGGACAGTTCTTTGTCAACCAGCGTTGGCTGGGCGGCACCCTTACCAACCTCACGACCATCCGCCGCAGCGTCGGCCGCTTGAAAGAAATCCAGGCGATGGAAAAATCGCCCGCATTCGCGAAGATCAACAAGGCCGAGGCCTCGTCCATCCGCCGCGAGGGAGCCAAGCTCCTCCACAATCTCGGCGGTGTCGTGGAAATGGAAAAACTGCCGGCGGCGATGATTGTCATCGACACCGTTCGCGAGGAAATTGCCGTCGCCGAAGCCAACCGCCTCGGCATCCCGATCGTTGCGATCGTGGATACCAACTGCAACCCCGACAAGATCGACTACCCCATCGCCGGCAACGACGATGCCATCCGCTCGATCCGCGTCATCCTCGGCAAGCTCGTCGAATCGATCATGGAATCCAAGGGCACCCGCGGCAAAGCCCGCACACCCGAGCTCGCCGCTGTCTCCGAATAAAGATTTAAGTCTTAAGTTTTAAGTTTTAAGTCCTGCCGCTTTCGTAGTCCGGCCCGACTTCCAACTTGCAACTCAAGACTCTCGATGTCCGATCCGGCCCCGCGCCCTGACCACTTAAAACTTAATTCTTAAAACTTAAAACTTCGAACACATGTCCGAAATCTCAGCCGCTCTCGTTAAAGAACTCCGCGAAAAAACCAACGCGGGGATGATGGATTGCAAAAAAGCCCTCGCCGAAACCGGTGGGGATCTCACCGCCGCCGAGGAATACCTTCGCAAAAAAGGCATCGCCAGCGCCGGCAAAAAAGCCGACCGCGCCGCCAAGGAAGGCACCATCGCCTCCTACATCCACATGCAGGGCAAAGTCGGCGTCCTTGTTGAAATCAACTGCGAGACCGACTTCGTCGCCAAGAACGACAACTTCCGCGATTTTGTGAAGGACATCACCCTTCACATCGCCGCTGCGCACCCGCTCTATGTCAACCGCGCCCAGGTGCCGGAGACTCTCATCGCCAAGGAGCGCGAAATTGCCGCCGCCCAGGTGCAAGGCAAGCCCGCCAACATCGTGGAAAAGATCGTGGACGGCAAAATCGACAAATTCTACAGCACGATCTGCCTTCTCGAGCAATCCTTCATCAAGAATCCCGAAGTAACCATCGAGGATCTTGTGAAGTCCAAAATCGCGGAACTCGGCGAAAACATCATCATCCGCCGCTTCACCCGCTACGCCGTCGGCGAAGACCTCGCCTGACGCCTCAAGGAGCGTGGGCGTCCCGACCACGCCGAATCCCCTTGCTCCGTAGCGGAACTCGGAACGAGTTTCGACCCTGCTGCCAGACCTCGTAGTCAGCCGCCACTCGAGATGCCGGGGATAACCTGCACTCCGCTCCCCCGCTTGATTCCCGCCCCCATTCGCGATCTACTCCCGCGTCCATGCTGACCATCCGCAACCTCAAGAAATCCCACGGCGGCCGCCTTCTCTTCGAGGACGCCGACATGCAGGTCAACTACGGCGAGCGCATCGCCCTCGTCGGCCCCAACGGCGCGGGCAAATCCACCATCTTCTCCCTCATCCTCGGCCGCGACGAAGCCGACGCCGGCACCATCCAGCGCGACGAATGGACCACCCTCGGCTACCTCCCGCAGGAAGCCGAAGCCGTCGGCGACGAAACCGCCCTCGACCTCGCCACCGGCCGTGCGGGCGAAGTCCAAGCCCTCGAAAAAATCCTCGCCGCCTGCGAAGCCGCGGGTGATGTCTCCTCCGCCGCCTACCTCGAGGCCCACGCGAAACACGAAGCCCTCTCCAACCCCCAAGTCGAGGCCCGCGCGAAAAAAATGCTCACCGGTCTCGGCTACCGCGAAGCCGATTGGTCCCGCCCCGCCAAGGAACTCAGCGGCGGCTGGGTGATGCGCGCCCATCTCGCCCGACTGCTCGTCATGGAGCCCGACCTCCTCCTCCTCGACGAACCCACCAACCACCTGGACCTCCTCTCGCTCCTCTGGCTCCAGCAGTATCTCAAAAACTGCTCCAGCGCCCTTTTGCTCATCTCCCACGACCTCGAATTCATGGACGCCCTCATCGACGGCGTTTACGAAATCTCGAACAAAAAACTCGTCCACTATGCGGGCAACTACTCCGCCGCGATGGAGCAGCGCGACCGCAATTACGAAATCCAGGCCGCCGCCTACAAAAACCAACAAAAGGAAATCTCCGCCCTCCAGGAATTCGCCGACCGCTTCCGCTCCGTCTCCTCGAAAGCCGCCCAGGCCCAAAGCAAGCTCAAGCAGATCGAGCGCATGGAAAAAATCGAGCGCCCCGAGCCTCCGAAAAAACCCTTCCGCTTCCGCATCCCACAGCCCGAACGCGGCGGCCAACGCTCCGTCCTTCTCGAAGGCGTCCACATGGC
>CAYOGR010000144.1:0-5408 GCA_964403605.1 uncultured Chthoniobacter sp.
GGCATATCGCGCCGGGCGGCGGGTGAGGCCGAAGAGCCAGACGACATCCAGATCGCGGTGTTCGTGGAGGTCGCCGACGAGGCGGATGTAGAACTCGCGGAGGCGTGGAAACTCCAGATTCCCCTCGCCGGCGTTTTGGGATTTTGAAACACAGCCGCCGATGACTTCGATCAGATCGCTGCGGTGAACCGCATAGCGGAGGAACGAGCCAAGCGCGAGGAGCGGGCTGCCGAGATTCGCTCCGGACGGCAGGCGCTCGATATTGCAGATGAGCAGCGAGCCATCATCGGGCTGGCGGAGGTGGAGTTCGAGATTGCGCCAGCGAAGGCGAATGGCGAGAAACGCCGAGGTTGAGCGCTCGGGCATCAATGGCACGCGCTCGGGAAGGTGACCATCCGCCGCCAATTGCCGGGCAAAGGGAAAATCCAACGGATCGGCAAGCACCGGAAACTCCTGAAAACGCCGAAACAACTCCGATCCCAAGATCGAGTCCCCTCCTGTCTCTCCTGAACATCCTGTCATCCTGTCAAAAAAATTCGAATCCCGCCTCAGCGTCGCTTGGGCAGTGTCTGCACCCATTTCAGAATCTCCGCCACGGGGGCAAGCATTTCGTTCGGGATGAAATCGTTCAATTTCACATTGAAATACAGGTGTTGGGCGATGCGGACATTTTGGACAACAGGAACCTGGTTGTCCTCCGCGACCTCGATCATGCGGTAGGCGAGCGCATCCACCCCCTTCACCGTCACGATCGGCAGCTTGGTTTTTCCGGCTTCGTAGTAGAGACCGACAGCGAAGTGGGTGGGGTTGGTGACAAGCACCGTGGCGGATTTCGTTTTGCCAACGGTATCCTCGTTGAGCATCTCGCGGTGGAGGCTCTTGCGCTGGCCCTTGATCTCGGGATTACCCTCCTGCTCCTTGTATTCCCGCTTCACCTCGTCCTTCGTCATTTTCATGTCGCGCATGAAGAGGAAGCGCTGGAGGAAGTAGTCCGCCGCCGCGATGGCGACATAAACACCCATGAATGGCAGCAGGAACCACAGGAAGATTTTTCCGAAAATGTCCGGCACCGCATGGATGCTGGTCAGCGGCAACTGCATGAGGGGGTCGATCGAGCCTTTGATGATCAGATACATCAATGTCGATAGGATCACGACCTTCAGGAGCGACTTCACGAACTCCATGAGATTTTTCAGGGAGAAGATTTTTTTCATTCCCTCGACCGGATTCAGCTTGTTGAGGTCGGGCTTGAAGGACTCCGGGGCGAACACCAAACCGAATTGAAAATAGCTGCCCGCGAGTGTCCCGATGATGCACGCGGCGGCGATCGGCAGGATGACGATGACGAGCGTGTGGAGGGCATCGCCTGTCATGGTGGCGAAGGCCGACCCCGCATCCTTGTTCATCACCGCGATGCCGCCCGCGAACAACTCGCGGAAATTGCGCACGACGGTCTCGAACACATAGGCGACGGAGGCGAGGACGAAGATGGTTACGAAGGTGGTTGTGACATCGTTGCTCTTCGCGATCTGGCCGCGCTTGCGGGCATCACGCAGCTTCTTGTCTGTCGGTTGCTCGGTTTTCTCGCCGGCAGACTGGCTCATTGGAAAAAGCTCCGGAGGCTCATCAAAAGTTTCTCCTGGGTGAACATGTTGGCGTCCAGGAGCCACACAATCGTCGTGGTGTAGAAGATGAGCAGGAAGAAGGTCGCGCCGCTCTTCACCGGCATGGAGAAGAAGAAAATATTCAACTGGGGCACAAAGCGGTTCATGAGGCCCAGCCCGACATCAATGAGCAGAAACACGATGAGAAACGGCGCCGCAAACAAGACCGACATGGCGAAATACTCGCCCATGAGCAGCGCGATCAGGGAAGCCGCCGAAGCGCTGAAGGAAGGGAGAAGTTGGTTGATCGGGTAGATCTCAAACGAGGTCAGGACCGCCGAGAGGAATGCGAGAAATCCCCCTGTGACAAAAAAAATCGCCGCGCTGAATCGCATGAGAAGGTTCGCCGTCGGCGAGGTCACCGCGCCAAAGAAGGGGTTGAACACGCTCGCGGCCGTCGCGCCGCGCTGGAGGTCGATGAGTTCCCCCGCGCTGGCGATCGCCCAGAAGAGGACCGCTGCAGGGATCGCCAGCAGGAGGCCAAGAACAACCTCCTTCACACACAGGGCCGTCGTCTCCACAAGCGATGTGGGAATCGCCATGGCTTGGGGCATTAGAAGGGGCAAGGCAATCCCCATGGAAACAATCAGAAATCCACGCCGGGCAATTCCCGTTGGTCCGCCGAAAAACGGCACAACCATCAATGCCGTGCCGAGCCGCGCGGTGGCGAGGAAAAGGGATACCAACGCCGAGCCAAAGACCTCGAACGGCGGCAGAGTGTTCATCGCGCGAGCACCGGGAAGTCCCGCATGGCCGACATCGCGAAATTCAACAGATCGGCAAACACCCAGTTCGCCGCATAGATGATGACCAGCACCGTGGCGATGAGTTTGATGGCGAAGGGCAGCGTTTGATCCTGCACCTGGGTGAGCGCCTGGAAGAACGCGACCAGAAGCCCGACGGCGGTGGCCACAATGATCGGCGGAAGAGAACTGATCAGCACGAGCATCAATGCCCGGTTCATCATGTCGATATAGAAGCCCTGTCCCATGGTTTTACATCCGGTAGGTCATGATGAGCCCGTCGATGAGGCGCGTCCAGCCATCGAGGAGCACGAACAACATGAGCTTGAAGGGCAGCGAAATCGTGGTGGGGGAAATCATCACGATACCCAGAGCCATCAGGACATTCGACACGATCAGGTCCACCACGACAAATGGCAGGTAAATGATAAACCCGATCTTGAACGCCTGGGTGATCTCGGAGAGGACGAAGGCCGGCATGGCGATGAGGAAATCGCGCTCCGTGGCTTTCTCGGCGAAGTGTTTTGGCCAAAGGGCACGCGCTTTCTGCAGGAAGAACAGGCGCGAGGCCTCGGTGCTGTTGTCGACAAGGAACTTGGTGATCGGCCCGGAGACCTCCCCGAGTTTGTCGGGTGCGTTTTGGATGGTAATCGAGGAGAATTGAACCTTCTCGGCGGCGAGCAGGGTGTCATGGGCGACCGGCGCCATGATGTAGCAGGTGATGATGATCGTCAGTGAGGTCAGCACAATATTCGGCGGCGTCTGCTGCATGCCGAGGGCATTCCGGATAATGCCGAAGATGATCACAATCTTGGCGAACGAGGTGACGGTGGCCGCAAGAAACGGAACCATCGAGGTCGTGAGCAGCAGGAGAATAATCTCCAGCGGATTCGAGAGGTTCACATTCATGCCGGCGGCAGGGGTCTTGTTCCCGTGATCGAGGCGCAAATCTTGTCGGCCACGCGCACTAGACGGCCTGTGGCCACGACTTGGTTGTTCACTTGGAGTTCGACGGGAATTTCCCCGCCGGATCCGATCTCCAGGGAGGCCCCGTCGCGGAGCGAGGCGATTTCCTGCAGGGTGAGTTCCTTCCGCGCGGCGACGACCAGAACAGGCAGTCGCAGATCGGCCAACGGGGTTGATTCATTCGTGCTCATAGGTGGTGTGGGATCATCAAGGGAAAGCAAGGGGGGCATCGGCGCGGCGGGCGGCATCCCGATTGGCAAAGGCGCGGCACCAGCGGAGATCCATGCGGGGAACGGCCAGGCCGAGGCATCTCCCAGAACCAAACAATCGCCAGGCAGGAGCGCCGTCACAACGGACAGCGGCATGTCGAAACAGGCGACACCGATGGCGACGGGTTGACGCACCGCAAGCAAAGCGGGATTCAAACCGGATTCCCAAGAGGGGCAAACCCCTTCGATGCGGGCGAGGGTTTTGGGGCCGGTTCGAAGAATTCCGCCCCCTTCGCGTTGGGCGTTGGCATTCTGGATGTCAAAAGCCATCGCCAGCGGCGGAATCGCCGCGGCGGGTTGAACGGAAATCTCGATCGCGACATCGAAGGCCGTTTGAAGCGCGTCGATGAGTTCGCGGCTCAAGGCGGCACGGATGGCAAGGGCGAACGGCTCCGACAAGCCGGCGATGTCGCGATACTCGGCATGGCGCTCGAACAGGCGGCCTGCAGGCGAAAAGGCAATTTCCAGCACGGAGGACTCTCCACCGATGGAGAGCGGGATGGAAATTTCAGGTATCCAATGAGACGGAACCGCCAGGCACTGGATATGCCAGATATCGTTGCCGAAGCGCATGGGAAAGCGGCGTCCCGCCCCGGCGGTGAGTTCCGCAAGTCGCAACTGCGCGGGATCGATGGATGGAAGTTCGGGATTCATTGACTGGCCCCCCCGCGTTCACGGTTCGCCCCGACCTTTTTATCCCTCGGGGTTTCGGAGGTTTCGGAGCGTTCCCCCACCCCGTCGGAATCGCCATCGGACTCCGTCGCCGTGTCAGGACCTTCGATGCTGACGCTGACCTGGCTTGCCCCGGCACCCGCCGCCAACGCGCTTTGAAGGGCGGCCATGTTGTTTTGGAGGAGTTGGGCGGCTTGTGGATCCGTGGCGGTGATGACCACTTCGAGGCGTCCATTTTCCATGCGCACCTCAAGGGTGGTGTCGCCGGGAAGGTCGGGTGTTTTTTGTAGGGTGATCGTGGTTTGTGTGTCGCCGATCTGGATTTTGGAAACCGTCTCGGCGATGAGCTTGAGAATGTTGTCGGGGATGGTCTTTTGCTCGAGGGGCGCATCGACTGAGCCGGCGTTGAGGTTGGCCTGCACCTGCGCTCCTTGGAAATTCGAGGCGAAATCTGCCGCTGCGGACTCGCCCGCCTTGTCGGTGGTTTGCTTCGAATCTTCCAAACCTCCGCCTTGGGAAGGAGGCACGGTAGCGGGTTTCCCGGAATCCAGCGTGGCCGATTCGATCCTCTTGAGCGCGTTTTCCAAGTCGGTGGCGAGGGGTTGGGGAAAGGTGGAAATTTTCGAAATCATAGTCGCAATCACGGCCGCGAAATCTTCCGGCGAGGACTTCGCCACCAACTCCGCCAAGGCGGGCAGGATTTTGGCGATTTCATTTGCAGACAAATGATCGGTCATGGCCTCCATGATCCCTGTCACGACTTCCGCCACGAAGTCTGGCGAGGCGGAGGCAGCGGCTTGGGCTATCGCAGGGATAATCTGAGCGGCCAGTTCGGGAGGCAGCGTGGAAATGACATTTTCCACAACAGCCTTGGCGGTCCCGGGAGCGGCTTCTGGATTGGCGGCGGAGAGGCTTTCCACAATCTGCGCCAAAGCCTCGGATAACTTGGATCCAGGCAAGTTTTCGATTGCCACTTCGGAAATCGAATCAGCGATCTTGGCGGTTTCGTTGGGAGCAACCTCGGCAGCGCTTTGGGCGATTTGGCCCAGGGCGGCAGGAAGGGCATTCGCTGGAAGATTCTTGATCGCCACCTC
>CAYOGR010000145.1:0-5387 GCA_964403605.1 uncultured Chthoniobacter sp.
TTGAAAGGGCGAGCCGCCGGGCTCTCCGAACTCACGCTCGGTCGCCGAAAATCGCCGAGCCCACGCGGACGATCGTCGCGCCCTCGGCGATGCCTTGCTCGAAATCCCCGCTCATGCCCATCGAAAGTTCGGGCAGAGGATTTCCGGTTTCCACCGCCAAGCGGTCGCGCAGCTCGCGGAGCTTGGAAAAAAACGGCCGGGAGGTTTCGGGGTCGTCGCTGTAGGGAGCCATCGTCATCAGTCCTTGGATTCGCAGGAAGGGCAGGGGAAGAAGATCCTCCAGCGCGGCGGACAGGGTTTGGGGATCGAAACCGAATTTGGATTCCTCTCCCGAAACATTCACCTCCAGCAGAACATTGGCGGTCGCGCCGAGTTCGCCCGCGATGCGGTTCATTTGGAGCGCGAGGTTTTGGTTGTCCACGCCATGGAACAGGGAAAACCGGTCGACGACCTTGCGGATTTTGTTCGTCTGCAGATGGCCGATGAAATGCCACTCGATTTCGCGCGGCAGGGCTTCAAGTTTAGGCAACGCCTCCTGCACCCGGCTCTCGCCAAATGCCCGCTGGCCAGCCTCGAAGACCTCCCGAATGGCCTCCGCCGGGTGGGTTTTGGAAACAGCCACCAGCCGCACCTCTCCGGGTTTTCGAGAATGCTTCCCGGCAACGGCTTCGATGCGGGCCTCAATCGCCGCGAGATTCTGTGCAAGCGTTCTCATCGTCTTTCAAAATAGGCCGATTGGCTTTTCATTCGATTCGAAAGGCTGCCGCAGACGAGGTCGCAAAGCTCGAAAATTTTTGGATCCGCGATGGAGTAATACACCTGCAATCCAGCCTTGCGGCGGTTCAGAAGACCGCTTTGCAGCAAAGACTGGAGGTGTCGCGAGACATTGGCCTGGGTCAGGCCGGTGGCCAAGGCCAGATCATTCACGCACCGCTCGCCCGCCTGCATCTCCGCCAGAAGCCGCAACCTGTTCGGCTCCCCCAAAACACGGAAACGCGCCGCCACCAATTCCAACGCCGCTGGGGAGAGTTCGTGGCGGGTTTTTATGGAGTCGGACATGGGAATTAATATTGCATATATAATCAAACACTCATATTGTCGAGTGTGAACATTTGCTTACCATGAAAACCACCTCACTCTTGAAGCTCCTGCTGCCGGTGCTTGCCGTCCCGGCCGGCTTGGTCGCATCCGTTGAAACACTCGTCGTCACGCCCGCCAGCCGCCCGGTCACCGAGGAGGTTGTGGGCTCGGTTCGCACCCGGTTGCGCTCCACCATCGAAGCCAAGGTGAGCGGACGGATTTCCGAGTTGCCTGTGACCCTCGGGCAGAAAGTCCAATCCGGGGATCTGCTGGCCAAAATCGACGCGCGGGAAATCCAGGCGCGGCTTGAGCAGGCGGAGGCGCAGAGCGACCAGGCCAACCGCGACCTCGATCGCGTCCGCACACTTGCCGGGAAGCAGGTCGCCAGCAAACAGGAGCTGGAATCCGCCGAGGCCCGCGCCCGGGTGGCCGAGGCCGCGCTGCGTGAGGCCCGCACCATGCTGGGTTATGTGAATGTCACCGCCCCGTTCGATGGCATCGTTTCCCGCCGACTGGCCGAAGTGGGCGATCTGGCAGCACCCGGCAAACCGCTTCTCGAAATCGAGGATCGAGGCGAGCTTCGCTTCGAGGCCGATGTGCCCGAGGCCCTCATCGGAATGGTCAACGCCGGAGACAAAATCGAGGTCTCGATTCCCGCCATTCGCCAAATCCTCCCCGCGACCATTGGTGAAGTGTCGCCCACCGCCGACGCCACCAGCCGCACCTTTCTGATCAAGCTCGATCTGCCCGCCTCGCCCGAACTTCGAGCGGGCCAGTTTGGACGCGCCGCCGTTCCCGTCGGCGAGGCGAAATCCCTCCGCATTCCGGCAGCCGCCATCGTAAAGCGCGGCCAGATGGAGATCGTCTTCGTCAATGATTCCGGCAAGGCCCGCCTTCGCCTCGTTCGCACCGGAAAAATCTTCCCCGACGGCGTGGAAATCCTCTCCGGCCTGTCCGAAGGCGACACCGTGATCCTGACAAATCCCGCAGCGCTCGTGGATGGACAATCCCTGGAGGTCGCAAAATGACACCTTCGGAAACTCCCGCCGAGCATGCATCCCACGGCCTTGCCGGCCGCATTGCGGAAGCTTTCGTCAATTCCAAGCTCACCCCGCTTCTCATCATCGTTTCGGTGCTTCTCGGACTCTTCGCGGTCATCGCCCTGCCGCGCGAGGAGGAACCGCAGATCAAGGTGCCGATGATCGATGTGATGGTCTCGATGCCCGGTGCCAGCGCCAAGGAAATCGAGGAGCGTGCCACACGCCCGATGGAGCACCTGCTCTGGGAAATTCCCGGTGTCGAATACATCTACTCGACCTCGAAGTCCGGCGAGGCGCTCCTCATTGTGCGCTTCCTCGTCGGTTCGGACCTCGAAAAAAGCCTCGTCCTTCTCAACGAAAAACTCCGCGCCAATTTCGACCGCATCCCGCCCGGTGTGGGAATGCCGCTCGTGAAGCCCCGTTCGATCGACGATGTGCCGATCCTTGCGCTCACTTTCCACAGCAAAACCCACGACCATCTCACGCTGCGCCGACTCGCCGCCGAGGTGAACGACGCGGTGAAACAAGTCCCGCTGGTTGCCGAAACCACACTCCTTGGGGGACTCAAGCGCCAGCTCCGCGTCCAACTCGATCCCGCCCGCCTCGCTTCGCGCAATCTCAGTCCCGCGGGTCTGGTTCCGATGATCCAGCAATCGAACCGCCAATTCGCCTCGGGCGGCCTCGTCGCCGACGACAAGGAAATCGTCGTCGAAACCGGCGCCTTCCTCGCCACCGCCGAGGATGTCGGCAACATCGTGGTCGGGGTGAACAACGGCAAACCCGTCTACCTCCGCGAAGTCGCCACCATCCTCGATGACGCCGAGGAGCCCACGCAATATGTCTTCCATTCCACGGCCGAAAACAACGGAGCCGACGAGGCGGCCGTCACGCTGAGTGTCGCCAAGCGCCCCGGAGCAAATGCCATCACCGTCGCCGATTCCGTGCTTCGCAAGGTCGATGGGTTGAAAGGCACGCTCATCCCCGCCGACATCGAGGTGAGCGTCACGCGCAACTACGGCGAGACGGCGGCGGAAAAATCCAACGAGCTTCTTTTCCACATGGCGATTGCCGTGGTGAGTGTGTCGCTTCTCATCCTGTTCGCGCTCGGTTGGCGCGAATCCCTCATCGTGGCCATTGCGATCCCGTCCACGCTGGCCCTCACCCTTCTCGTTTTCTACCTGCTCGGATTCACGCTGAACCGCATCACGCTCTTCGCGCTGATTTTTTCCATCGGCATTCTGGTCGATGACGCCATCGTCGTGGTCGAAAATATCGTCCGGCATTTCCACCTGCCCGGGAGCAAAGGCAAAAGCTGGTCCCGCATCGCGGTCGAGGCTGTGGGCGAAGTCGGCAATCCCACGATTCTCGCGACCTTTGCTGTCATCGGCGCCGTCCTACCGATGGCCTTCGTCGGCGGCCTCATGGGCCCCTACATGCTTCCGATCCCGATCGGCGCCAGCGCGGCGATGTTTTTCTCGCTGATCATCGCGTTTGTCGTCACTCCCTGGGCGGCGATCCGCATGCTGCGCTGGAAAAACGGCGAGCAACGCCTCGCCAAGCACGGCGAAATCCACGGCACCGGCAGCGCCGCGCACGAGGAGGATTTTTTCACGCGCTTCTACCGCCGCATCATGGGGCCGCTCCTGCATCACAAGGGTGCGCGCACCGGCTTTCTCGCAGGCATCATCCTGCTTCTGCTCGGCTCGATGGCCATGGTCGGGATCGGCTGGGTGAAGGTGAAAATGCTGCCCTTCGACAACAAGAGCGAGTTCCAGGTGATCCTCAACATGCCCGAGGGAACCTCGCTCGAGCGCACCGCCGCCGTGGCCCGCGAAATGGCCGCCATCGTCAAGCAGGAGCCCGAGGTCGTGGATACGCAGGTCTACGCCGGCACCGCCTCGCCGTTCAATTTCAACGGACTCGTCCGCCATTATTTCCTGCGCCGCGGTGCGAATGTCGCCGACATCCAGGTGAATCTCCAGAGCCGCCACGACCGCAAGGCCGCGAGCCACGACATCGCCAAGCGAGTCCGCCCCGCCCTCGCCGCCCTCGCGGAAAAACACAACGCCCGCGTCGCCATCGCCGAGGTTCCGCCCGGCCCGCCGGTGCTCCAAACCCTCGTCGCCGAAATCTACGGCCCCAACGAAGAGTCGCGTCACGCGCTGGCGAAAGAGGTCATCCAGGTTTTCAAGCAAACTCCCGGCGTGGTCGATGTGGATTGGTATATCGAGGCCGACCAACCGAAGGCCCGCTTCGTTATCGACAAGGAAAAGGCCGCATTGCACGGCGTGAGTGCCGAAACGATTTCTCAAACCCTCCGCCTCGCGGTGGGCGGGCAGGCGATCGACCTGCTCCATGTGCCGCGCGAAAAAGAGGACATCGACATCGTGCTCGAGCTGCCGCGCTCGATGCGGACCACGCCCGAGGAATTGCTCTCCCTGCGCGTGCGCTCCGGCGACGCCAATGCCCTCCCCGAGCCGGGTTCCAGCGCCTCGAGCGCCCCGCTCATCCCGCTGCGTGAACTCGTGACCATCGAGGAAACGATCACCGACAAGAGCATCTACCACAAAAATCTCATGCCCGTGACCTATGTCATCGGCGATGTCGCCGGCGTGGTCGAAAGCCCCGTCTATGCCATCCTCCAAATGAACAAGGCGCTTGCGAAGCTCGACACCTCCAAGTTCGGGGGCGACGGCTCGCCGCTGGAAATCTACAACGCCTCGATCCCGTTCTCCGATGCCAAGCCCGCGATGAAATGGGACGGCGAATGGCACATCACCATCGAGGTCTTCCGCGACCTCGGACTCGCCTTTGCCGCCGTGCTGGTGCTGATCTACGCTCTCATGGTCGGCTGGTTCCGGTCTTTCCTCACGCCTCTGATTGTCATGGCCGCGATTCCCTTTTCGTTGGTTGGAATCCTGCCCGCCCACGCCGCGATGGACGCCTTTTTCACCGCCACCTCGATGATCGGCTTCATGGCCGGCGCAGGAATCGTGGTCCGAAATTCCATCATCCTCGTGGATTTCATCGAGCAGCGCCTGCGCGAGGGAATGCCGTTGGACGAGGCCGTGATCGACGCCGGAGCCGTGCGCTTCCGCCCGATGCTCCTCACCGCAATGGCGGTGGTGGTCGGCGGCGCGGTGATTTTGGCCGATCCCATTTTCCAGGGTCTCGCCATCTCGCTCATGGCCGGCGAGATCGCCTCGCTCCTCATCAGCCGCATGGCCGTGCCGGTGCTCTACTTCATGGCGCACTCGAAGGATAAAA
>CAYOGR010000146.1:0-5354 GCA_964403605.1 uncultured Chthoniobacter sp.
GAGCGGTAGACAACAGATGCCTGGCTTGCCGGGGCGAAACAGGAGATCCTGCTAAAAATTTTGGAATTCCATCGCGATACCGTTTCATGCTTTTCTTTAAAAATATAAAAAACGAAATGCAAACAGGTTCCGTATTTAACAGGACTGTTTTAGTCCGTATTGCCGTCATTGCCCTCGCACTTGGCTTGTGTTACTGGTCGGAACTTGTTGTAGGAAGCCGTCTTCTTCCAAATAGTATCAGCGACAGCATGCATGCGCTGTTCGCTCCAGTGAATACCTTCCTCCAGGTAAATCCTCACTTCGCGAACGCCACTCTCATCGCCATCACTTTGCCAGTGGATATTGCTGGCGTAGGTCTTATCATCTGGTCGATTTTTGGAAAAACCATACGCCCTTTCATCGGCTTATGTTTCATCTTCGGGCTCCGCCAAACTGTGGAGATGCTGTGTGACATCCCGATCCCCGAGGGTATGATTTGGAGATACCCCGGCTTCCCTTCGTTGTTGGTCGACTATCACGCCATGAATGACTTCTTCTTTTCGGGACACACGGCTATGGTCGTGTATGCGCTCGCCGAAATCTCGACCTTGCGACGCTGGTGGGTCACAGCCATCGGTGTCGGTTGTGTGTTGTTTGTTATGGCGGGGCTGTTTTCGTTGCGGGCCCACTACACCATGGATGTGTATGCTGGTTTAGTTACACCTCTTTTAGCTTTTCTTATTGCTTCTTCAATCGCCAAAAAGGTCGATCCCTTCCTTGAGGGCAAACCGACTTAATGAAGTTGCGCAGAAATAAAAGCCTAGCGCCCGCCAATCTTTCCCGATACCCAGAGTCGCGATGAATTCCCGTTTTCTTGCTGCTTTGGCCGTTTTGGTTATTGCCGGATTTCCGGCCTGTAAAAAACCAACCCCGCCCGCGCCGCCGCCGCCGAATGTCCAAGTCACTCCCGTTCTGAAAAGGGATGTCATCGCTTCGCAAAAGTGGGTCGGCCTCCTCGATGGCTTTCAGAATGCCAACATTCAAGCCCAGGTCACAGGATACCTCCTGACCCAAAATTACAAAGAGGGCTCGATGGTAAAAAAAGGCGATCCGCTTTTCACGATTGACCCTCGGCCCTTTGAAGCGGCTCTGGCGCAGGCCCAAGCTCAATACGCCAGCGCTGTTGCCAAGGCCCAACTTCAGGAACTCACACTCCAAAAACAAACCCAGCTCTACCAAACGAAGGTCATCAGCGAGCAGGCATACCAAACCTCGTTTCAAGACACTCAGGCCTCGCTGGCGGATGTTGCCGCCGCACAAGCCGCTGTTCAATCCGCCCAAGTCAATCTCGGCTATTGCACGATCACCGCGCCGTTCGACGGCGTTGTCGGCGTTGCGCAGGCCCAGATCGGCGATCTTGTCGGCCCCGGCGGTCGCGTGACGATTCTAACCCAAGCTTCTCAAATTAATCCGATGAAGATGAATTTTTTCATCACCGAGGCGGAATACCTCGAACTCGCCCCGCTACTCCAACGCCTCGACGCCACTCCGGAGGAGGAGCGCCGCGCCCGCCTCTCCCTCAATCTTGCCGACGGTTCGCAATATCCCGAACTCGGCAAATACGACTTTATTAACCGCCAAATCAACACCTCCACCGGCACTATCCAGGTCACGGCTCTTTTCCCGAATCCCCAAAACCTCCTTCGCCCGGGCTTGTTCGCCACGGTATCCGGCCCTGTGCAGATGATCGATGGCGCGCTTCTCGTCCCGCAAAAAGCCACCGTCGAACTCCAAGGCACTTACTTCATTTCCTCCGTCCAGCCCGACGGTTCTGTGAAGTCCGTCCCCGTCAAGCTCGGCCCGGTAATCGGCCCTTGGCAGGTCGTGACTGGTCCTATCACCGAAGGGGAAAAAGTCATTGTCGAGGGCGTCGAAAAAGCCCGCCCGGGCATGAAGGTTACGGCCTCCGAGTGGACTGCCCCGCCACCGCCAGAGCTTCCCGCCGCCTCCAACGCGCCAGCCACCCCCGAGCCCTCGCCAGCCCCCGCTGCCGTCAAGTAAGGACCGCCGATCATGTCGAATTTTTTCATCCGCCGCCCGATCGTGGCGATGGTCATCGCCATCATCATGGTCATCGTCGGCCTTGTTTCCATGGCCGGTCTGCCGGTCGCCCAATTTCCGAATATCGTTCCGCCTCAGATCCAGGTTACGACGACCTATGTCGGCGCCGACGCCCTCACGGTCGAGCAATCCGTGGCCACGCCGATCGAACAGCAAATGAGCGGCGTCGAGGGAATGGAATACATGTATTCCATCAACGCCAACTCGGGCATCATGAGCCTGAATGTCATTTTTGGCACGGACACCGAGCCGACGACCGACCAAATCCTCGCCCAGATGCGTCAGACGCAGGCCTCGCCGCAATTGCCCGCCGAGGTTCGCAACTACGGCGTCACCGTCGAGCAGTCCCTTTCCTCGCCGCTCGGCGTTTTTGTTCTCTATTCGCCGAATGGCGAGTTCGATCCGACTTTTTTGGCGAACTACGCCTACATCAATCTCAACGACCCGCTCACCCGCATCCCCGGCATTGGCAGCGTGAGCATTTTCGGTGCGGGGGAATACGCGATGCGCATCTGGGTGAAGCCCGACCGCCTCGCCACGCTCAACATCACCGTTCCCGATGTCATCGAAGCCGTCAGCACCCAAAACAAGGTGAACCCCGCCGGTCAGATCGGTGGAGAGCCTGTTCCCGATGGCCAGGTTTTCACTTTCACGGTCACGACCACGAGCCGCCTCACCACCGTCGAGGAATTTGAAAATATCGTCATCCGCGCCGATCCCGACGGATCAATCGTGCGGGTGAAGGATGTCGCCCGCGTGGAACTCGGCGGCCAGGTCTACAACATCCGTGGCCAATTTCAGGGTCAGAACGCCTGCATCGTCGCGGTCTACCAACTGCCCGGCTCGAACGCCGTGGATACGATGAAACAGGCCCGCGCCTTTTTTGAAAATCAAGCCAAGCTCTTCCCCAACGGCCTGCAATACACTGTGGCCCTCGATACGACCCTGGCCATCACCGATGGCATGAAGGAAATCGTCAAGACCCTCTTCGAGGCCATGGCCCTCGTGATTCTGGTGGTTTTCATTTTCCTGCAAGGCTGGCGCGCGACCTTGATTCCTCTCATTGCCGTTCCCGTTTCGCTGATCGGAACCTTCGCGCTGTTTCCGATGCTTGGTTTTTCGATCAACACTCTCTCGCTTTTCGGAATGGTGCTGGCGATCGGCCTGGTGGTGGACGACGCCATCGTCGTGGTGGAGGCCATCGAGTCGCACATCGAAGAGGGCCTCTCGCCGCGCGACGCCGCCATCAAGGCGATGTCGCAGGTCTCCGGTCCCGTGATAGCGATCGCCCTCATCCTGGCGGCGGTATTCATTCCCACGGTTTTCATTCCTGGAATCACCGGAGCGATGTATCAGCAATTCGCCGTGACGATGGCCGTCTCGGTTCTGATCTCGGCCTTCAATGCGCTTTCCCTCAGCCCCGCGCTGGGCGCTCTGCTTCTGCGTCCCCGCAAGGAAAGCCGCGGGCCGCTCGGCGCGTTTTTCCGGGGATTCAACAAATTCTTCAGCACGGCGACCAATGGCTACACCAACATCTGCCGCGGGCTCATCCGCAAGCTCGCCATTTCGATGCTTCTCCTTGTCGGCCTGGCGGTCGCCGCCGGCGGAATCGGCGGCACGATGCCCACAGCGTTCATCCCCGAGGAGGATCAGGGCTATCTTTTCGGAGTCGTCCAACTCCCCCGCGCCTCGTCACTCCAACAAACCACTGCCGCCGCCGAACAGATCGAGCAAATCCTGCTCAAGACCCCCGGCGTGGAGTATGTGACCTCGATCATCGGCTTCAATCTGCTCAGCATGGTTCAAAGCACCTACACGGGTTTCTTTTTCATCACGCTGGAGGAATGGGCCAAGCGCACCTCGCCGGAACTCTCCGTCGATGCCATCCAAGCGAACATCAATAAAGAACTCGCCGCACTGTCGAATCCCACCGCCTCGTTCGCCTTCCCGCCGCCGGCGATTCCCGGCATCGGCACCGCGGGTGGCGTCACCTTCATTTTGGAAGATCGCACCGGGGCGGATGTTCCATTCATCGCGGAGAACACCCAGAAATTCATGGACGCCGCGAGGAAGCGTCCCGAATTTACCAGCCTCTTCACCACGGCCCTTTGGGATGTTCCCCAAATCCACCTCAAGGTGGACGAGGCGCAGGCCATGATCCAGGGGGTCAACCTCAACGAGGCCTACCAGACCGTTCAAACCTTCCTCGGCGGCTATTTTGTGAATTATTTCAACCGCTTCGGCCTCCAGTGGCAGGTTTATGTTCAGGCCGAAGGGGAATACCGCACGGATCTCGACAATCTCGGACTTTTTTACCTGAGCAACAAAAACAACGAGCCCGTTCCCGTGAACTCGTTCATCAAAGGGGAACGCTCTTATGGCCCGGAATTCACCATGCGTTACAACATGTTCCGCTGCTCCCAGATCAACGCCTCGGTGGCCCCCGGCTATTCCACCGCGCAGGCGATGAAGGCGCTTGAGGAGGTCTTCGCCGAGACGATGCCTCAAGGCATGGGCTTCGATTATTTCGGTATGTCCTATCAGGAGCAGCAGGCTGCGCAGGGCGTGCCGCCGACTGCGATCTTCGCCCTCTCGCTGCTCTTTGTGTTTCTCATCCTCGCCGCCCAATACGAGAGCTGGAGCCTGCCCTTCAGCGTGCTGTTCACCACGCCGATCGCGGTCTTCGGCGCCTTTGCCGCCCTCTCCCTGCGCGGCATGCAAAACAACATCTATGCCCAGATCGGCCTCGTGATGCTCATCGGCCTCGCGGCCAAAAATGCCATCCTGATTGTGGAATTTGCGAAGGATGAATACGAGAAAGGCACAGACCTCCTCGAGGCGACCCTGAAGGGCGCAAAACTCCGCCTCCGCCCGATCCTGATGACCGCCTTCGCTTTCATCCTCGGCACCGTGCCGTTGGCCTTGGCCAGCGGCTCCGGAGCTGTCAGCCGCCAAGTCCTTGGAACCACCGTCATCGGCGGAATGCTCGCCGCCACATTTATCTCGATCTTCATCATCCCCGCCTGCTTCTACCTCGTGGAAAAATATTTTGTCGGTCCGCGCAAAGAGGCTTTGCCGGTGAGTGAAGGATCCGCCGCGGATAAAGCGTGACCGCCGACTTTCAGTGTCTTATCTCGCTCCCCCCCGCGATGGCGGAATTTTTCCCGACCTCTCCGGAGGGGAGGAATTGGTTCGCTGCCTGCGACCCCGCAGGTTCCAAACTCGGTTCCGGAGGCGGCATCGCCCATCTTCTA
>CAYOGR010000147.1:0-5337 GCA_964403605.1 uncultured Chthoniobacter sp.
GTCGTGACCAACCGCATCTCCCTCATCAACGAAGTCGCCTCAAGCACCCGGGCCAGCGGATTCAAATTGACCTCGGGAAATCTGAGTTTGTCGGCTGCGACCAATGGATTCACCATTTACGGAGCGGATGCGGACGACCGGCCAACATTCGAAATTGTCGGATCGAGCGGATTTTTCGGCTCGCCGACAGGACGAACCTCCCTCGTGCTCGCAAATACCAACTCATCAAACCCCTCAGCCACAGCCGCAACCGTCAGGTTTTTTATCAATCGACCGACAGTGACCACCGTCTTCGCCAGCAATCTGACTCTGGCGAACAACCCCCTGATCATCGATTTAAGAGGGCTTTCCATCATGACTGGTTCCTTCTCCTACACACTCATCGACTACTCGGGAACCTTGGTCGGGAACTTTGCCACCCCCACATTTATCGGACTCGGATCCAACGATACGGCATCGGTCACCCATGATGTAGCGGGTAAAAAATTTATCTTAAATGTCGTTGTTGATAATGAATTTGCTACCAGCGATTTTAATTTGCCGCCTCAGGATGCCGCCGGGTGGACCATCCTGAAGCCCTCGAGCGACAGCCGACTCGTGTATGTGGATCCCATCCACGGAACAGATAACAACACCACCTTCTACTTGCCTGGAGCACCGAACATCGGCAGCAACCCTCAACAACCGACCGGGGCCGTGCTTGCCTGCAAAACGATCGCCCAAGCCAAAGCCCTGACTCGCGATAACATGCCCGACTGGATTTTGCTGAAAGCCGGGGGGGTATTCAATGGGCCTCTGGATTTTCGCAATGGCCGATCCGCATCCGAGCGCGCCGTGGTGTGTGCCTACGGCACCGGTGCGCGACCCCAAGTCAGAACCACACCGGCTTTTGACTCGTCCGGCAACGAAATCACCCCCAATGCCATCGCTCCGATGTTCGCTGCAAACCTCATTATCAGCGGCATCAAATTCTGGGCCCACACGAGAGATGATGCTTCCCCGGCAAATTTCGCCTTCAGCAATGGATCACCCGGTTTTTTATTTAGTGCTCATTTCGGCCCGATCAGGGATGTTTTGATCGAAGATTGCTATTTCCGCTGTCACCGCACGAACGAATTGAACAGCGCTGAAAACTATGGCTCTCCCATCTTGCGCTTTGTGATGAGAAGGAGCATCATCTCAAGACACTACGGCACAAGAATTCATTCCATGGGCCTTTGGATGACGAATCAAGGCCACCCGGTGGAGCCTTCCGTGCTTTTGGAGCAAAACACCTTTGATCATAATGGATGGCGCGTCCGGAATTTCACTGGCAACCAATGGGAGCAGCCTCAGGGCCAAGGGAGTTTCCTGTGCCACAATGTTTATAACGCGAGCGCCGGAGGAGTCATTTACAAAGGCAACTTCTTCCTGCGCCCCTCTTCGATTGGAAACAAATGGATTGCGGGATCCAACAATTTTAGCACCAACACCGTCATCGTAGACGACAATCTCTATCTGGAAGGAGAATTGGGCATCAGCATGGGCGGAAACGAAGTCGGCCCCCACCGCTTCCAAGATGTTCAGATCAAGAACAATGTTCTCATGCACTTGGGCCGGACCGCTCCGACCAACCGGGGTGTGATGTATTGGGGCCTGGATGCCTACGACTGGAATACGGGCGACATTATCAATAACTTATTTATTCACCAAGAGGCTAATACATCAAACACCGCCGTTATGCGTCTCGGTAGTCTTCCTGCCGGGGGGCAATCGGTTGGAGCAGGACAATCCACCGATGTTTTAGTCAGAGGCAATGTGGTCGCGAATGTGAAAAGCAGTCTGGATCAGGCATTGGTGACTTTCACCCCCCCCATTTCAAATCTTGTCTTCGAAAACAACACGATCCAATCGCCCAATTCCAGCTTGGCGATGTTCTATTCGACCAGCGACATTTCCTTTTCGGGAATAAACCGCTACTGGACAGGGGCCCCGGCCAACCAGTTATTCAAAGTCAACGGATCCTTCGCGAATCTTGGCACTTGGAAAACAGCCACCGGCGATGCAGCGGCGATTTCAAGCGCCCCAAGTTTTCCGGCACCCACCCGCGATTTGGATGGCTACATCGCCTCCCTGGGCCTTGGTAAAACCACCGAGGATTTTATCAATGCGCTCTATGGACAATCCCGGGCGAACTGGAACCCGAATCTCACCGCAAACAAGGTCAACAACTGGATCCGAGCCGGCTTCAACATGCCCCAAGTGGGCGCCGGCAACATTCCTTCATTCACCAGCAACACATCGGCGAACGGTTCGTTGGGTGTTCCCTTTTCGCATCAAATCCAAGCCACCTACTGGCCGACGGCTTACGCGGCGGAAGGCTTGATTCCCGGGCTTACGATCAATGCCACCTCCGGACTTGTCACTGGAGTGCCAACCCGGGCCGGGACTTTCAACCTCAAATTCCACGCCACCAACGCCAGCGGATCCTCCACCCAAAACTTCACACTCAGGATCGCTGCAAACGCCCCCTCGATCACCAGTCCCAGCACGGTCAACGGCACCATCGGTGTTCCATTCACCCATCGCATTCTGGCATCCAACAACCCCACCAGCTTCACCGCCACCGGACTCCCGACCGGAATGAGGCTGAATCAAGCCACGGGCCTTATCTCCGGAACGCCCACCACAATTCGAACCTTCACCGTTCAAATCAAAGCAAGCAACTCCGCCGGCTCGGCTGCCCAGAAATTGACGATTTCCATCCGGCCACCCCTCCCCTCCATCACCAGCAATGCCAGCACCGCAGGCCGGACAGGAGTTTTACTGAATCATCAAATCATTGCCACCCACGGCCCCCACACCTTCACCGCCGTTGGGCTTCCAGCTGGATTGGGAATGAACCAGACCTCGGGGCTTATATCTGGAACGCCCACTGCAACAGGAACATCCATCGTTCAAATCAGAGCGAACAATGCCGGCGGTTCGGCCACCCAGAATCTAACAATCTCCATTGCCCAAGGCCCGCCAGTCATTACCAGTTCCAACACATCCACTGCAAATGTGGGCACCGCCTTCTCCTTCAGGATTCTTGCCACCCAAAGCCCAACAAGCTTCGGTGCCAGCGGGTTGCCCTCGGGCCTTTCCTTGAACGCCACCTCGGGAATGATCTCGGGCACCCCGACCACGAGCGGCAATGCCATCGTGACCCTTGCCGCTACCAATGCCGCAGGCACAGGCACCCAAAGATTCACGCTGCGTGTTCTGGGGGCGCCTCCCGCATTCACCAGCAATGCCTCTGCCAGCACATCGGTCGGGGCCGCCTTCTCCCACCAAATTGTGGCCGCCAACTCGCCAACGAGATTCACAGCCACCAGCCTGCCTCCCGGCCTCACGCTGAACGCCACCACAGGAAGAGTGAGCGGGATACCTCGGTCGGCCGGAACCTTCAATATCAGTTTTCTAGCCTCCAACTCGTGGGGGTCTGCGCGTCAAAATTTCTCCCTCACGGTCAATCCCATCACGCCCGTGATCGGCGGCAACTCCTCGGCAACCGCCCGTGTGGGCCAACGCTTCACATTTCAAATCAGCGCCCAATTCCAGCCCACCACCTATGGGGCGACGGGGCTTCCAGCCGGCTTGGCGATCAATTCCACAACAGGCCTCATCTCCGGAAGGCCCACAGTGTCAGGAAACTTTACCATCACCTTGAGGGCCTCCAACGCCTCCGGCACAGGAACAAGGCCCCTCACTCTTCGAGTTCAGTAAACCAGATAATCTCCCCTCCCCCGGCACAACCAACCCTCAACCCTTCAAAAAAACCATGTCCGCTACTCATGTTCCCGAAACCCTGTCCTCCACGAACCGCGAGTTCCTGAAAAATCCCGGCCAGCTCCTGATCAACGGGCGCTGGGTTCCCTCCTCCTCCGGAAAAACCTTCCAAGTATTCAATCCCGCCACCGAGAAGGTGGTTGCCGAGGTCGCCGACGGCCAGGCTGTGGATGTGAACGAGGCCGTGAAAGCCGCACGGGCCGCCTTCGAATCCGGTCCCTGGCCTCGCATGACGCCTTCCGAACGAGGCCGCCTCGTCTGGAAGCTCGCCGACCTTCTGGAGCAAAACTCCGAGGACTTCGCGCAGTTGGAGGCTCTCGACAACGGCAAGCCGATCGGCGTGGCCCGCGTCGCGGATGTCCCGCTGGCCGTCGATCTCCTGCGATACATGGCCGGTTGGTCCACCAAGCTCAACGGCGAAACAATCTCGATTTCCGTTCCCTTCGCACCGGGAGTCGATTTCCATTCCTTCACCATGCGGGAACCGGTCGGCGTGGTCGCCCAGATCATCCCTTGGAATTTCCCGCTCCTGATGGCGGCGTGGAAGCTCGGTCCGGCCCTCGCCACCGGCTGCACAATCGTGCTCAAGCCCGCCGAGGAAACCCCGCTTTCCGCTCTCAGGCTCGGGCAACTGATCATCGAAGCCGGCTTCCCGCCCGGAGTGGTCAACATCGTCACCGGCTTCGGTGAAACTGCAGGAGCCCCGCTCGCCGCGCACCCCGATGTGGACAAGGTGGCCTTCACCGGATCCACCGAGGTCGGCAAGCTCATCGTCCGTGCCGCCGGCGAATCCAATCTCAAAAAGGTGACTCTCGAACTCGGCGGGAAATCCCCCAATGTCGTCTTCAGCGATTCGGACATCGACAGTGCGATCGCGGGTGCGGCCAGTGCCATTTTCTTCAATCACGGCCAGTGCTGCTGTGCCGGGTCCCGCCTTTATGTCCAACGCGACATCTTCGATCGGGTCGTCGAGGGCGTTGCCGCCGAGGCGAAGAAGATAAAGGTCGGGCCGGGCCTCGATCCCGCGACCCAGATGGGCCCGCTCGTTTCCTCCACGCAACTCCGCCGCGTGGGCGCTTTTCTCGAATCCGGCAAGGCGGAGGGCGCCCGCGCCATAGCCGGCGGATCCCGACTCGGAGAAACCGGCTACTTCGTGGAGCCAACGGTCTTCGTGGACACCAAGGCCGGCATGAAGGTGCTCGACGAAGAAATCTTCGGCCCCGTTGTCTGTGCCATGCCGTTCTCCGACTTGGACGAAGTCTCGGCCTTGGCGAATACCGGCATCTACGGGCTCGCCGCTGCCGTCTGGACACGCGACATCAGCAAGGCCCACCTCCTGGCACGCCGCATCCGCGCCGGCAGCGTCTGGATCAATTGCTACAACATCTTCGACGCCGCACTGCCCTTCGGCGGCTACAAGCAATCCGGCTGGGGCCGGGAAATGGGTCGCGAGGCGATCGATCTCTACACCGAGGTCAAAGCAGTCACCATCCGCCTCTGATTTTTACCTCATGCCGCCCGGATGGC
>CAYOGR010000148.1:0-5233 GCA_964403605.1 uncultured Chthoniobacter sp.
GGAAAAAGTGGGGTGATCGACGGGACTCGAACCCGCAACAGCCAGGACCACAACCTGGAGCTCTGCCATTGAGCTACGACCACCATCGGGATGCACGAAAACCCCGCACCGTTGTGCTAAACCTATCTCTCCACGCGGGGAGTTTTGTCAACGCCGATCTTGGGAACCTTGCCGGTTTTCCGGTGCTCCACGATCTCGGCGAAAACATAGCCGATGAAAATATCCACCTCCGCGCGGAGGGGGATCCGGTCGGCATCGTTGGAAAGCCAGATTTTGCCGGAACGGAATTTCGAGTGGGGCTCGAGCGCGTTGCCCTTTTTGGTGTTCACGCGCTGGATTTTTAGATCGAGCCGGAGCGCATCGCGGGGGCCGTCGGCGAGTTCGATGGAGCGGGGACCGGCTGATTCGATCTCCACCAGAAACGGCGAACCGCCGGGGAACATCAGCAAGCGCACCGTTTCGCCGGGGGCGAGCGGCTGGCTGCGGATGAAGAGCATTCCAGCGAAGAAGTCGCGCACGGGCTGCACTTTCACATCCTTCCACTTTGGTGGCTTTTGGCCGGGTGGAAGCGGGATGCTCAAGGTCTGGAGCGTGCCGTTCGAGCCGGTGACCACGGTCGTGAGCGAGCGGGAGGAATAGGATTCCACCTGATCCGATCGCAGCGTGTGAAGGGTCGGGCGGTCCACCGTTCCCAAAAAAACCGCGTCGAGTTGGTAAAGCGAGCGGGCCAGACCGTCGGTGCCGCCGCCCGCAGCGAGGGCGACTTGGGATCCTTCGTAGGTGATAGCCGCATGGGCGCGCGCGGCCTCGATTTCAGACCAGCCGATTTTGAATGTGGCGACGAACGGGGCGACTTCGGGAAACGGCCCGGGCTGGTCGGGGGTCAGGCTTTCCTGCCATCCATGGAGCGTAGGAATCGCCAGGAGCGCGAGGAGCCGCAGCACCCTTGTCACGCGCCGGGGATGACCGGTGTTGTTCCCGCCTGCAAAAACCATCCGCGCTTTCCGCCGGGCAATTCGCCGTGGAACCACCGGCCGCGCTGGGTGAGGATTTTCACCACGCTGCCTTGGCCGAGCGTCGTGATTTTTTGCGAGGGATCCTCGGAGGGGGTTTTGTAAACAACCGAGCCGTTGGGCGAGAGGACCATCGCATCACGAGAATCCGTCCCGCGGGGATCGACCAGCCATAGCAACGCGAGCGCGGCCACCCCGCCGAGACCCAGAACCAAGGCGGCCGGAAGGAGGACGCGGCGGGATTTCACAGCCAGTAGGCCACCCAAAAACAAAAACGCCCCGAGCCAGAAGGCGGCGGCTCCCCCGATTGCCAGTTGGTCGAGGGGGATGCGGCTCGTCACCGCCGTGCGCCAATTCCTCGAGGGTGATGTCAGCCCGAGTTGGGCGTTGGCATCGCGCAGCGCGGCCTCGGCGGGTTGGAATCGCGGGTCGAGGAGGAGCGTGCGGCGAAAGGCCAGCGCGGCCTCGGCCTCCTTGCCGACCTTGGCCAGGGCCTGGCCGAACTCGAAGTAGGCGGCAGCGGATGGCGGGGCGCCCTGGATGTGTTTTTCAAAATACGGGATCGCCGATTCGTGCTCGCCGTGGGAGACGCGTTCGCGCGCCTCGGCGAGAAAATCGGCCCGGCAAAAACCTCCCGAGGCGAGAAGAGCCGCGCAGAGGATCGGAACGAATTGGAAAATCGGGGCGCGCAGGGTCATGGGGCGATTTTTTTGAGGGCTTCAAGGATTCGCTTGCGGGTTTCGCGGTCGGGGCTCATCGCCTTGCCGAACGAGTATTTGCACTCCGCATCGCGCGAGAGGAGATCCTGCAGCGCCTCCTTGGAGTCGTCGTCGAGGTCGAGGGCGTCGAGTTCCGCGTCGGCCTCCAGGGGCTGGTTCTCCACCTCCAGCAGGGAGCGCAGGCATTCCGCCGCGCGGGTGTAGAATTCCTTGTCTTCGCAATCCTCCAACGCGGCGAGCCGGGCTTTGGTTATGCGGGCTTTCTTGCGGCGGAGCCCCCCCTCGGAGCGGGCCACCAAGCGGATCGCCACGAAGATCAATCCCAAAACCCAAACCAAGCCCAGCGCCGCGTTGACCATAAGGAATGCGGGATTCAGGATCGTGGGGATCCAGCTCGAGGCACCCGCCGGCTTCACCGGGGCGGGGGTCGATGCCGCAGGGGGGGCGCTCTCCGCCGCACCAGCGATCGTGCCGTTTCCAGTCGCGTCGGCCGTCGGCTTCGAATCGCCGGCCCGGGCTTCGACGGCCAGAGGGGCTTGCGTGAGGGTTTCATATTTTCCGGTGTCCGGATCGAAATAGTTGAAGGTCACGCCCGGCGTCTGGGTCTGGTCGGTGCGGGCCACGAGCATGAACTCGTAAACCTTCTCGCCGGTGAAATTCACGGCGTCCTCCGGTCGGAAATTCTCGCTCGGCGGGTAGGTCCGCCAGTCCTCGGCAGCGGTGAGTTCCGGCGCTCCCATCGCCTCGAAATTGCCCTGGCCTGAAACAACCACGCGCAAGGTGACGGGATCGCCGGGGCCGCTTTTTTTCGGGTTCACCGTGGCCTCCATTTTGAATTTGCCGACGGCTCCGGTGAAATTCTCGGGCTTGCCTTGCTTGGGCAGCGGAGAGACCTCGATCTGGACGGGTCGCGTCTCGACCGAGACCTGGCGGGCGTTTGTGAACATGCCCGGAGGAACCATGCCGCCGAAATTCCGGAAGAAGTCGTCAAAGCCCGGCGGGACGCTGCCGGGGAGTTGCAGGCGCGCCTCGAGCGAGGCGGGCGGGATTTCGAGGAGGCCGGATTTCGCCGGGGTGATCGAGGTTTGAAAGGCGAAAACGACATAGTTGTCGCCGTTCACGATCTGCTCGCGCTTTGGAACGCTGTTGAGTTTTTGCGTGGTGAAACCCTCGCCGGTCAGGTTCGGGCGGTCGCCGACCTCGCCGCCGATGGTTCCCAGAAAATAGTAGCGCAGCTCGATGGGTATCGGCTCGCCGACCCAGGCTTTTTTCTTCGAAAAAACCAACTCGCCGAAGAAGGGGAGCGGCTGCCCCTGCGTCTGCGGCGCGAGGCCGGGATCGGTGGCGGGCGGCAGGAGGCCCGGCGGGGCGGAGGGAATGCCAAAGGGCGAATCGACCACACTCAGCCGAAGGGGATTTGTCCGGAGGGTCTTGCCTTCAACCCGCACCTCGAACGGCGGGATGTCGAACTCGCCGGTCCTCTCGGGAACCACCGAGTAGGTGAAGGTGAGGGTCGAGGTGATCTGAAAATTGTTCATCTCGAAACGGGTCGAGCGGCCGTAGAGCTGGATTCGCAGGCCTGGCACATTCAGCGTCTCCGGCACATCGGCGGAGCGGGCGTCGCGGACAGTCAGAACGATTTCCACGGGTTCGCCCGGCGAGGTGGTCGGGCTGCTCAAGCCGACGCTGGCCTCTTGCGCGTGCACGGCGACCGCGAGGAATAGCGCGACAATCAGGGCGAGGGCCGTTTTGGTCGAGGTCATCGGGCGGAGCCTACCAGTCGCGGAGGACATCTTGCGAGGGTTGCTGGGTTTCCATGAGATTCACTTTTTCTTCTTCGCCACGGAGGGCGTTGAGCAGGGCACGGGCCTGGCTTGGGGAAATGCGGCCCTCCATTTCCTCCTCGGCCTGCGAGGGAACGCCTTGGGCGGCGCTGGCTGGAGTCGGCGTGGGTTGCGCCTGCTCGTTGGCGCTCTTGAGGTCGCCCTGCTTCTTGTCGCCGGGAGTCGGGGTCGCCTGCGGTTGGGGCTGGGGTTGATTCTTCTTTTGGGACTCGGGATCCTGCTCGGGCTGGCCGGACGAATCCTTGGGCTTCTCCTCGTTTTTCTTCTCTTCGTCTTTTGGTTCTTTGCCCTCTTTCTCCTGCCGGTCCTGCTCGCCTTGCTGGCCGTCTTTTTCCTGCTGCTGAGAGTCCTTTTTGTCCTGCTCCTCGGGCTTTTGCTCTTGGTTTTGTTGTTGGTCCTGCTGTTGCTGTTGATCGTTCTTCGGCTCGTCCTTCTTTTCCTGCTCCTGCTGTTGCTGGTTATCGTCCTGCTTTTGATCCTGTTTCTGCTCCTGCTGTTGCTGCTGGTTCTCGAGTTCCTCCAGGAGTTTTTTAACAAGGTCGCGGTTTTCCTTGGCGAAATTGTTGTCGGGGTTGAGCTGCAGGGCCTCGTCGTATTGTTCGATGGCGTTTTGCCAGTTGGTTTTCTTGGCGGCGGTGTCCTGCGCGGCCTCGCCTTTTCGGACGAGCGTGTTCGCCAGGTTGTAGGCCGCGGCCTCGCGGAGCTTCGGATTCGGCGACAGCAGGGCTTCGGTGAAATGCGTGGCGGCTTTTTCGTGGTCGCCGGTCTTATAGGCGGCGGCTCCGGCGTTGAACTGCAATTCGCGCGAGCCCGGCTGGCCTTGGAGCTTGTTATCAAAAACGGCGGCAGCCTGATCGAAATTCCCGCTGTTGAATTCGTCCAGACCGGTCTGCGCCTGCGCGGTGGGAACGAGCGCCAGAAGCAAGGCGGAGGTTTTGGCCAAGCGGCGGCGGCGGTCGCCGGGAAGCAACGAAAGCGCCAGAAGGATCGACGCCACGGCGAGCGGCCACTGGTAGCGCTCAATCGGTTGACGAGCATTGAAGACCCCGTTCTCGGCCAGTTCCATCGGCACGATGCCCTTTTCGAAAATATCCCGCGCCGCTTCGGGGCTGAGGGGAATATAAAAGCCCCCGGTGGCGGCGGCGATTTCCCGGAGGCGGGAGTCGTCCAGCTTCGAGGTGACCGGCTTGCCTTGCGGGTCGCGGACGAAATCCGGCCGGCCGTCATCCAGTCGGATCGGAATCAACGATCCCTCGGGCGAGCCGATGCCGACCGTGAAGATGCGAATGCCATCCTGGGCCGCGCGTTTCGCGGCGGCGATACCATCGGCGTCGAGTTCCTCGCCATCGGTGAGAACCACAAGCGCGCGGGTGTTTCCCTCCGCTTTTCCGAACGCTTCCAGCGCGGCGTTGATCGCGGCGGCGAGATTCGTGCCGCCCACCGGGATCAAATTCGTATCAAGTTCCTCCAGCGCATTCGTGACCGCCGAATAATCGAGCGTGAGCGGGGCCTGCAGGAAGGCCGAGCCCGCGAAGGCGATCAGACCCACGCGGTCGCCCTGCATGAGGCGAACGAGATCCTGGGTGAAAAGCTTCGCGCGGGCGAGGCGGGTGGGGGAGACATCCGTGGCCATCATGCTGCGCGAAGTGTCGATGGC
>CAYOGR010000149.1:0-5161 GCA_964403605.1 uncultured Chthoniobacter sp.
TTCAAGCCAGCGCGATGTTTTCGCTTTGGAACCGGCGGAGGATGGCCAGGCGGAGGTCGCTTTGCGTCTTGGCGATGGCCAGCGGCGTTTCGACTTCCATCCAGAAGGAGAGCTGGAGCTTGACCGAGGAGGGGCCGATCTCCTGCACATGCGAGTCGATTCCACGATGGGCGAGGATTTCGGAGTGGGCGGCGGCGATGTCGCGGAGGATTTGCATGGCCTGCTCGACCGGGGCTTCGGGGGAAATGGAGATGGGCATTTCGAGGCGGCAGGCTTTGCCTTGCAGGGTGTGGTTCACGACCGTGCCCTGGAGGATGACACTATTGGGAATGAGGATTTCCACGCCGTCGTCGCGGTGGAGCTGGCAGCAGCGGGTGCCGATCGAGGCGACGGTGCCGGTGAAGGTGCCGACCTCGACCAGATCGCCGATGCGGATGGGGCGCTCGAAGAGAAGAATGAGGCCGCTGATGAGGTTGTTGACGAGTTGCTGGGCGCCGAAACCGACGGCGATGGCGGCCGCGCCACCCAGGAGGGCGAAAATGGTCAGGGGGATTTGAACGGCGGAGAGGGCGACGAGGCTGACCAGGAAGAGAAGCGTGTAGTTGGTGAATTTCTGAACGATCGAGCCGGTTGTTGGATCGAGATCAAACCGCTTGCTGACACTCGCGCGGAGCCAGCGGCTCAGGGCGGCGGAGAGAATTCCGCCCACGAGCAGGATGGCGAGGGCGGTCAGGAACATTCCGAGGGTCACCGAGCTGGCGCGCTGGATGAGTTGGCCATTCACATAAACCGGATCGCTGAGGGTGAAGAGCGGGGTTTTCCAAATCTCGACCATGTGGCCGCCGAGGGCATCCACGGCGAGGTCGAGAAGCGCGGGGCGGGGTGGAGCGGAAGAGGTCTCGGCGGCGTGCAGGGGAGATGCCAGCCCGGCCAGGCAGATGGCGGCGAGGAATTTTCGAAAATGGAATGGTGTTGCCACGGGAAAAAATCGCGGTAGTCTTTGCACCCTTTTCCAAATGAAGCCAGAAATTCATCCCGATTATCAAGAAACCGTGATTGTTTGCGCTTGCGGGGCGACCTACAAGACGCGCTCGACCAAGCAGAACATCAAGCTCGGCATTTGTGCGGCTTGCCATCCGTTTTTCACCGGCGAGCAGAAGTTCGTCGATACCGCCGGCCGCGTCGACAAGTTCAAGAAACGCTACGGCACCGTGCGCGCTCCTCGCGCCACGAAAAAGCCCTAGATCGCTGCTTCGGATTTCCAGACGGTAAACGGGACGACCTCCCGTTTACCGTTTTTGTTTCTTTATGGATTTTGAACCGATGGTGGAGCGGAAGCGGCGGCGCTTCGAGGAACTCGAGAGAGAGATCGCGACATCCGGCTTGTTCGACAACCCCGCCCACGCCCGCGAGGTTTTGCGCGAGCATGGTTCCACCAAGGAACTGCTCGCCCAGTGGGAGGCGTTTTCAAAGGCCGGGCGGGAACTGGCGGAGAATCGCGAACTGGCCGAATCGGGAGACAAGGAACTCGCCGAGATGGCCCGCGAGGAAATCTCGCGGATCGAGGCGGATCTGCCGGCACTCGAGCGCGCGGTGCAAATCGCCCTGCTGCCGCCCGAGCCGGACGAGGATCGGGATGCCATTGTGGAAATCCGCGCCGGCACTGGTGGAACAGAGGCCGCTCTTTTCGCCGCCGACCTCTACCGCATGTATTCGCGCTACGCCGAGTCGCTGGGCTTGAAGGTGGAGCCGATGGAATCCAGCCCCGCCGATCTGGGAGGATTTCGCGAAGTGGTTTTTCGAATTTCCGGCGATGCGGTTTTTCGTCGATTCCGATACGAGAGTGGCGTCCACCGCGTCCAACGCGTTCCCGCGACCGAGGCGCAGGGGCGCATCCACACCTCCACGGCAACCGTCGCGGTGATGCCCGAAGCCGAGGAGGTGGATATCGAAATCAAGCCCGAGGATTTGAGGATCGAGGTCTGCCGTGCGGGAGGGCCGGGCGGCCAGGGGGTGAACACCACCGACTCCGCCGTGCAGGTGATGCACATTCCCACGGGTCGCATCGTTCGTTGCCAGGATGGACGCAGCCAGCAGAAGAACAAAGAGGCGGCTCTGCGAATCATGCGGGCGAGGTTGCTGGAGGACAAACGCCGCGAGGAGGAGGAAAAATACTCCGCCCACCGGCGAAGCCTGATAGGTGGCGGTGGACGCGAGGAAAAAATCCGCACCTACAATTTCTCCGAGAACCGCGTAACCGACCACCGGATCAAGCTCTCGCTCTACTCGCTCGACCGCATCCTGCAAGGCGATCTCGCGGAACTGACCGACGCGCTCCAAGCGAGCGACATCGAGCAACGCCTCAAGGATTCGGGAATCGCCTGACGCGCGAACGCTTCGCCTTTTATCACCACAATTGGCTTGCCCGCCGGGACCGGGTGCGCCATCGTCCCCACGCCATGCGGGTCCAGATATGAGCCAAGAAGATCACCCCCAAAACCTTTCCAGCCTGGAAATGGATTTGCTGAAAAGTTTCCAACCCGCGTGGGTGAAGGAATCCTCGAGTCCTCAAAAACTCTCTCGCTTCTCCGATGATGGTCCGGGTTCACGCCAAGACGACCGCATCTCCCATGATCGGGAGGAATCCGATTTTCGCCATCGCCGCAAACCTCCCAAGACCCAACGCCTCGCCCGTCCACAGGGCGGCGATCCTCGCGACAAATCCCGCCGCCCCGACGGGGACAAGCCCCACGGGTCCGCCGGAAGAAAACCGCCCTTCCGCAAAGATGGAGACCGTGGCGGCCGTCCAGATCGTCCCGCCGCCACGCAGGACCGCTCCGTTCCCGAACTCAAGGGCTGGGAGGTGAAATTTCTGCCGGAGCCCCGCGGCGTCGAGGGTCTGATCAAGCAAATCAAGACCTCCGCCAAGGCCTACGCGCTTTTCGAACTCGCCCGCCTCGTTCTCGAAAAATCCCCACGGTTCCTGATCGAGTTCCACCGCAAGGACGGTCCCGCTTTTTTTCAATGTGTGAAGGACGGCACACTTTGGCTGAATCAAAATGACGCGGCCAAATGGATACTCCAATCGCATCTGGATTCGTTCTACCGGCGCGAAAGCATCGAGGTCGAGGCGCCGAAAGGCGTTTATCCCGTCATCGCCCAGTGCGGAATGAGCGGGGTTTTCCTCGGGCCGCCGAACCACCATGACTACCAGCTCCGGATCCGCCGGATTCATGGCGAGCGGTTCGCGAATGTGCCTTTCGATATCTACAAGGCCCGAATCCGCATGCTCCGCGACGAGGAGTCGATCAACAAATGGAAGCAGGAGCAAAGCACGCGAGATGTTTTCCATCCCCTCGCAACCACCGAGGGCGCCGAAGCCCAGACGCTCGCCAACCTCGCCGAGGTCGAGGAGCACTTCCTGAAAAATCTCGCTGCGGCAGAAATTTTGGATCCCGGCGCGAACTTCACCGTTCCCGGCTCCGCTGCCGTGAACGACTCCGCACCCGCCGTGATCGAGTTCACCCGGCGCGAACTCGACAACCTGCTCCGCTTTCCCCTTCCCGTCGCGCATCTGCTCGGACAGGAATTCAACAAGGCCGGACTCCAGATTTTCAAGGCCCACGAAAACATCACCTATGTCTCGGTCGCGCGGCCCCGACCACTCGACCGGGCAGCGAATCCTGTTTCGGCCAGCCTCTCCGCCATCCTCGACTACCTCGAGAGCCATCCCGCCGAGCCCCGCGCCAAGCAATGGCAGGCATTGCTTGCGCAGGTCACCCTGCCTGAGGACTCCGACCCCGCCGCGCGCGAGACCGCCCTGCTGCGGGATTTCTACTGGCTCCTCCACCAAGGCCATGTCGTGGATTACGCCACCAAGGGCCTCGAAATTCCCCGCCGTCAAACCACTCCCAAACCCTCCTCACCGCCGAAATCCCCTGCCCCATCCGCCAAAGCTCCCGAGCCCGCTCCTGAGGCCACCCCTGAGGAAGCTTCCACCGAGCGGCCCAACTCGCCCGCCGAGTGAGGACCTGCTTCGGCGCCCTGCGGGTGTAAGCCCGTTCGGGAGTGTTTGGTCGCCACCTCCTCGAAAATCCCCCGAGGTGAAGGGTGCAGATACGAAACACCGCTTGCGTTCCTCTCGGCACAAATCCACTCTCTGCGCCAAGATTTTCGCAACCACCGCATGAAAAAAGCACTCATCACCGGCATCACCGGGCAGGATGGCAGCTACCTCGCCGACCTGCTTCTCCACAAAGGCTACGAGGTCCACGGAATCATCCGCCGCGCGAGCACCTTCAATACCGCTCGCATCGACCACCTCTATCAAGACCCACACATCAACGGCGTCCGGCTTTTTCTCCACTACGGCGACCTCGCCGACTCGGTGAATCTCGTGAAGCTCATCTACGACCTCAAGCCCGACGAGGTCTATCACCTGGGTGCCCAGAGCCATGTGCGCGTGAGTTTCGACATCCCCGAATACACCGGCGATGTCACCGGCCTCGGCACGACTCGCATCCTCGAAGCCATGCGCGAAGCCGGCGTGAAGGCCCGTTTCTACCAAGCCTCCAGCTCCGAAATGTTCGGTAAGGTGCAAGCCGTTCCCCAAACCGAAACCACCCCGTTCTGGCCCCGCAGCCCCTATGGCGCCGCCAAGATGTATGCCTACTGGATCACCGTGAACTATCGCGAGGGCTACGGCATGCACGCCTCGAACGGGATTCTTTTCAATCACGAGTCCCCGCGCCGCGGCGAAACCTTTGTCACCCGCAAAATCTCCCGCGCCGTCGCCGCCATCAAACTCGGCAAGCAAGAGCACCTCTACCTCGGCAACCTCGACGCCAAGCGCGACTGGGGCTACGCGCCCGAGTATGTCGAAGCCATGTGGCTCATGCTCCAGCAAGACCAGCCCGACGACTATGTCGTGGCCACCAACGAGACGCACACCGTCAAGGAATTCGTCGAACACGCCTTCGCCCATGTCGGCCTCGATTGGGAGAAACACATCAAATACGACGCCCGCTACGAACGCCCCGCCGAAGTCGACCTCCTCATCGGCGACCCCGCCAAAGCCAAAAAACAACTCGGCTGGGAACCCAAAGTCCGCTTCCCGGAGTTGGTGAAAATCATGGTCGATGCGGATCTCGCCTCCCTCCAA
>CAYOGR010000150.1:0-5136 GCA_964403605.1 uncultured Chthoniobacter sp.
CGCGAATGGAAATCCTTCCGCCTCGACGGCTCCACCGAAGACCGCGGCGCGCTCGTCCAGGAATTCCAAACCCACGAAGGCCCCGCCGTTTTCCTTATCAGCCTCAAAGCCGGCGGCTCCGGCCTCAACCTCACCGCCGCCGCCTATGTCGTCCTTTTCGACCCTTGGTGGAATCCCGCCGTCGAGGCCCAAGCCATCGACCGCACCCACCGCATCGGCCAGAAGCAAACCGTCTTCGCCTACCGCTTGATCGTCAAAGACAGCATCGAGGAAAAAATCCGGCGTCTCCAAAAACAAAAAGGCGCGTTGGCCCAGGACATCCTCGGCGAAGAAAATTTCGCCCAAGCCCTCACCCTCTCCGACTTCCAATTCCTCCTTGGCGAGGAGTGATACCAAGAGCTGATCCTTTCCGGACTTCTGGAGAGCAGCCCCTTCGAATCTCCACAACCTTGGAGACCTTGGTAGATCCTAAACCAATACGGCGGGCTCTTTGGGAACGGGCGAGGTTTGTGGCGCGGTGGGGGCCGGGGCCGGCGGCGGGTTTTCTTTTCCGCTGCCGCCATCGCCGCTGGAGTCGTTTTTTTTGTGGGGATCGAAGTAGTGGTCGAGAGCCAGGAAAAAGGCCTTGGAGTGCCGCGCGAAGAGAATATTGAAGGCGACGATTGGCAAAATCACGCTGGCCATCAGGGTGGGCAGCGGGAGCCGGTAATTGAACTCCAGATAGAAATAGAAGGCGATCCCGGCAAGGCTGCCGACGCCGTAATTGATGGCCCAGATGGCGAGCAGGAAGTAGCCGGTCTCGCGCTCATAGGCATACCCGCATCGCGGACATCCATCCAACGGCGCAAAATAGTCGCTGAGCGAACGGACTTTCAGGAGCGGGGTGAAGATCGGCTTCGTGCCGCATTCCACGCATTGGAGGCGGCAGGCACGGAAAAAATAATCGCGGGCACGGCGGAAATTAGGGCTCATGGCTGTAGGGTTTGGATCGTTCGTTCGATGCGAGACCGTTTGTATCCTTTGGCCTCGGCAAGCAAGACGATTTGTTCGTAGGTGGCGTCGTCCAGTCGCGGCTCCCGCGCGAGGATCCACAGGAATTGGCGCCACGGGTGGCCGATAAGAACCCAGGAGTAGTTTTTTTCATCGAGGCCGATGATCCAGTAGTCGCCCGCAATCGGGCTGCCGCCGAAGCGCACCCGGAGTTTCGCATTCCCCGAGCCGGGAACAACGGTGGCAATGGCTTTGGCTTCGCGGAATTTTCCGTCGGCCTGCTTGCACCGGTTGAGAACACGGATCGTGCCGTCGGGTTGGGCGGTGTATTGCGCGGTGGTGTCCGAGGCGCAGGAGCGCTGGAACCAATTTGGATACTTGGCGATCTCGAACCAGCGGCCCTCGTAGCGCTTCAAATCCACCGAAGGCACGGTGGCGAGCGGCGGCCGGGAGGCGCATCCGGCAAGAAACAGGGCGATCAGCATTGCAGCGGGTCGGATTCCGGATTTCATGGAGTCTATGACTTTACGCGCCATACGATGGCTTTGCATGGCAATTCTAACGCTCGCGCTGGCGGCATGCGGCGAGGATTCCCGGCGGGCCGATCTGGTTTTTGTCAACGGAGCGGAGCCGGAAACGCTCGACCCCGCCATCATCACGGGGCAACCCGAGGGGCGCGTGGTGAATGCGCTCTTCGAGGGACTCTGCGCCTACGACGAGAACGGTCAAGCCGTGCCAGGGGTGGCGGAGCGCTGGGAGGTGTCGGCGGACGGGAAAACCTACACATTCCATTTGCGCTCGGACGCCAAGTGGAGCGACGGCTCGCCGCTCACGGCGGAGGATTTCGTCGCAAGCTGGCGACGAACCCTCACGCCCTCGACCGGCTCGCAATACAACTACCAACTCTTTCCGATCAAAAACGCGCAGGCTTTTGCCGAAGGGAAGCTCGACGACTTCACGCAAGTGGGCGTTCGGGCTGCGGATGCACGGATCCTTGTGGTGGAACTCGAGAACCCCACCCCCTACTTTATCCAACTCTGCGCGTTCCCAACGCTGCACCCGGTGCCCGTGCGCCGGATCGAGCAATTCGGCGATGATTGGGTGAAGCCCGGCAAACTCGTCGGCAATGGGGCCTATGCGCTCGAAAGCTGGCGGATCAACGACAAGATCCGTCTCCACAAAAACCCGCATTATTGGGATCGCGCCCGGGTCGCGCTGGAGACCATCGATGTGCTGCCGATCTCCGATGCGAATGTGGCGTTCAATTTTTACGCGAGTGGACTGGCGGATTTGTTGATGGACAAGGGGCTCGCGCCGCCCGCGCTGCTGGAGGATTTGAAGAAACGCGAGGATTTCCACGCCGCGCCGTTCCTCGGAATCTACTTCCTTCGTTACAACTGCGCGAAAGGGCCGTTCACCGACGAGCGAGTCCGACGGGCCTTCTCGCTGACGGTGGACAAAAAACGAATCGTTGAAAAAATCACGCGGGCTGGCGAGTTGGCGGCGCCGGGATTCGTGCCTCCCGGCATCCCCGGCTACGAGGGCACGGAGGGCTTGGGGTATGATCCCGAGGAGGCGCGCCAGTTGCTCGCCGAGGCGGGATTCCCGGACGGGGAGGGATTTCCAAATGTCACCTACCTTTACAGCAAAAGCGAATTGAACGAGGCGATCGCCGTGGAGCTTCAAAGCATGTGGCGCGAGGAATTGGGAGTGAATGTGAACCTCGCCCGCCAGGAGTGGAAGGTGTATCTGAACTCGCTCTCGCTGCTGGATTACGACATCGCCCGCTCCAGTTGGGTCGGCGACTATCCCGATCCCAACACCTTTCTCGACATGTTTCTCACCGGCGGCGGCAACAACCGCACCGGGTGGAGCAGCGCCGATTATGACCGGCTCATCGGGGAGGCGGCGCGGGAACTCGATCCGAACAGGCGCTTTCAAATTCTCCGGCAGGCGGAGGATTTGCTGGTTCGGCAAGCCGTGCCCATCTGCCCGATTTATTACTATGTCGGCATCCAGCTCTACGACCCGTCCAAGCTCGGAGGAATCCACGCGAATGTCCTCGACGAGCATCCCCTGCGTCGAATTTACAGAAAAAACTAACCCTCGGGAACCAGCGCGGCTCGAAACGGAGATTGGCCCAGCTTGCGGAAGGTGGTCTCGAAAGCCGTTGGCACCGTCTCGCGTCCATCCTCCCACGGGATTTCTTTCCAACCCACGGCGGTGATTTCTCGCATCTCTCGAAAATAAGGCCCGTCGTCGGTCATCAGTCGAAGAATTCCCTCGGGACGAAGGACGCGACGGATTTCTGCCAGAAACGCTTTCTGAAACACCCGGCGGGAGGCATGCCGGCGCTTTGGCCAGGGGTCCGGAAAATACAGGTGAAAAACCGAAACGCTCGCGGGCGGGAGATCTTCCAAGGCTTGATCGCCGATGCCTTGAATCGCGCGGGCATTCGGCAGGCCGAGTCGCACCGCACGGGCGTTGCATTTTTCCACGCGGTCGACCTGCTTCTCGATGCCGAGAAAATTCACTCCCGGATGCAACGCCGCCATGCCGATCAGAAAAGCCCCGCGATGGCAGCCGAAGTCGATCTCCAGCGGCACAGCCGATTTATCAATCCACTCGAATGGAATCCCGCGCACGGGAATCATCTGAGCAAATCGCGTCCCTCGAGGCGAGCCTCGAGGGACCAGCGCTCTTCGCTTATCCACCTCTCAAACATTGCTACAAAAAGGAACGCTACTTGATTTGCATGATGGGGGCCGAATCGCTTGAATCCGGTTCCATGATGAGCGGACGGGATTTGGAGGGGGATTTGCAGCGTCATTTCGGTCACGCCGGGTTTCGCGAGGGGCAGCGGCGCGTGATTGAAACGCTGCTGGAGGGTCGCCATGCGCTGGCCATTTTTCCGACGGGCGCGGGCAAGTCGCTTTGCTACCAATTCCCGGCGGTGCTTCTTGAGGGGCTTACTATCGTGGTTTCGCCCTTGATCGCGCTCATGAAGGATCAGGTCGATGCCCTTCGGAAACGCGGCATCGCGGCTGCGCGGTTGGATTCAACACTCACAGCCGATCAGAACGCGGAGGTTCTCGCGGCCATTTCCTCGGGGGCCCTGAAGTTGCTTTATGTCGCTCCGGAGCGGTTTGCCAGCGAGGCTTTCGTCGCGCGCCTCCGCAAAAACCCGCCCAGCCTGTTGGCCATCGACGAGGCGCATTGCATTTCGGAGTGGGGACACAATTTCCGGCCGGACTACTTGCGGCTCGCCGCTCTGGCAAAAAAACTTCGCATCCCGCGCGTGCTGGCGCTGACCGCGACCGCGACGCCAACCGTGGCCGAGGAAATCCGCAAAGGCTTCGGCATTCGCAAGGCGGACTGCACCCTCACCTCGTTCCATCGCCGCAACCTCTCGATCCATGTCACCCCGGCTTCCGATGCGGAGCGACTGGATCTGCTCGTGGAGCGCCTCCGCGAAAAATCCCGCCATCCGGCCATCGTTTATGTGACCCTTCAGCACACCGCTGAAAAAGTCGCCGAGTATTTAAAATCCTACGCTCTCTCCGCGAGGGCCTACCACGCGGGCATGGCCGACGAGGTGCGCGCTTCGGCCCAGGACGACTTCATGCAGGGCCGGTGCGACATCATTGTCGCCACGATTGCGTTCGGCATGGGGATCGACAAGGCGGACATCCGCACGGTGATTCATTTCAATCTGCCAAAGACGCTGGAGAATTATCAGCAGGAAATCGGGCGCGCGGGCCGTGACGGATTGCCCTCCCGTTGCGAAATGCTCGCCTGTGCGGACGATCTCATTGTTCTCCGCAATTTCATTCTGGGCGACACGCCGGATGAGGCCTCGCTTCGCCGCTTGGTGGACCATCTGCTGCGTCAGGGCGAGGAGTTCGACATCAGCCGATACGACCTGTCGCGCACCACCGACATCCGGCAACTGGTTTTGGAAACGGTGATCGCCCATTTGGAAAAGGAACGCCTTCTCGAGCCGGCAGGAATGTTTCACTCGCGCTTCCAAATCGCGTTTCGGCATCCCGAGGATCGTGTCATCGCCGGTCACACGGCGTCCCGTCAGCGTTTCCTGAAATCCCTGTTCGATTCGGCCAAGCGCGGAACCCGCCTCCTCACTCTGGA
>CAYOGR010000151.1:0-4994 GCA_964403605.1 uncultured Chthoniobacter sp.
ACATTCAGCAACCGGACAAGATCGCTCATGGCTTGGGCTGGGTTTTCGGGCGGCAGAGAATGATGGCGATCGGCGCCACAAGAAACAAAACCGTCGGCAGCGAGACATGAAAAAACGCCACCATGACAAAAGTGGCGGTGACGAACAAAAAATCCCGCAGGTTTGAAAATTGCTTCGCGCCGATTTTCAGAGTCACCTGCAAAAGCAAGCCTACAGAGGCGGCGGCGACCCCCGCGAGCGCGGCGGCGACATCGGGGTTGTGGCGGAACTTGTCGTAAAGAAGCCCCAGAACCACCAGCACCAAGACCCCCGGCAAGATAATCCCCGAGGCCGCCGCAACCGATCCCATCGGCCCGGCAAGATGACGCCCGGCGATGATCGAGACATTCACGGAGTTGAGGCCGGGGAGCGTTTGCCCGATCTCCAGCGCGGCGAGGAATTCCTCCTCGTCCATCCATTTTTTCTCCACCACGAGGGCGTCGCGGAGGTAGGCGACAAGACCGCCGCCGAAGCTGGTCGCGCCGATCTTGGCAAACGCCCGGAAGATTTCCGCGATCGTCGGGCGGTTACTCGCTTCGGGTGGCATGGGAGGGTTGGCCGAGTTGGTAAACGAGCGCGGTCTTGGTGGTGCCGAGCGAGACCCAATCATGCGCGTCGAGTTGGAGCGTCTTGTAGAAATCCTCCGCGCGGCGGAGGCTCGATTTGTGCAGGTCGTCCTCGCTGTCGAACCGGCACTGGAACGCAAACTCCCCGCAGAAGGCCTTCTCGAATTTCCGCGTGCGCCAGACGGCGATCGTGGTTTTGCCATTGAACCCATTTCCAAAATGCAACTCGCCGACATTCACCTGCACCTCCTCGACAGCCATGTCGTTGACCAATCGCAAGGGCGAATCATGGTCGGCCTCGAGCACCCCGACGGCTGGAAACGCGACCGCGAGATCCTTCACGGCCATGTCCAAATCCTCGCGCGGCTTGGCCAGAACGCAGTTGTGGGAAAAAATCGATCGCACCCCTCCGAGGGTCTCGCGGAGCGGCAGGAGTTCCTCCTTGAACTTGATGCGGGCGATACCGCCGCTCCGGCCCGGCCGCACATCGACCGCCGCCGCCTTTTCAAACTCCGGATGCCGGAATTTGAAGGTCACCTCGGGGATGCCATCCGGCCAGCCGCCTTTGTAGTGCGTGCGAAGGCGGAAAATAAAATGGTTCCGGTAGAGCGCGAAATCCCCGGTGTCGAAAAACAAAACCTCCCGCACCTGGCTCTCGAAAGCGCTCTCCGCCTCCTTGACCTTCACATCGAACTTCTTCGCGGTCGATTTGACGAGGTGCCAGAAATCCTTGAAGGCCTGCGCCGTCGTGAAGTGCTGGGGCTGAAGGATGATCTTGTATTCCCGGTATTGGATCCGGTCTTGCGGGGTGTTTTGGATGTCGTGCTTGGACATGGGCGAAAATCAACGCACAGGCGGGGCGGCTTGGCAAAGCCGATCTTCGCCCTCAGCGCGCGAGCAGGTCCGGCAGGGCATCGAGCACGATCTGCGACCAGGTTTCGAATCCCTCGCGCCGCGCCAGCAATTCCTCCCGGGTTGCGAAGCCGAGTTCCGCGATCGCCTTTTCGCCCGCGCGGACATCGTCGTTTTCCAAATCCACCAGATGCACCACGCCGAGGTGCACGCTGCCGACCTCCGTGGAGTCGTCGTTGATCAACGCCACCGCGCGCTGGGTGAAGCCGCCGCCGAGTCGCAATTCCTCGCGGATCTCGCGCTGGACGGCATTGTGGTAGGTCGATTGATCGAAGTGCAGGCTCTCATCGGTGTCGTTGATGTGGCCACCGATGCCGATCGAGGCCTTGGCGACAAGCCGCTTCTCGCCGGATTTCGCCCCGCGCGTGTAGTGGAGGATTTTGCCCCCATGCAGGAAAACGGCATACGGGATGATCTGCTTGAGCGAGGGATCGTCCTCGGCCGTGGAGCGCGCCGCGAAAAAATTGTTCTCCTTGAGCAAAAACCTCGGCAGGTAGTCGTCCACCGCCGCGCAGAGACCCTGGAAGCTCCCGATCTCGTCAAAAAAACTCCGCCTCACCACCAATACCAGCTCGTCGTTGTTCGCCATGGGCCGCGGAGTCTGACGGCGCGACGCCCGGCGGCAAGGCGAAAAGGTGGATACTCGCCCGAACCGGCGCCTACCCAAATTTCCCGGCTTCAAGAAAAAGTGGAAAAGAAGCACCGATCGGGTAGCTTCCAAAGGATGCAAGGTCTGAGGGCATGGTTTCGCCGCTCGGGAGGCGCTGCGGTCCTCGCGGCCGGCGCCGCAATTGGGATTTCCCAATCCCCTCTCGCGGCTTACCAAGCCGATTGGATGAGGCCGGAGGAATTCCAGCGCCCGGAGCCCTTCGAGCTTGGCCCGCAGCGGGAAAGGACTGCCGAGGCCCATGCCCACTACCTGCAGTCGCTCTTCCTCGAGGAGGAATTCGGTCCCGACGCCGCTCTGCCCGCCAAGCAGCGCGTTTTGTTTTTGGATCCCGGATTCACCGAACTCGCCGTGGATGTGGCGCAACACCACCTCCATCGCGGCGAAACACCCGAGGCGCTCTCCATCCTCAAAGACGCGAAAAAAGCGGCCCCGAACGACCCCACCCCGTCGCTGGCGCTGGCGAGCGTTTATTTGCGCCACCTGCAAAAGCCCCTGCTGGCGGAAAAGCACGGCCTCGATGCCCTCCAGATCGAACCGACGAACAAGTCGGCCTACGAACTTCTCTGGGAAATCCACCGAGCCGCCGGACAAAGCCACAAGATCGAACCGTTGTTCCAGCGGGCCGAGCGAATCGAGGGGGCGGATGTGGACTTTCTCCTCGCGATCGCGGATTTGAGGCTCCGAGAAGTCGCCCGCTCGCGCCGCACGACGGCGGTCGAGACGCAGGAAAAAATCCCCGCGCTCCTGGAGCGGATCGAAAAACTCGGGGAAGGAAATGCCGAAGTCCTCGCCCGTGCCGGAGATTTCCACGCCTTGGGCGGACGACTCCGCCAAGCCGTGGAGCTTTACGAAAAAGCCCTCTCGCTCCAACCCGGCCTCGAAGGCGTCCGGGAAAAACTCGCACAGGCGCTCGTTCAACTCGGCGAGAACGACCGCGCGGCGGAGCTCCTCGCCCGGATCGTCGCGGAGAACCCCGTGAACCTCGCCGCCTACGACCAGCTTTCCAAAATCCACCTCCTTCGCGGGGAGTTCGCCAGCGCGGCGGTGACGATGCGCCAGGCGCTCCTACTGGCCCCCATCGATCCCCGACGGCACGAGGAAATCATTCGCACCACCCTCCGGGCGGGCGACCACGCGGCGGCCCTCCAGGCTGCGACCGAGGCGGAGACGAAGTTTCCCTACATCACCGGATTCACGGTTCTGCGCGCGATCACCCTCAGCCAAACCGGGAACCATGCGGCGGCAATGATGGCCTTCGAACGCGCGTTGGTGACCGCCGCGAACTCGAACCCCGCGCTGCTGGACAGCGAGTTTTTCCTCAGCTACGGCGGAGCCGCCGAGCGGGCGGGCCACTATGTGAAAGCGGCGGAGCTTTTGAAAAAATCCATCGCGCTCGACCCGGCGCGATCGGCCCAGGCTTGCAATTACCTCGGCTACATGTGGGCCGACCGGGGCGAAAACCTCGACGAGGCCGAGCTGCTCATCCGCCGCGCGCTCGAACTCGACCCCGGCAACGGAGCCTACATGGACAGCCTCGGCTGGGTCTTTTACCGGCAGGGCCGGCATGAAGAGGCGCTTGTGGAGCTGCTCCGGGCCTCGGAGGCCTTGGAGGAGCCCGACCCCGTGGTGTTCGACCACATCGGCGATGTTTACGGAAAACTCGGCCAGACCGCCAAGGCGGTTCTGTATTGGCACAAGGCCCTCCAACTCGACCCCAAAAACCAAACGATCACCGAGAAGCTCGATGCCCACTCCTCCCGTGTGGCCAGACAGCCGGAGGCGAACTGACCTCCCGCGCGTCAGGCCACGGCTTGGCGGATTTTTTCGGCGATTCCTCGAAAAACCCCCGCCGCCGCGCTTTCGGGATGCGCCTCCACGGCGGGACGACCGGTATCTCCCGCTTCCCGCACCAGAGGCTCGATCGGCACCTCGCCGAGAAGCGGCACCTGGAGCTTCGCCGCCTCGCGCCCGCCGCCACCCGTGCCGAAAATGTCGTAGCGCTTTCCGTCTCCGGGGCAGAGGAAGTAGCTCATGTTTTCCACGATGCCGAGGATCGGGACATTCGTTTTTCCGAACATCGCCACGGCCTTTCGGGCATCGATCAATGCGACTTCCTGCGGCGTGGTGACAATCACCGCACCCGCGAGCGCGACCGTCTGAACAATGGTGAGCTGGATGTCGCCGGTGCCCGGCGGCAGGTCGAGAATGAGGTAGTCCAGCTCGCCCCAGACCACCTGGCGGAGAAATTGCTGGGTGTAGCGCGTGACCATCGGCCCGCGCAGCACGGCCGGCGAGCCGTCATCCAAAAGATAACCCATCGACATGAGCGCCACGCCGTGGCGTTCGATCGGGATGATGCGGTTCTCGTCGTCGGCGGTGGGACGCTCGTTCGCGCCGCCAAACATCAGCGCGATGCTCGGCCCGTAAATATCGCAATCGCACAGGCCGACCCTCGCGCCGGAGCGGGCGAGAGAGAGGGCGAGGTTCGCCGCCACGGTGGATTTGCCCACGCCGCCCTTGCCGCTGGCCACGGCGATGACATGGCGAACGCCCTCGATTTTCTGAGGCCCGACCGAGCCCGCCGGAGCGGCGGCGGGAGCCTGCACATCGATTTTAACTTCCACGCGGCCCGCCCCCGGGAGCGACTTCAGCGCGGCCACGGCATCGAATTGGATTTTTTTGGCAATCGCGGTGTCGTTGGTCGAGAGAACGAGCTGCACCTCGATATCGCCGCCCTCGACTGTCGAACCCTTCAGCAGCCCGAAGGAAACGATGTCGCGGGAGAAGCCCGGGTATTTCACGGCGCT